>CAYZHH010000216.1:0-6687 GCA_964478275.1 uncultured Candidatus Kuenenia sp.
TGCTCTTGGCAATGGCGCCGGTGAGCTTCCGCAACGCCTGGCTCATGAGACGGGCCTGCATGCCAACAGCCGCATCGCCGATGTCCCCATCGAGCTCCTTCTGCGGCACGAGCGCCGCCACCGAGTCGATCACGATGATGTCCACCGCGTTGCTCTTGACGAGCATCTCGACGATCTGAAGTGCCTCTTCCCCACTCGTCGGCTGGCTCACGAGAAGCTGCTCCAGCGAGATGCCGATCTTCCTGGCCCAGCTCGGGTCGAGGGCATGCTCGGCGTCGATGAAGGCAGCGATCCCACCGGCCCGCTGGGCCGAGGCCACCGCGTGGAGCGCGATCGTCGTCTTCCCACTCGACTCGGGCCCGAAGATCTCGATGACCCTCCCCCGAGGCAGTCCCTTCCCGCCGAGTGCGAGATCGACCGACAGGCTGCCGGTCGAAATCCCTTCGATCGGGACGTGGTGGTCGCCCCCGAGCGGCATGATCGCGCCTTCACCGAAGGTCTTCTCGATCTGAGCCAGTGCATGCCGCAGCTCAGTGTTCTCCTGAAGGAACGCCATTCGGTCCTTCTCGACCGCCCCTCGCTTGCCCTTGGCTTCCACGCCCTTTGATTTCTTTTCTTTGCCCATTCGACCATTCACTCCTGCCGTAAGTGTCACCATGGCGACTGCCTCCCATACGCTGCGAAATTGAGCGGTCCCGGCACGTCGTCGGGGTGGTTGCGTCACCACCATGAATCGAGCGGTTTGCCACGAATCCGCACACTGAACGCGGGTATACTATCGGATTCCGACCAGCTTGGCAACCAGATTTTCTGGACGCCTGTTCAGATAGCCTCTACCGGCCAAGATTGCGGTTTCCCCAGTATTTTCCGGGCGCCAGCGTGGGCCAGCAGGAGCCGGCTTGCTTGCACGTGGACGACGGCCATGGCTTCCTTCGAACGCATGACTATGTCAACCAGCCGAACAAACGACTCACCAGGCAGTGATTCTTGGTGAATTGACGCCGGCCGAGGGTCGAGTGCCGAGAGTGGAACAGGTTGAACGCCCGTGAGGTCGGGGAATTCTGGCGATCAAGCTCCGTTCCATCGCCTTCGCGATAGGCACGCTTCAATCGCGAACTCGCACCCGCGCCGGGCACGTCACCACGAACCCGCGGGTCCGGCACAACGGTGGACCACGTGCGGCGTTCATCAGGGGGCCTGGTCGGGCCCAGCGGGCGGGTCCAGTTCCGGCTCTTTGATGACCCCGGTGGACTGGAATTCGTCTGCCATCTCACTCGCCCACTTGCCGTACAGCGAGTCAGGGTACCGCTCGGCAAACTCCTTCAATTGCTCCGCGCCGGCGTCGCCTTTGCCACGACGCAGGCCCGCCAAGATCGCATGATATTTTTTGCCCGCCTGTAATTCTGTCGCCCAGGGTTCCCGAAGCATGTCCTTGGCGTACTGCGCCGTCTTTTCTTTCACGACGTCCAGTCCGCCGAACCTGGTTCGAAAAAGTTTCGTCTCTGAATCCAACTGAACAACATCACCGCTCCTCGAGAGAGACTCCAGTCGGGCCAAGCCGGTGTTCACGGGCTTCATGAGATTCGCTTCGAGCGCTTCGAGTGCTGCCAGGTCGCCAGCGGTCGCGGTCTTCTTGAGAGCGATGATCTTCTTGAGGTGCGCCACGGTCGCGGTCGGCTGACTGCGGACGGTGTCGCAGAGTCGCGCGACCGACGGCGAGACCGACGTCAGGTCGATGCCTGCCGGAATGAGCCGGTGCCGCCCGGTGATACGAAGGTGGCCCCTCGGCAAAGCGAAAATCAGCGCGTTGAACGCGGTCGTCCATTTGCGACCGTATGAAAAATCCGGATTGCCTTTGGATTGGAAGTGCGACTTCGGATTGGCCGCAAAACTCCCATCGGAAAGGCGAATGAGGTTGTAGTCGTAACGGTATCGGTCCATGGCGACGCGAAACGCCTTCGGATCGAGCGTCGCGAGTGCGAGCGTCGCCCATGCCTTGCCCATGGCCGACGACGCGTGCGAGTGCAGGTAGTGTTCGGCCTCGAGCTCGCCGAGCACCCGGGCAATTTTGGTCGCGTGCTCACGCCGATCTTCGCACAGGGCATAGGCGACGCCGAGGACGCCGGTGCGACCGATCGACTCGCCGTCGCGACTGGTCTGATTCGGTACCCCCGCGTACCGCATGTCGCCGTCAGGGCCGGCAATCTCGATGTAGTCACGTGTTTGCTCGAAGTTCTTGCGATCGATGGCCACGCCGCATTCGGACAGCAGTTGCCATCCCAGGACGGCATTCGCGGTATTGACCCCCAGATTGGTATAGCTCGGTACGGCGCTGATCACGTCGTGCCCGAACCAATACGGTGGCACTTCTTCGGTCGACTTTCGGGCCTCGAGAACATGCTTGGGCGTCTGGTGAAATTGCCGCTTTTCGATGTTGAAATTCAATCGCTGGAGCGTCGGGAGAACGCTCGCGTCGCCGGTGGCGAGGTAGTACTCGCTCAGGAAAATCGCCCCATAGGTAACCTGCCACGTGCTCAGGCCCGAGCCGGGCCAAAACGCGTCCACACGTGCCGTATCCTTGCCGTTCTCACCGCCGCTCCCGTCGCTGAAGTACCTGACGAGCGTGCCCGCCAGCCGCTTCGTGATGTCGTTGTACTTGGAGTTTCCCGTGCCGAGCAACGCCAGCCCGCCCACGGCGCTGTTGACAATGTATCCGCCCTCTTCGAGTCTCCCCGAGGCATCGACATGGCGTGCCAACCAGTCGCAAGCCGACTCGAGAATGACATCGGACTTCTTGCAACGATACGGATAGTGGGAACCGAAACTGCCGATCCGCTTCACGGTGAACGGCACCGAGATTGTCCGGCCGCCGCGCTCGATTGTGAGCGTCAAGGTGCCTGTGCCTCCTTCGGCGTGGTCGATCGCCTGAGCCATGCGACGGCTGAAATCGTTTTGAAAGGGGCTTCCGTCAACCCCGACGATCTTGTCCTCGAGCAAGAGTTTTCCAGCGGCCGCTGAGCCGGAGTGGATGAATTTGACCGTACCGGCATTGGCACGGCTGTCGGAAGTGAAGGTGTCTCCCGTGAGATCACCGGTCAGTACTCGGGCTCCGATGGGACCGAGCCCGATGAGCTGCTCTTTCCCCTTCTCGTCTTCCAGCGGAATGTCTTGAGCGAACACGGACGAGGCCGTGAGCAGCAGCCCGGCGGTGAGCGCGATCACGGCCTTCGGGAGAAGGCACGCGACGAGAAGGGGGCGGAGCGGCAAGCGAGCCAGCGTCATGGTGAAACACTCCGACGATACGTTTCGGTCATTGATCGCGAACGGCAACGCCGCATGCTCAGCACGGCCCCGAGGCAAGGCAAGCCTGAAAGCGGCAGCCTGTTCCCATGCGGAGAAGCTCTCACCCCGTCCCGCGATGCCTCCTGCAATGCAAGCCCTACTCGGCCTGCGATGATTCAGACGGTTCCGTCCGGAACAACTCCATGAAACCGGCAGGCTCGACATGTCGCAACGCGCTCGAGAAAGGATAGGACGGCCAATGCTCCATCCGCAAGGTGGCAACGGCTTCTTCTGCCACCCGAGCCCGACCCACTGTCGGACGGGCATCATCGTGTTCACTCGCCACTGGACGTGGGAGCGCTAGCCGACTCCAGGAGCTTCCGCGAGGGGTGGCCCGTGCCGTAGAGCCGGCGTTGTTTGCAAGCGCAGCCAGGATGGCGGCGACGGCCGTGAAGTCAGAACATCAGCATTTGCCGATACTCGCCGAGCCGGCGGTCCAGATCGTGGCGGCCGATGCTCGCGAGCCGGTCGAGGCTGAAGTCTTCGACCGTGAAGCTCGCCGTGATCACGCCGTAGGCAAGCGCTTCCTTGAGGGTCTGCGGGTCGAAGCGGCCGAGCGCCGCGAGATGCCCCATCATGCCGCCCGCAAAGCTGTCGCCGGCCCCTGTGGGGTCGAGCACCTGAGGAGTGGGGTAGGCGGGCATGACGTACATCTCATGCTCGCTGAAGAACATCGCCCCGTGCTCACCCTTCTTGATGACCACGAACTTCGGACCCATCTTGCGGATGGCATGGCCCGCCCGCACAAGATTCTCGTCTTCCGCGAGGAGCTTGGCCTCGGCATCGTTGAGGACCAGGCCATCCACACGGCGAAGCAGCTCCTGGAGCTCGTCCCGCTGGATGTTGATCCAGAGATCCATCGTGTCGGCCACGGTGAGTGAGGCGTTCGGCACTTGATCGAGGACCGAAAGCTGCGTGACCGGTGAGGCGTTGCCGAGGAACACAAACTTGGCATCACGGTGGTGAGCGGCTAGCCGAGGCTTGAACTCCCCAAAGACGTTGAGATGCACCTCCAGCGTCTCGCGGTCGTTCATGTTGGGCAGGTACCGCCCCCGCCAGCGAAACGTCTTGCCACCCGGAATCGTCTCGATGCCCGACGTGTCGATGTTCCGCTCCTCGAGAAACCGGGTGTGTGCGGTCGGCCAGTCTTCGCCAACGGTGCCGATCACTTTCACCGGCGTGAAGAAGCTGGCCGCGTACGAGAAAAACACAGCCGATCCGCCGAGCACGTCATCGCGGCTCGCGGTGGGGGTCTCAACACAGTCGAGGGCGACACTTCCAACAACGAGCAGCGGCATGGGGTTCTCTCGGAGGGCAATCGTTCGATGGCCGCGAATGTAGGGGCCACTCCGCGGGCCGTCCACCGCGGGCCAGGACTCACCGCGGCAATCGCATCAGCCGCAGAGCGGCAGCGCGCGGGCGAGTCGCCGAAGCGATGCCTCGCGGCCCAGGATCGCCAGGCAGTCATAGAGGCCCGGGCCAACGCTCCGCCCGGTGATGGCGACACGTACGGGATGAACGAGGTCGCCCACCTTCACCCCCACCGCCTCGGCCGTCGCCTTGAGGGCCTCTTCGAGCGGCCCCGTCTCGAAGGACTCGGTCGCCCGAAGCGCCACGGCAAACGCCTCGAGGTGCTGCCGCACGCCCGGCTTGGCCAGCCGCTTGGCCACGGCCTCGGCATCGAAGTCGGGCTCCTCGACGAGGAAGAAGTCGGCATAGGTGAGAATATCGCCGGACACCTTGAGCCGGTCGCCCGAAGCCTCGATCACGCGGCGGACGGTCGCGGCCTGGTCTGCCGTGGGTGGGTCCGCAACGAGGCCAGCCTGCACGACGTACGGCAGCATGCGGGCAAGCTTCTCATCGGTGGAGAGCGTCGCTGCATAGTGATCCTGAACCGACCAAAGTTTCTTGGGGTCGAAGCTGGCGGGGGACGAATTGATACGCGCGAGCGAAAACTTCTCGATGAGCTCCTCGCGTGAGAAAAACTCGGTCTTGTCGTCGTACGACCAGCCCAGGAGCGCCAGGTAATTGTCGATCGCCCAGGGGAGGTATCCCACGGCTCGGTAAAAATCGACAATCACAGGGTTGAACGTGTCGGCATCGGCAGCCATGCCGATCCGCGACGCGATCCCCTGGCCGTGCTCCATCACCCGTCGAAAATCCTGGTTCTTAAGATACTGAGCGAGCTTTCGCTTGGAGAGTTTTGTACGGCTGCCGGGCTCCGCCACGAGGGGCAGGTGGGCATAGGCTGGGAGATCGTAACCGAGGCTCATCGCGATGAACGCCTGGCGCGGTGTGTTCGAGAGATGCTCCTCCGCACGGATGACGTGCGTAATCGCAAGGTCGTGATCATCAACGACACTTGCCAAGTGGTAGAGACAGGAACCGTCGGCCCGCTGAACGACATGATCCTGTTCGCGCTCCCAGGCAAACTCGACGCGCCCTCGAACCGCGTCGTCGATGACAAGCGATCCTTCGCGGGGCATCTTCAGGCGGACGACCCCCTTGCGGCCCTCCGCCACGAAGCGGGCTGCGGTGGCCTCGTCGAACGCGGCGAACCGTCGGCTATAGAGGAAGGCTTTCCCAGCAGCCTGGGCCGCCTTGCGTTCCTCGTCGAGCTCTTCCGGCGTCGCGAAGTCGCGGTAGGCATGCCCCGAGGCGAGCAGCCACTCCGCAGCGGCACGGTGTTGGTCGGCGCGTTGCGATTGAAAGTACGGAGCATACGGGCCGCCCACGCCCGGCCCTTCGTCCCAGTCGATGCCGAGCCACTGGAGGCCATCGAGAATCGGCTGCAGCGCCTCATCGACGTTGCGGGCCACGTCGGTATCGTCGATCCGCAGGATGAACTGCCCCCCGTGCTGCCGAGCAAAAAGCCAATTGAAGAGGGCCGTCCTCACCCCGCCAATGTGAAGGTAGCCGGTCGGACTTGGTGCGAAGCGGGTGCGGACAGTCATCCAGGGCAGCCTCCGAAACGAGGCATTATGCCGCCTGGCCGTTCATGCGGGCGAGTTTTTTCAGTCGACGACGTTCAGCCTTCGACATCCGCCTCTGCCCGCCATCAAAACCGTCCCCAAAATCGGCCATGGCTGCGTCGTCGTTCTCGGGTTCGGATGCGAGCTCATCGGCGTCCTGCCGATCTTCATCATGGTCATCCGTGTTCTCGACGACCTCAGGAGCGGCTGCCGCCCGCGGCCGCTCCCGGCGGGCTTTGGGAGGACGAACCGATGCCACCTCACCAAGCACTTCGCGGATCACCCCGCGTGCTGCCGTGAGGAGCGCGACGAGCAGGCACGCGGCGCCGGCCGACCACGCGGCGTTGGCAACAATCGTTGCACGGTCATGCCC
>CAYZHH010000217.1:0-6684 GCA_964478275.1 uncultured Candidatus Kuenenia sp.
GTGTGTAGTCGTAGGAGCGCCCCCAGCGGAGCGTTGATCGCGGAGTGGCCGTCGGCTCGGCAATGAAGATTTCCGTGTCCACGCCGAATTGGCCCGTGGCGAGAAATCGATCCCCCTCGAGGACACGAGGAGCATCGCCTGGATTGTTGTTGGCGTTCGCGGGCCGAGGCCCCGGCCGAGAATCCGAATCGAGCGAGCTTATGCCGTCGGAGAGCATCCACATCTGCCACATCGAGGGCTGCTTCCCGGTGACCGAGTCGCGGATGTAGAGGGTTCCGTCGGGCGAGTTGGAATCCTTCGCCAGCAGGATCTGGCGGCGCCATGTCATGTCGGCATCCGAGGCCGGTGGCCCCGCCGGCCACTCAGGGATCTTCTGCATGCGGTCGTGTGCGGAATCTTCATGCGACGTAAAGCGGGGCTTCCCAATCGTGAAAAGCCCCTCGGCATAGTCGGCCTGCGGCATGCCCGAAGCCGTAAGCGACTCGGGCTTTCCATCGTGCATGAAGTGTGCCAGGCGAAACGCGCTATCTCCCCTCGGCCGCGTGGGCAACACGCGATTGATGAAAAGCTCCTCCCGCTCGGCATACCCGCCCGAGAACCGAGCAATGATCGGGGCGCCGCGGGCGAACACGAGCGGGAGGCCGCCGTTCTCGGACGGATACCCATCGATGGTGGAGGCCATGAGGTACACCCACCATTCATCCCTCGTTCCAAAGGCGTGGCGGAGGATCGCCCCCGACTGCCGAAAGAGATCAAGCGACCAGGCGGGCGTTTTGGCTGGCAATGATTCGTCGAGATAGACCTGCTCCCAGCCCCCCAGGCGGGAATCGGGGATGTTTCGTGGAAAGCCGGCGCGGGCCCAGACCCACTGCTGGGCCGAGGCGTATTCCGCGTCTGCCGAGGCCATCGCCCGCGCCATCACGCCTGGCAAGCCGTTGCGGCCACGGGCGCCACCACGGCCAACGGGCGGGAGCACGCTCACGCCAACGGCGCCGTCTTCCGTCGGCCGCGGATCGGGAGGCGTGTAGTGCTTCGCAAGAAACAGCATCAGCTTCTTCATGCGTGGATCGGCGACATAGTCGGCAAAGCCTCCGTTGCGGGCTGCGATCGCCAGCGGAAGGAGCGCGCTCACGCTCACATGGGCATAGTGTGCCGGGCTCTCTGGCCACTCGCCGTCGGGCCCCACGGTGTCGGCAAGCGACTGCTCGAGCATGGCAAGCCCCGTCTTCACCCATTCCGCTGCCTGGGGATGGTCGCCAAGGGTGCAGCCGATCATGCCCTGGTTGAGCACATGGGCGATGCTCATGTTGAGGTTGCCTGAGCAGTAGCCCCGTTCCATCGACCACGTGTCGGGAGTTGCAAGCAAGTAGGCCAAGCGGGCCAGTCGAGCGCGGGCCAGTCGCCTCGCTTTTTCGGTGAGGAGGTCAGATCCCAAGACGCCGTCGTAGAGTCCGCACAGGAGGTATGTGCCACGCATCCGATCGAATGTGCCGTTGAGCGCGAGGTGATGTTCGAGTCGCTGCACCAGCCTGACGCGTTCAGCGATCCGACGATCCCCCGTCAGAAGCCAGACGCCGAGGGCCGCGCCGTCGGATTGGTGTGGCTCCGGCTGAGGCGCACCGGCCGCCGCCACCAGGCTCCGCACCCGAGCCTCGTCCACACGCTGGCGACGCGCGGCTTCGAGCATCCGCCGATCCATGTAGAGCCGGGGGTGGGCATGGGGTTTTTCCTGCCACGCGAGAACCAAGTCTTTCACCCGATCGAGTTCCTGCGGCGGCCCAACCTCGGGCGTTCCGCATCGCCAGCGCCGGCTGCCACTGGCGAGTGAGATCTGCACGAACACACCGCCATCGTTCCCCTTCACAACCGGCAGCCATTTGTCTCGCATCCGCCGATTGGCCCACGGAGCCCATGTGCCCGGGGCAGCAGGCTCGACCCAGGCGCCTGCATCTTCGGCAGTCATCGAAAAGAGCGGGGCTCCTCGGGCCGACAGGAACATGAGCGTGGTCGTGGTGCTGCTGTCCCACCAGTCCTTCCAGGGCACGAGATTGACGAGAAGGCCCACCGGCTCCTGGTGCGGTTTGACATGGACCGGCTCATCCCGCCAACTCCCATCGACAAACTCATGTTTCCCCCAGCGGTTCTCCCCAAACTCGGGCGTAACGCGGATCCCGAGCGCTTCGCTTCCGACACCGAGCATGAGCCGCCAACCGTTTGCAGCCACATCCTGCCCTGGGCTGAGCGGATCGACCTGCGATGCAGACTCCGTGACCTGACGGGTCACCGCCGCTCGATCGACGGGCGTGACATCCATGAACCATGTGGCCTGCTGAGCTCCTGACGTGAGTCGCACGCGAAGCGTCATGGCCGTGCCGTCCTCGTACGCATAGCGGCATTGCATTTCCCCGACGATCGGTCCGCGGCTCACGATCTCCGCTTCGTACCCGACGAGTCGCTTCTCCCCATACATCTCACTGCCACCACTCCACACGCCGTCCGCGAGACGGTACGCCTGCACGGGCCCTGGCACGTCGGCCGATCGCGCCGGCGGATCAAACGCGACGCGGCCAACGGGAAACCGAAACCCACACCCTTCGGTGGCAATCTCCACAACACCGTCGCTCTCCTGCACGACGACATCCGCCTCTGCCGGAGCCGCATCCGCGGCACCGGCCGCCTCCGTGGCATGGACCTCGAACCGCTTGACTTCGGAAGGCCGCAGGCCGGTGGCAATCCAGGCCCTTGCCGATCGAATGGAGCGTGAGCCCGGCCAATACTCGAGATCCGTCAGCTGCGCTGGCGTCGCTCCGCTGGGCCCGCGCACGACAAAGCGTCCCTCATGGAGCCGCCCCTCCTCCGCGGTGATCGGGAACGACACGGCCTGGGGCGCGTGCTGGTCGCCACAATGTTCTCCAAGCTCAAACACGGCGACCGGCGCGGCAAACTCCGCGACAGACGTCGCTGCACGAAGTCCGAACAGGCATGCGAGGACAACCCGATACATGGTCACGGCAGGCACTCGCAGTCGCGCCCTGTCAACAAAGCCGTGGCCATCGATCATGCGAAGCGGTTGGGTCACTCAAACTGCTGCACGCGAGAATCCGCCACACCCATGCCACGCGGCAGGGGCAGGGGCTCACGCCCCGTCAGCGTCATTTCAAACCGCTTATAGTTTCGATATCGCATGATGTCGCAGCGGAGATGACTCCAGATGCGACCGACGCGACCTGCTCGCCAGGCACCCTGGCCAATCAAGTAGTACAAGAACAGCCACAGGGATCCGAATGGGATCGAGTAGTAGTTTCGCTTGATCCACATGCGCCGCTCGAAGGTCGTGCCGAAGATCCTCGCATGCCCCGAAATCGCCGTTTTTCGATAGGCGATGATCGCTTCGGCCGTCGAGTATCGATTCTGCTTCTCAAACCAGTGATCGAGATCGGGGCTGTCGTAGTGAATGAGCTCGCCCGCGGCATCCACGATCGTGCCCGTCACGATGGGGTGTTCATTGACGGAAACGTTGGTGAAAACAGCCGTCCCCGTGCGCCACATGCGGAGGAGACGTTGGCGAACGCCCATGCGGCGTCCCATAAACCACAACCGTCGCACGACCGAGATACCGGTCACGTCGGGATTGTTCTTCTGCATGACGGCTGCGAGTGAGTCTTTGAGCCTTGTGTCGAGCCGCTCATCGGGATCGAGTTTCATCGTCCAGGGCGAAGTAATTGGCAGCTCGCGAAGGGCAAAATTCCATTGGTCGCCAAAACCACGAAACGGACGCTGGACCACATGAACCCCGTGCCGGAGGGCGATATCGACCGTCTCGTCTACGCTGAAGCTGTCAACGAGGAACACTTCCTGGGCCCAGCCAGCAAGATTGGCCAGGACCGCCTCCATGTTGTGCCCTTCATTGAGGCTGATCATGACAACAGCGACAGGGGCCGAGCCCGGCTTCCACTCGGGACGGGTGGCAGTATTCATGCGACGGCCTCTGCATAGTGGGTCGCGACATACCGAGCCCAGCCATTGCTGGAGCCTCCGCCACATGCCGCCCGTCCACGGTCCTCGAGCCACCGCTTGATTGGGATCGCAAATCCCGTCTTCCGACGGTGGACGACGTCGGCAGGAAGAGGAGTCTGCGGCGTGGCGGCCAGGACTCCTTTGCCCGGAACTCCCCCTATCTCCTTGAGCACGGGAGCCAGCTCGGCGAGGAGCCAGGCATCCACGAGAGGTGTTCTCAGCTCGACGCCATGATCCATGCTTGCCCAGTCTGAGTCACGAAGAAGTTGATTCCGAAGGTAGGTCTTCGACTCGATGAGCGAGAGGGCGAGCCGACTATCTTGCGGAAGAGCCCCGCACATTGAGGCCACCCACGACCCCGGAGAGAACTCTTGCAGGCCTTCCTCGGCAAGCTCACGGCCCATGAGGTGAGGGAGATCGTCGGGTGCGAACAAGCCACGTCGAAGAAACCAGGCGCCGGCCATTGTGCGGGACCAGTCGGCGGCATGCCGCCAACGGAAATTGGACGTGCGGCGGGCCCGCACCTCGAGCACCGCCCGCCGTGCCCCCTCCCCTGGCAGGCTCTCCAGAAATCGAGAGACGGCCTCGAGTGGCGGGGGACTCTCGACAACGGCCTCGAGCATCGGATCCAGACGGGGATCCGGCCCGAAGAGCTCCGCGAGCGCCCCGTGTACCTCCGATGCCGGCGCCACGGCCACATTGAGCGTGACCTGGAGCCGCTGCTGGAGAAGGGCCAGGTCCGGATCGAGGGGGTCGTCGGTGGCGAAGGTCAGCTCCTCCCCCCCCCACAGCAGGGGCACCACGTGGTAGCGCCAGGCCAGCTCACGGCCAATCCGATCGAGCATCGCCCGATCCTGGACCTCAGGACGGGTATCGATGCTGGGGATGCACGGGATGTTGAGCTGATTGGCCAGGCACCAGGTCAGCGTGTCCTCGGTGAGGTACCCGAGGGCGACCAGGGTCTCGCCGAGGCGGGTATGGCGTGCCTTCTGACCGTCCAGCGCCTCTTTGAGCTGTGGCTCAGAGACGAGCTGGTACTCGAGAAGGATGGAACCGAGGCTGTGAGGAGAGACGAGCATCATGGGATCCGACCTCCGACGGAAAAGACCGTCTATGAGATCGGCAGAAATGCGGGCGGGCCTAAGCAGAATATGCAGGTCGGCTTCATTGGAATACGCAGAAGAGCGGGCCCCTTTGCGCCGACCTGCCTTCAGTTGCCTACTTGACGGTGAACGTGACCGTGCGGACCACCCCGTCGCCGAGGTCGGTGCGAAGCCGCCAGGTTCCCTTTGCGAGCGGCTTGAGGGTCAGGTTGTAGATGTACTGCCCCTCCGTGCTGTCGTAGCGGTACAGGTTGCCGGTGTTCGATGAGCCGCTGGCGGTGGCTGCGATCTCCGTGCTCCAGGTCCCGTTGCTGGAGTAGGACAGCCACAGGTAGCCCTTCGCATTGAAGATCCCCGCGCTGCCGCCGCTCAGCTTGAACTTCACCGGCAACGTGCTGCTCTGGTTCTTGGAGGTGCTTCCATCCAGGTTGGGCGACAGGTAGTTCGACCAGGCGTAGATCACCGACACGGTGAATGTGCCAGTGGCGATGTTGCCATGCGTGTCGGTCGCCGTGCAGGTGACCTGGGTCGTGCCGATCGGGAAGCTCGAGCCGGACGCCGGGCTGCACACCGGGGTCACGCTTCCGTCGACCACGTCCGAGGCGGACGACGCATAAGTCACCGTCCCCCCGACCGCGCTGGTGGCACTGACTGCGATGTTTGCTGGCAGCGAGAGCGTCGGGGCGGTCGTGTCCTCCACCTTCACCGTAAAGCCGGCGGTGGCGGTGTTTCCATGGCCGTCGGTGGCCGAGCAGACCACGGTCGTGATCTGGTCCAGCGAGAACAGCGACCCGGAAGTCGGGGCGCAGGTGACCGCGACGCTCCCGTCCACGGCATCGGTGGCGGTGGCGGTGGCGGTGAAGCTCTCAACGGCCCTGGTCGGACCCGTCGCTTCAGCCGTGATGTTGGACGGAAGGCTGAGCACCGGGGCTGTGCTGTCCACGGCAAATGCGCTCGAGCCCGTCGGACCGGCGCTCACTGTCGATCCTGCATTGTCATATGTGCCGGAAGCGCTGGCGTTGAAGATCACCGTACCGCTGCCGGTCACCGTACAGCTGTGGGTGAGAGTCTTGTCGATGCCGCCGGCGATGTCCTGAGCGCTCGAGGTAGACGTGCAGCTGGCGGCCGCGGAGCCCGTCCGGGTCGTCCCGAGGCTGACGGAGACCGTTCTGGCGGTGGCTCGAGGCGTCCCGCCATTGGCCACCCGGGGGGTGATGGTCACGATCGAGCTTCCACCAACCGGACCGGGGGTGGACAGCGCGACCGAGCTGATCGAGAGCTGCGCCGGATTGGGCGGAGGGGTTCCCGTTGGAGCCGTCTCCTCCAACGAGCAGAATGGTGCCGTCGTCCAGAAGGCTCGCGGTGTGCCCTTCATCGCCGACGGGCCAGTCGTTGTTCGCCTCTCCCGCCTCGTCCCCCGCGGGGGTCTCCTCATAAGGAGTGGGTGGTATGGGGGTCTCATCCGCGACCAGGGTGAAGGTCCAGGCTCCGAAGCCGAGTAGAAAGAGAGACGCAGCCCACTTCCGTGAGCCCCGCAATAACTTGAAGTGAGAGTGATGATCCT
>CAYZHH010000218.1:0-3242 GCA_964478275.1 uncultured Candidatus Kuenenia sp.
CCAGATGAGCTGCAATCCGGCGATCGGCGGCGTGGGCAAGGCGCAGCTCGTCCGGGAGGTCGATGCCCTCGGCGGGATCATGGGGCGGGCGATCGACGCCACGGGCATCCAATACCGCGTGCTCAATCGCTCGAAGGGCCCAGCCATGCACGGGCCTCGGGCCCAGGCCGACAAGAAGCTCTATCAGATGGAGGTGAAGCGACTCGTCGAGGAGACGCCGAATCTCGACCTCCGGCAAGAGACGGTAGAAGATTTTCTCGTTGAGTCGTTGGTCGCAAGCAGCCCCACTGCGCCGCGCCAGCGGATCACCGGCGTCCGCGTTCGGGGTGATGCCGAGTACCGCGCGACCGCGGTCGTGCTGACCACCGGCACGTTCCTCCAGGCCATCATGCACACCGGCGAGGCGACAACCGCCGGGGGCCGGGCCGGAGAGGGAACGACGTCGGGAGTGAGCCGCTCGCTTGCGGCGGCAGGCATCCGCATCGACCGCTTCAAGACCGGCACGCCCTGCCGCCTCGCCGCTACCGGCATCGACTTTGCCGCGCTCGAGGAGCAGCCAGGCGATCCCGAGCCACAACCTTTTTCGTTTCTGACCGATCGCATCGATCGCGACCAACTTGTGTGCTGGATCACGCGGACCACCCCCGCCATCCACGACCTCATTCGGGCGAATCTCCATCGTGCCCCAATGTTCACGGGGCAGATCGAGTCGCGCGGGCCCCGCTACTGCCCGAGTATCGAGGACAAAGTCGTACGGTTCGCCGACCGCGAGAGCCATCAGCTCTTTCTCGAACCCGAGGGGCGTCACACCCGCGAGATATACGTCAACGGAATCTCGACGAGTCTTCCTCGCGACGTCCAAGATGAAATGATCCGGCTCGTGCCTGGCCTCGAACGGGCCCGGATCATGCGGTACGGCTACGCCGTCGAATACGACTACTGCCCACCTGACCAGCTCACGGCCACACTCGCGAGCAAGGCTGTCTGCGGGCTCTATCTGGCCGGCCAAGTCAACGGTACGACGGGGTATGAGGAAGCGGCCGCCCAGGGGATCGTAGCCGGCGTAAATGCAGCGCTCGCGGTCGCGGGGCGTGAGGGGCTCGTGCTCGACCGCGACCAAGCCTATATCGGTGTGCTCATCGATGACCTCGTCACCCGTGGCGTGGACGAGCCCTATCGGATGTTCACGAGCCGCGCGGAACACCGCCTCGCCCTCCGCCACGACAACGCCGACCGACGGCTCACGCCGCTGGCTGTCTCATTTGGGCTTGCCGAACCGTCACGGGCAGCGCGACTTGCTGCGAAGCTCATCGAGATCGAGGCCACTCAGGCAGCACTCGCGGCGCACCGTGTGAGCGGCACGTCGCTCGCCGACCTCCTCAAGCGGCCCGACTTTACCTGGGAGGACGCGGTGACGGCACTGCCCGCGCTCGCGAGTGTCTCCCGCAACGCGGCCACGCAGGTCGTCACCGACATCCGGTACGCGGGTTATCTGGCCCTCGACCGCGGGCGGATCGATCGGCAGCGACGGCTCCAGGAGCGACTGATCCCCGAAGGCTTTGACTACGCTGCGGTGCGTCACCTGCGAGCCGAAGCCCGCGAGCAGCTTACGCGGATTCGACCGCGAACACTCGGTCAGGCGGGCCGTGTGAGTGGGATCACACCGGCCGATCTCGCCCTGGTCGTGCTCTCTCTGGGAAAAAATAGGGACGGGAGTGATTTTTGCGAAGCACCGTTGCCGGCGGAGTCGGCGAAGGCCGTGCCGCCGCCTCAGGCGGCCGGGAAATGACTCCCGTCCCTGTTTCCATGCGGATCGTTCATATCACCGCCGGGGCGGGGGGCCGGATCTGTGGCTCGTGCCTTCACGACAACGCGCTCGTGCGGGCGCTCGTGGCACGCGGCCGGGATGCCATCCTCGTGCCGGCCTTCGTGCCGACGACCACCGACGAGGAGAACGTGGCGATCGATCACGTCGTCATGGGGGGCGTGAATGTCTGGCTCCAAGAGCATGTGCCACTGCTGCGGTACACCCCAGGATTTCTCGACCGTCCGCTCGACTCACAACGACTCCTCGGGTGGCTTTCATCACGGACCGGCTCGGCCCGTCCGGCCGACCTCGGGCCACTCACCGTCTCGACGCTCGAGGGAGAGCACGGCCGACAACGGAAGGAGGTGCGGAAGCTGGGCCGCTGGCTCGCGAGCGAGCAGCAGCCTGCTGTCGTCCATCTCGCCAACGTGCTCCTCACAGGGCTGGCCTCCGAGATCCGCCGGGCCACGGGCGCGAAGATTGTTGCGAGCCTGTCGGGGGAGGATGTCTTCATCGATCAGCTCCCGGAGCCACACCGCAGTCGAGTGTGGGAGTTGCTCCGCGTTCGCGCTGCCGAGGTTGATCACTTCGTCGCCTTCAACCACTTCTTCGCTGACTTCATGACGGAGCGGATGGGCCTGGCGTCCAGCCAGGTGAGCGTCGTGCCGCACGGCGTCGATCTCACGGTATTCCCTCCTGAGCCGCCCGACCTCATCGCCCGCCGGAAGACGCGTGGCGGCAGGCTTGTCGTGGGTTATCTCGCGCGGGCATGCCCCGAGAAGGGGCTCGACTGCCTCGTGCGGGCGCTGGCGATTCTCGCACGCGAACGGGATGTTGCCGTGGTCGCTGCCGGAGCGATGATCGAAGCAGAGCGAACCTATCTGGCTGGCTGCCTGGCGCTCGCGGATGAGCTTGGCGTCGCGGACCGTTTCACATGGCGTGGGCAGGTGGACCGCGAGGGAAAGCTTTCCTTGTTGAACGAGATCGACATCTTCGCGCTGCCCACGGCGCATCCCGAGGCGAAGGGCCTCTCCGTAATCGAGGCACTTGCGGCAGGCCTTCCGGTTGTGGCATCCAACCATGGCGCACTGCCTGAGCTTCTCGACGGCGGAAGGGCAGGGCTTCTGCATGCTCCGCGTGATCCTGCCGACCTCGCTCGGATCATCGCCACGCTTGCCGACGACCCGGCCCTCGCCTCCGCGTGCGGCCGTCATGGGCACGCGCTCGCCCGCGCACGTCACTCGGCTGACGCGATGGCGGCCGGCCATGAAGCACTCTACGAGCGGCTTGGAGCGCATCGCTAAACCGTGCCCCTCGCGATCAGAGCCCGCGGCGATAGCCGTGAGATGGTGGGTCGCGTGGCTGCGCATCCCAACTGCGATCCCGGGTGCGATCCCCTCACTGCCGTGAGGGGCTTCTATGGGGTGCGATCCCC
>CAYZHH010000218.1:3342-6653 GCA_964478275.1 uncultured Candidatus Kuenenia sp.
AGGCACATGCCGCGTGGAAAATTCTTCAATGCCCGGTCGAGTCGTGCGGATTGTCCGCCCGGGGGTCTTGTAAAAATGGGATACCTGCGTGGCGGATGGGGCTGTCCTAGATGCCCCAGCCGTCACGATCCGCCGCCGCGAGCGTGGCCGCCCATGTTTTCGCGATGGGTCAGACCTTGGCACGCGGCATGCATAGGATTTCTGGCACTGCGGGAGGTGGAACCCGCGCGGAGGCCCGGTTGGCTCGCGGATCTTAGGCACGTCGCTCGGGTGTGGCGACATGAAGTCCCGCCGCTTGTCCCCATTGATGAGGGACGGCAGAAGGGGGCTGCCGGCTTTCCGCGAGCCGCCGGGCGAGCGTGGCGCGTTGGTCAGTCTGCAATCGCCCCAACAAAGCTCGTCGTCATTGCTTCAAACACCGGCGCGACGTGGTCCCACTCACGGTCGTCAGACTGGCAGAGGATCAGGTAGATGGCGTCCGGCGTCGCGATCGTCCGAATCTGGGCGGTGTTTGTGAGATCGAGGCAGTAGAAGTTGAGGTCGAAGCCGGCGAGCGAATGACCAGCGATGGTCTCTTTGCCCGGCTCGCAATCGAGATCACGGTATTCGTCCCGCATCTGATCGACGACTGCCTTCGCAAGCGTCGCGGGATCTCCTCCCGATGCATGGCCGCTCACCGCCCAAAAGGCTCCGTTGGGCGAGTAGACGGTGACGGCGGCATACCGCTCCTCGGAATCATCAGTCTCCACCCGCCAGTTGTCGGGGTGATCGAAGGCCAGGCCGAAGCGATCGAAGTGCATCGTAAAATCCAGGGATGAAGCTGCCAATTTTACCAGGTTTCCATCCGCGGGAGCGGTCTGGACCGCCAAGCACCGAACCGCTACGGTCCCACCTCCACGGCCGAAGACTCGGCCGACTTCATTCACTGGTTTGGCCGCGTGTCGCGCGGCTGTCCACTCGCATGGCCCAATCGTTCGGAAACGCTGTCGCCCTTCGCCGGCCTCTCGCCGCGCACGTCGCTGACTATGCGATTCCGATCGCCATTCTGCTGGCCGTGGGCGTGGTTCTCGCGCCGGTGCCAGCTGGGATCGTGGACTTCCTGTTGGCCGCGAACCTGACCGTTTCGGTGCTCGCGCTGCTTGGGGCCATCGCAGCCCGCACCCCCATGGAAATGGCCGTCTTCCCGACGTTCCTCCTCGGGGCCACGCTCGTCCGGCTCGTGCTCAACATCTCAACAACGAGACTCATCCTCTCCCGCGCCGCCCTTGACGGGCCCACCGCGGCCGGTGAGATCGTGGCCTCGTTCGGGAGCTTCGTGGCGGCCAACGACCTCTTCGTGGGCGGCGTCGTGTTCGCGATCATCGCCGTTGTGCAGTTTGTCGTCATCACGGCCGGTTCGACGCGAACGAGCGAAGTGGCTGCCCGGTTTGCACTCGACGGGCTCCCGGGACGTCAGATGGCGATCGATGCTGAGGTGCAGGCAGGATCGCTATCACGGGAGCAGGCACGCGAGGCCCGGTACGACCTCCAGCAACAAGCTGATTTCTTCTCCGCCATGGATGGCGCGAGCCGGTTCGTCCGCGGGGAAGCGGTGGCGAGCGTCGTCATTACGCTCGTGAACCTCATCGGTGGCATGGCGGTCGGCGTGCTTCAGCATGGCATGTCGGCCGAAAAGGCGATGGGGGTCTACTCGCTTCTGACCATCGGCGACGGCCTGGCAAGCGCCGTGCCCTCGCTCCTCGTGTCGGTCGCCACGGGGCTCCTCCTGTCGCGGTCGAGCCAGGCGGTCGATCTGCCTTCCGAACTGTGTAAGCAGCTCACGTCGAAACCGCATGTACTCGCGATCACCGCGGTGTTCCTCGCCATTCTGTCGGTCTCTGGACTGCCGTTTCTGCCGCTGGCTGGAATGGCGGTCCTCATGGCTGCTGCGGCAGTCGTGACCTCTCGTCGACAAGCCTCCGATGGCAGCTTCGAAACCCATCCAACCAGTGGCTCATCGACCACCATTGCTCATCGGCCACAGCCTGGGGGTAAGCCCGGGCGGCGATCGGCGCCATCCCCCATCGAGGGCGATCCGGTAGCCGAGGAGCGGATTCTGGTCGAGCTCGGTGGAGCGCTCGTGGGGCTCGTCGCGGGCCATGATCCGACGCTCCCGCCACTGGTCGAATCCTTGCGGACAACGCTTGCCGGTGACTTGGGACTCGTCCTGCCAGCCGTGTCGTTCCGCGACGATCTGCGCCTCGCGGACCGCTGCTATCGCATCTCGATCGCGGGCGATGTGGTTTCCGAGTGCGAGCTACCCGCGGCAAGCTGCCTTGTGATCCCGCCTCTCGGCGAACGCATGCCCGAGGGCCAGTCTACGGTCGATCCGCTGACCGGCCGCAGCGCTGCCTGGATGGGTGAGGCCCGAGCCGAGACGATAGGGCTTCGCGGCGGCATCGTCTGTGACGCCGCCGCTGCCGTCGCTCGCGGCCTCGAGGCCGCCGTCCGGCGGCATGCCGATCGACTCCTTTCGCGAGAAGCGGTGAACAGGCTCGTCGAGTCGCTTCGCACCACTCAGCCTGCGCTTGTCGAGCAGGTTGTTCCGGGCGTCCTCTCGATCGCTCGCATTCAGCGAACCCTTCAGTGCCTCCTTCGGGACGGTGCGCCGATCCGGCCGCTCGCCGAATTGCTGGAGATCATGTCTGATCACGCCGCCGAAGCGGCCGAACCGTGGCAGCTCGCCGAGATCGTGCGACGCCGACTGGCAGGAGTCATCTGCCGTCGGGCGCGAGATCCACATGGCAGGCTCACCGCGGTCCGGCTCGCTGGCGGCGGGCTTGTCACCCTTCGGACGGAAGGGCAGGGGGCGGCAAAGCCAGCTGCAAGGCTCGTCGCCGATATCCGCAGAGCGACCCGCGTCGCGATTGAGCGCGGAGGGCGGCCAGTTCTGCTTGTGCCCGCTGGCGCGCGGCGGTCGGTCCGTGAGTCGCTCGCACGCCATCTCCCCGACGTTCGCGTGCTGTCTGAAGACGACGTGATGGATGAGCCGCGGCTCGAAGTGTTCGCGACCGTGGGCATCGAAGGAGCCGCGCAGGCGGCCTGACCGCAGCGGGACACAACCGATGACAACAAAATTCTTGGCACCCTGGCGAAACGAGGTGGAGTGGATGGCCACTCCGAACATGATTCGAGACAACCAGCCTGATCTGCCGATGTCCGGCGGTCCGGTCAGAAAATTGAGAGCCGGTGCCGCAGACCGTACCAGCACGGTACGACCCGCGGCGTCGGCCCCGCTCTCCATCCCCCCCCCATCAGCCCCCCAAGGAGGA
>CAYZHH010000219.1:0-6581 GCA_964478275.1 uncultured Candidatus Kuenenia sp.
TTCTCGCGCTCGCCGCACGGCGCGATGCTGCGATCCGCGACGCATCCGCAGTCGTGCTCACCACGGCCAGCGACGTCAACAATTTAGAGGCGGCTCTCGAAATCCGTGGCGAAGCTCCCGGCGTTCGCGTCGTGATGCGGCACTCGCAACCGCGGCTCTCGCGGCGATTCGAGGCTGACTTCGGAATCGCTGCGGCCCTCGCACCGGCCGACTTGGCCGCACCCGCCTTCGTCGAGGCCGCCCTGTCGGCCCCGTCGAGCAACGAACGTACGCGACCAGCCGGACGCCGGGCCCGCTACCCGCGGCGGCCCGTGCGCTTGGAGTATGTGGCCATCCCGCTCGTACTTCTTGGATTTTATGCCACCGCGATCGTCGTCTTTCGTCTCTCCATGGGTCTCACCTGGATTGATGCGACCTACTTCGCGACGACGGTCGTCACCACGGTTGGGTTCGGCGACATCAATCTCCACCAGGCGCCGGGCTGGCTGAAGCTCTTCGGCGTCGTGCTGATGTTTGCGGGCGTGTTGCTCATTGCGGTCACAGCCTCTCTGCTGGCGGTCTTCGTAGTGACGGGAACCGCGGACCATCTCCGCAACGAGCTCCGCGCCCGATGGCTGCGAAACCACGTGGTCGTCTGCGGCCTCGGATCGGTCGGCATGGCCGTGGCTCGGGATCTCTCCAGCCGCGGCACGCGCGTGGTGGTGGTCGACCCGCAGGCCGATGATGAGCTCCACCGCGAGACCAACCCCCGCTGCCCGGTGATCGTGGGAGACGCGACACGTGCGGTGATTCTCCACCGCGCGGGTATCGAGCACGCCAGGGCGCTTGTCGCCTGCACGAGCAACGACGCGCTCAATCTCGAAATCGGCCTCGCCGCCCAGTCAGTCGCCGAGGCTCGGCGGGGCGGCCGGCCGCTGCGGCTGGTGCTCCGGTGCTTTGACGCTGCCCTGGCCCGCCGGATCCACGCCGTATCCGACAGCTACACCCTTCTCTCGGAAGCGAAGATTGCTGCCGACGTGTTTGTGCAACGCGCTCTTGCCCCGCCCTCAGCCTGACGACCCGCTATGCCCGCTCCCTCCCCTACAGCCTCACACCTGGGCGACCCCGTCACGCGGCATATGCGGGACGACTTCGCCCGGCTCGCGGCCGATCACACTGTGGGCGAGGCCATTGCCGCCGCGCGTGCCGCACCGCCGAACGGGCGTATTGTCTACTTCTATGTCCTCGATGGCGATGGCCGCCTCCAGGGCGTGGTACCCACGAGGCGGCTCCTTCTCTCGGCCGATTCCACTCCCATTCGCGACATCATGGTCACGCGAACCATCACGATCCACGCCTCGGCCACCGTGCTCGACGCCTGCGAGTTTTTTCTGCTTCACAAGTTCCTTGCGTTTCCTGTGGTCGATGACGAACGGCGGATGCTGGGGATCGTGGATGTTGACCTCTACACCGACGAGCTGGCCGACGTGGACCGCCGCGAGGAGCTCGACGACCTCTTTCAGCTCATCGGCGTCCACTTTGAAGACTCGCAGGCCCGGTCTCCCGTGGCAGCCTTCAAGAGCCGGTTCCCCTGGCTTCTTGCCAACATCGCCGGCGGCATCGCAGCGGCCTTTGTCTCGGGTCTGTATCAGGCCGAGCTCGAGAAGGCGGTGGCGCTCGCCCTCTTCGTGCCGGTGGTACTCGCGCTCGCCGAGAGCGTGGCGATCCAGTCCGTGAGCATCGCGCTTCAGCGGCTCCACGGCCGGCGACCAACGCTTGCCACGATCGTCGGCACGCTGCGACACGAATCGCTCACAGGCGTCATGCTCGGCGGGGCGAGCGCCGCGGCCGTCGCCATCGTGGCTCTCGCCTGGCTCGGTCACGTGGCCGTGGCCGTGGCTCTCCTTGGCGGCATCACCGGCGGCGTGGCCTGCGCGGCGGTCATCGGCGCAGCCATGCCCAACCTGCTTCGGCTCTTCGCCCGCGAGCCGCAGGTGGCAGCTGGCCCGGTGGCCCTCGCCGCGACCGACATGGTCACGCTCACGATCTACCTCGCCCTCGCCCGAATGCTCCTGAGCTGACTCTCGGAATGAGAGGATGTCGCCCCGCTGGCTGCGGGTATGCGACGACTACCACGGCCGACGTCGAGTAGACTGCGGGCGTTCACGACCATATCGCGTTGTCACCCCGTCGCATCTCTGAGTGCCCCTCGCCATGTCGCATCTCGATCCGGTTCCCGTGCTCATTGGCGGTACATGGAGGACCGTGACTGGTGTCCCCACGACGCCGGTCTTTAACCCTTCCGTGGGCGAGGCCATCGCCGAGACACCGCTCTGCGATGCAGCCATCCTCGATGAAGCGGTGCAGGCAGCCGCCGCTGCGTTTCCCGCATGGATGGAAACGCCACCAGTCGAGCGGGCGCGGATTCTGTTTCGCCTCAAGGTGATGCTCGAGGATCGTTTTGATGACCTGGCGAGGACCGTCACCCGCGAACATGGAAAAACGCCCGCCGAGGCGCGGGGCGATGTTCGACGTGGCCTCGAGAACATCGAGTATGCCTGCGGGGCGCCGAGCCTCTTGATGGGAGAATCGCTGGAGAACGTGGCCCGTGGTATCGACTGCGACGCCATCCGCCAGCCGCTCGGTGTCGTGGCAGGCATCACGCCCTTCAACTTTCCGGCGATGGTGCCGCTCTGGATGTGGCCGATCGCGATCGCGTGCGGCAATACGTTCATCCTCAAGCCCAGCGAGAAGGTGCCGCTGACGTCCAACATGATCGCGGCCCTCGCCCTCGAGGCCGGTCTCCCGCCGGGCGTGCTCAACGTGGTCCACGGTGGCCGTGAGGTGGTCGATGCGATCATCGACCACCCGCTTGTGAAGGCGATCTCGTTTGTCGGATCGACGCCCATCGCCCGCGACATCCACGCCCGAGGCTGTGCCCGTGGTAAGCGAGTGCAGGCCGCCGGCGGCGCCAAGAATTTTGTCCTGATCATGCCCGACGCCGACGTTGCTCCGACCGCAACAGGCCTCATGGAGGCCGCCTTCGGCTGCGCCGGCGAGCGGTGCATGGCCGGCTCCACGGCGATCGTGGTGGGCAAGGCCGCAGATACGGTGCTGCCCGAGCTCGTGAACATCGTCTCGCGACTCAAGGTCGGCCCCACCGATCGCGATCCCGCCGCCCAGATGGGCCCGGTGATCACGCGGGAACACCGCGAGCGGGTCTCCACCCTCGTCACGCAGGCAGCCGATGCAGGAGCAAAGCCCCTCACCGACGGTCGCACGACCCGCGTCGCCGAAGCCCCCGGCGGTTTTTATTTTGGCCCTACCGTCCTCGATCATGTGCAGCCCGGCATGGCGACGATGACCGAAGAGGTGTTTGGGCCGGTGCTCAATGTCGTGCGCATGGACAACCTCGACGCCGCCATCGAGCTTGCCAACTCGTCCCCCTACGGCAACGGCGCCGCCATCTTCACGGCTAGCGGGAAGGCGGCCCGCGAGTTCCGCCACCGGATTCAGGCCGGCATGGTGGGGATCAATATCGGTGTCCCAGCCCCAATGGCGTTCTTTCCGTTCTCAGGCTGGCATGCGTCGTTCTTCGGCGACCTCCACCTCCAGGGTCGCGAAAGTGTGGCCTTCTACACGCAGCAGAAAGTGACGACGACACGGTGGTTTGGCTCGGGCACGGGCACCATCTGGGCCGACCGATGACAGGAATCGGTAGGTTTTACTGCGTGCCGCGCCGAGGCCGACGCCTTGCTTCACTCGCGTCTCTGCTCATGGTTCTGCCCCTGTGCTTCGGCCAGGCAGCCGACGAAGCATGGGTGGGACCGCGTTACCTCGAGCCGGTAGAAAAGGTTCAGCCTGTCCGGCGTTCCTACGACGTTGTGGTCTACGGGGGCACGCCCGCGGGCGTCACGGCGGCGATCCAGGCAGCCAGCATGGGGAAGATGACGGCTCTGCTCTCGCTCAACCGTCACGTCGGGGGCATGACCTCCGGCGGGCTCACCGCCACCGACATCGGCAAGGCCGATTCGATCGGCGGCCTCGCCCGAGCCTTCTACGATCGCATCGGAGGGATCAAAGACTTCAAAGCCGGCCGCGCCGAAGAGGTATATCGCGAGATGCTCCGCGAAGCCGGGGTGACCGTCCTCGAAATACGGCCGCTGGCGGCCGTCCACCGTAAGGGCGACCGCATCGCGTCGATCACGACGCTCACGGGCGAGATTTTTGTTGCGTCAATGTTTGTCGATGCGACCTACGAAGGGGATCTTTTGGCTGCCGCGGCAGTTTCCTACCGCGTCGGCCGCGAACCCCGCGGGGCGTTCAACGAGTCACTTGCAGGCCAATGGCAGACGGTGTCGTGGAAGGGTATTTATCAGTTCTGCGGTCTGCCGATCAGTCCGTTTGTTACCGCCAGCGATCCGGCGTCGGGCCTCCTTCCCGAGATTGCGAGCGATCCAGCGGGCGAGCCTGGGCAAGGCGACTCCCGGGTGCAGGCCTTCAACTTCCGGATGGTGCTGTCGAACGCGGCACATCGCATCCCGTTTCCGAAGCCGCCCGAGTACGACCCCACGAGGTATTCGCTCCTCGAACGTTTCCTGAATGTCTCCCGAGAGATTCGCTGGACGCTCAACTACACCACGAAGCCGATGACCGACGGCCCCGTGCAGATGCGAAACGGCGACAGTAACAACGCCGGAAGCTTCTCGAGCGACTATGTGGACGGCAGCCACTGCTGGCCCGATGGCACCTTCGAGCCCGATTCCTTCGACGAGCTGCCCGCTCCCCGCCGGGGCCTTCCCGTGCCGCTCGAGGAGCTCTACGCGCTCCGGGAAACGATCTTTCAGAATCACGTGACATACCAGGTGGGCCTGATGTACTTCCTGGCGAATGACCCGCAGGTGCCGGAGTCGCTTCGCGAACGGGTCAACCGGTTCGGCCTCGATCCGGCAGAGTTCAAAGCGACCGGCCACTGGCCGCACGCGCTCTATGTCCGCGAGGGGCGGCGCATGGTCGCCACGTATGTCGTGACACAAGCCGATTGCGAAGGGAGTCGCACCGCGAACGACTCGGTCGGCCTGGCCTCCTATCCCATGGATTCCCACTTCTGCCAGCGGGTGGTCGTGGATGACAACGGTGTCACGACCGTCCGTAACGAGGGCGGCTTTTCCCAGCAATGCAAGCAGCCTTATCCAGTCTCCTATCGATCGATCGTGCCCAAGCGGGATGAATGTACGAATCTGCTTGTACCGGTCTGCCTGTCGGCATCGCACGTCGCCTATGGCTCGATCCGCATGGAGCCGGTGTTCATGATTCTCGGCCAGAGCGCCGGCACTGCCGCAGCCATCGCGATCGACGCTGGCACCGCGATCCAAGATATTGATTACCACGCGCTCGAATGCCGCCTTCTCGCAGACGGCCAGAAACTCACGTGGCCCCAGGAAGCCGCCCCATGACGCTCCTCATCAAGAATGCCGACATCATCAACGCGGACAGCCGCTACACGGCCGATATCCTCTGCGACGGTGACACGATCGCCCGCATCGACCGCGGGATCGGGCCGCCTGCGGGAGCGGAGGTGATTGACGCCGAAGGCAGGCCTGTCTTTCCAGGCTTCATCGATCCGCATACGCACATCTACCTGCCGTTCATGGGCACATTTGCCCGCGACGACTACGAGACGGCGACCAAAGCCGCGCTCGTCGGCGGCACGACGACGATTTTTGAAATGATCTGCCCACCCCGTGACATGTCGCACGCCGATGGCTTTGCCCTCTGGCAGAAGCAGCCCGAGGGAAAAGCCTGCTGCGATTACTCGTACCACATGGGCGTCACACGGTTCGATGCCGACTCGGCAGCCCAGCTCCGCGCGATCGTGGCCGCCGGCGTCGGCAGCTTCAAAGTTTTTCTTGCGTACAAAGGGGCCTTCGGCGTGGACGACGCCGAGCTCTGGCACACGCTCTCACTCGCCAAGGAACTGGGCGTCGTCGTGACCGCACACTGCGAGAACGAAACGCTCGTGGCCGAGCTTCAGGCGAAGCTGCTCGCCGCCGGACGCACGGGCACCGATGCCCATCACGACAGCCGGCCCCCAGCCGTAGAGGCCGAGGGCGTTCACCACCTCTGTAGTTTCGCGGCACTCACCGGCGCGACGGTGTACATCGTTCACACGTCCTGCCGTGAGGCGGTCGAAGCCGCCGTCGCTGCCCGCGAGCGGGGTGTGAAGGTGTTTGTCGAAACGCTCATTCAATATCTGCTCCTCGACAAGACCTGGGCCGAGCGGCCCGGCTTCGAGGGGGCAAAGTATGTGATGTCGCCGCCACTGCGAGACGCCGCCAACCAGGCCGTCCTGTGGGATGGTCTCGCCAGCGGCCTCATCCAGACCGTCGCGACTGACCACGCCCCGTTCGACTTCGCGACCCAAAAGCCGATGGGCAAACACGACTTCACAAAAATCCCCAACGGCATACCCTCGATCGAAGATCGCGTCACGCTCCTGTGGACACATGGCGTCAAGACGGATCGGCTCACGCCCGAGCAGTTCGTCGCGGTCGCGAGCACCAACGCCGCGAAGATTTTTGGCCTGTGGCCTCGCAAGGGAG
>CAYZHH010000220.1:0-998 GCA_964478275.1 uncultured Candidatus Kuenenia sp.
ATCGACGCCTCCTTCTTCGCCTCGGCCACGCTCGACGCTGCCAAGGAGATTCCCGCTGCCGAGGCTGGGGGCACGCTCATTTCCGGCCTCACCGACTCCTATGGCCATCCCATCCGCTACCAGAGAATCACACGGGACCGCTACCGGCTCGTCGCCGACGGGCCCGATGGCGAGCCGTTGACGCCTGACGACATCGTCGTGTCAGCGACGGTCGTGCGGGCCGATCCCGAGGAGGCGGCTCGGATGAAGCGCAAACCGCTCACGTGGCGGGAGAAGCGGCTCATCGAAATGAAGGGGGACGAAGGCCGGCGTGAGGTGGGGGCGGCTCGCGGGGAGTCACCGGAGACAACGGTCGATGGTGAGACCAGCGTTGGCGGCCTCGTGACACTGGAAGGGGCTGCCTATTACTGGTTCTGGACCGGCTGCATGTTGGCCGGCGCGATCGCCTTCGTGCCGATCGCGGTGTTCTACCGGGGCCGGCCACACTTCCAGGACGAGCCTGAGAGTCCAGCGTGAGGGTGGCCGTCACACCCGCGGCGACGGAAACAACATTGCCATCGGGTCGGCCGTCAGCGGCAATCGCGTGCCGGCGAATACTTCACCAGCCCCGCAGCCGGCCATGAGCCCCACCGTCTCGGCCATCGCTCGCACCCGCGAATAGACATGGGCCTTTTCCGGTGGGAACTGGCTCTTGTAGCAGGCGATCGCCTCGAGTTTGGTGTCGAGGTGGCCCGTGATATCCACGACCAGCGGGGAGTGACCGTGCGGCACCTGCGGCACACCGGCGAACAGAAAGTAGGTGATGAACTGGGGCACGGTGTGGACGGGCAGCCCCGCAAAGGTGTCGTCCCATTTCGTGAGCCGCGAATAAAATACCGCCGCCTCGGTGATGGCCACGGCCTGGGCATGGTCGGGCGATGCCAGCGGCGTTTTGTCGCCGAGCCCGAGTACGAGCCGCGGTCGCCATCGGCGAAAGATCTTTGCGACCTCGACACGCA
>CAYZHH010000220.1:1008-6545 GCA_964478275.1 uncultured Candidatus Kuenenia sp.
CCGACGGTTCTGAAACGGCAGCGTCTCACGATGCACGACGCCGAGCACCCGCGCCGCAGCGGCCGCTTCGGCCAGTCGTTCGGCCGGCCCGCTGGAGTGGGGTGTGGGCTCACCATCGGTGAGATCGACGATGCCCACGCGGTGTCCCTGCGACGCCAGCAGGGCGAGCGTTCCGCCGCAGCCGATCTCGACGTCATCGGGATGGGCACCGACTGCGATCACATCGAGCGGCTCAGGCAGGGCGTTCATGGGCTACCGCACTGGCTTGGCGGCTGCGATCAAGAAGACGGGATTGATGGCTTCGAAACGGATCCGGTCGAGCTGTTCGTAGCCGCGGGCGATGTTGACCATCCAGTAGGATGCGTCATCCGAGCGGGAGCGCAGGAGCGTGTGGACAGAGGCGAGACTCTCGATCGAGTGACAGGCTGTGACAAGCCGCCCGCCAGCCGTGAGCCGCTCCCAGGCTGCTTCCACGAGCATCGCGACATCCCGCCCGCTGCCTCCCACGTAGATCGCGTCTGGATCCGGCAGCACCGACCACGCTTCGGGGGCCCTGCCGAGCACCGCCTCGAGGTTGGTCACGCCGAGGCGGGATGCATTTTCGAGAATGAGCGTGTGATCATCGGGATCCATCTCGATCGCAAAGACCTTGCCGTCCCGCGCGAGACGTGCCGCCTCGAGGCCCACCGAGCCCGAGCCAGCGCCGACATCCCACACGATGCTCGTGGGCCTCAGTCCCAACTCGGCGAGCGCGAGCGAGCGCACCTCCGCGGGCGTGAGCAAGCCGCGCTTGGGTCGCGACTGAAGAAAACACTCGTCGGGATTGCCAAAAAGCCGCGTGCCCACCTGCCCGGGAGCTTCCGGCGCCTTGGACTTGCGGACCAGGATCATCACATTGAGCGGGCCGAACGACTCCTTCGCGATGTCGGCCAGGCTCCCCTGGGTAACCCGCTCGTCGGGTGAGCCGAGGTTCTCGCAGACATACGCCTGAAACGAGTCGATGCCATGGTCGATGAGGGCGCGGGCCACCGCGGCCGGGGGCCACTGGTCGCTCGTAAAAAGCCCAGCCGTCTCGCTCGTGCGGATGCGGTCGATCACTCGCTCGATCGACTGCCCCGCGAGATTCGCAAGAAAAGCCTCTTCCCACGACTCTTTCACGCGGGCGAATGCCAATTGCATGCTGCTGACATGCGGGACGACCTCGAAACGATCCTTGCCAAGCTTCGCGCAGACATAGCGGGCGGTGCCATAGAAGAGCGGGTCGCCCGATGCCAGCACGACCATTCGGCGGCCGCGCGACGCTTCGATCCGCTCGACCAGCTCCTCGAGGCCGCTCACAGCCTCGAGACGACTTCGTAGCCCTACCGGCAAAAGTCCGGCACAGGAATCTGGACCGACGAGCACCTCGGACTCTTCAATGAGCCGGCGGGCCTGACCCGTCATGCCTTCAACGCCGTCGTCACCGATGCCGACGATATGAACCTTGCCGGCCGATGCCGCCACACGATCTACCGGGTCAACCGGCCCTCCGCCATCTTGCCCGGGAGCCCTCTCGGACCGCTCAGGCCTGGAATGAACTGCCGCAGCCGCAGCTCTTTTTGGCGTGGGGATTGTTGAACGTGAATCCCCGCTTGTCGATAGCGTCGTGGAAATCAAGCGTGGTGCCGTCCAGGAAGAGATCACTCTTCTTATCGACGACGACCTTGATGCCGTGCTGTTCCTTCACGGAGTCGGCTGCCGCATCGAACTGCGTGTCGAACCCGAGGGAGTACGAAAAACCACTGCAGCCGCCGCCGGCCACGCCCACTCGAAGCACCGTCTCGGGGGCCAACTGCTGCTCGGTGATGATCTTCTTGACTTCCGAGGCAGCCTTTTCCGTGAGCATGATGGACATGGCGAGGGTTCTCCTGGCGTGCGGGATGGGGGCTGGACTCGAATGGATCGACAATTCACAGCCGACTATGTGAAAAGTTTAGCGGTCCACCACGAAAAGGCAAAGGTGAGGTGCTCAACCGGCCCGGACCGTATAGAACCCCATGGCGATAGCCGTGGGGCGGCGGAGCGAAAGCCATCCCGTTTGCCATCGCGAGCGGGGTGGCCCAAATAACGAACCCGGCGGCCCATCGCTCTCGCGAGGGGCTTCTATGCCGTTGAGTATGCAGGGGTCTACGCGCACGATCGCAGACGGGCGACACCGGCCACGATCAGTTCGGCACCGCGGTCGATCTCTGCCTCGGTCGTGAATCGGGACAGGCCAAAGCGCAGGCTCGCGCGGGCCTGGTCGTGGTCTCGGCCGAGGGCCATCAGGACGTGACTCGGCCGCGGGTTCTCGGACGAGCAGGCGCTGCCGGAGGAGACCGCGAGCCCCTCAGCGGAAAGTGTTGCCAGAAGCGTTTGGCCGTCCACTCCCGGAACATGCACGTTGAGATTGTTGACCAGCCGCACGGGCGTGCCATCGGGGGCATTGAGATCGAGCGGCGGACCGTTGATCTCGAGACCATCGATACCGGCTGCGAGGAGCTTCCAGAGACGATCTCTCAGGCAACGCATCCGCGGAGCCTCGGTGGCGAGGCCTTCGACGGCGAGCCGAGCCGCTTCGGCAAGGCCAACGATCCCGGGTATGTCGAGCGTGCCACTTCGCATACCTCGTTCCTGGCCGCCGCCGTAGACGAGCGGCTCGACGCGGACCGGTCGCCCACGGCGGCGCACGAAGAGGGCGCCGCTTCCCTTGGGTCCATGAAACTTGTGCGCCGAGAAGCTGGCGAGATCTGCGGCGATGGCGTCAACGTCCACGGGCATCCGCCCGAGCGCCTGGGCGCAGTCAACGTGGACGACTGCTCCTGCGTCATGGGCGATGCTCGCAAGCTGCGTCACATTCTGAATGACGCCTATCTCGTTATTGGCGAGGAGCAACGACACCAAAAACGTGTCGGGGCGAATCGCCGCACGGAATGTTTCCGGGCAGACGCGGCCGGGCACTCCGTCACTGGCTTCCTGCGTCACAACCGGCAGCCGCGTGACCGCACACCCTTCCCGCTCGAGGACCTCGGCCGGATCGATCGTGGCAGAGTGGTCCGTCGCGGCGAGGATGATGTGCCCACGAGCGTCGTGGTTCGCAAGCCGCGAGATCCGTTTGGCCGTGCCCAGGATCGCGATATTCGTGCTCTCGGTCGCACCACTCGTAAACACGATCTCTCGGGGCGTAGCTCCGATCGACCCCGCAAACAAGTCGCGGGCCGCTTCGACGGCGTCCCGCGCCTCGCGGCCGGCCTCATGCGTCGTACTCCCAGCGTTGGCGTAACGATCCGTCAGCCAGGGCATCATCGCCTCGAGCACGCGGGGATCGAGCCGCGTGGTAGCGTGATTGTCGAGGTAAATCAGGCCGTCCATGGGAGGCTACCGATCGACGAGGCCCGCGGCGAGGGCGTCGAGCGTGATCTGTGACCAGGTTTCGAACCGCTCGCGATCGGCAAGAAGCGACTCGAGCGACTCGAATCCGCAGCCAACGATTTCGCTCTCGCGCGGCGTCACGTCGGGCTGCTCGACGTCGAGCACATGCACGATCCCGAGATGCACCTGGCCCACCGAGTTGGAATCGTCATTGATGAGCCCCACGCAGCGGGCTTGCCAGTCGCCCTCGATGGCGACCTCCTCGGCAAGCTCCCGACGCATGCCGGCGTCGTAGCTGGTGTCGTCGCCATAATCGCCGTCCGTGCTCGAGATATGCCCACCGATGCCGACCGACCGCTTGGCACGGAGGCGGGCCTCGCTCTGACCGCCACCGCGGGTGTAGGCGAAGTACTGCGGCTTGCCGTGGGCGTCCCGCCAGGCCAGCACACAGTATGGAATCAACTGCTTGTAACTCGGATCATCTTCGACGCTCGCCCGAGGTCGCCACGACGTATACGTCGGGTCGAGCAGGAGCGGCAGGTACGACGCCGTGTCGCCGCAAAAACCTTGAAAGGCACCGGCTCGGTCAAAGAGCGCCCGCGGCACCACAAGCACGTGTTCGTCTGGGAAGGACATGCCGAGAAGGTATCAGAAACGCCGGTATGACGGCAGTCGCCCCAGCAGGCCTCGCCGTTCAGCCATCGGGGTCGGCGAGCAACTCCTCCAGCCGCGCACGGAGCACTGGCGAAAATCGAGCGGGCCATGTTTGGTCAATGATGCCGATCGAAATCATGTCCAAGAGGTGAACCTGATCTTTGCGCCGGAATGACGTCAACTTCATCTTCACGAGCTGCTCGAACGGCAGCGTCCGTGCGTCCCCGATCCAATCAGCCTCATCGATCGAAGGAACTGGCTCGGGATACTCGTCCCGCACTTTCTTGCCGGCGAAGATCACATGGACGGCGTCGCGGGCTTTGGCGTCCGGGCCGTCCAAAAACATCGTCACGCCGGCGCTCCGTCGATAGAAAAAGCCTTCGGACGAGAGCGCCTCGATCGCACGTTCCAGATCGTACTCGTTCAGGATGATGTCGACGTCGCGTGTGTTCCGCACGACCGACTCGTCGACCTGAGACACCCAGTGCTGGACGGCATTGCCACCAATCACGGCATAGGGAACGTTCGCGGCATTGAGCGACCGCGAGACCCGCCGCAGCCGGTCTTTCACGATGTCCACGGCTCGTTCAATCCTTTCCCAGAGGGCGTCGCCCGTGTACTTGATTTCGATCATGCCAGCGGTTCTCCCCTTTCATGGTACTACAGCAGCAGCATAGCGTCGCCGTAGCTCAGGAAGCGGTATCGCTCGCGGATCGCCTCGGCGTAGGCCCGAGCGATGAGGTCTCGGCTGGCGAAGGTGCTCACGAGGACCATGAGCGTCGTCCGCGGCATGTGAAAATTGGTGAGCACGCAATCCACTGCGCGGAAGCGATGCCCCGGACGAATGAAAAGGTCTGTGGGGCCAGTGCACGCCGTGATCGCGGCGCCGGGCGGGGCTCCACGGGCCGCGGTCTCGAGTGTGCGAACGGCGGTCGTGCCGATCGCCACGACGCGGCCACCACGGGCGCGGGCCTCGTTCACCGCCGCCGCAGTGTCTGGCGGGCATTCACACCATTCCGTGTGCATCGGATGATCGTCGAGCCGCTCGGACGTGATCGGCCGAAACGTGTCGAGCCCCACGTGGAGCGTGACCGAGGCACGGGCGATGCCGCGAGCAGCGATCGCCGCGAGGAGCTCCTCCGTGAAGTGCAGGCCCGCCGTCGGTGCCGCCGCCGATCCGCTCGCGCGGGCGAAGACCGTCTGATACCGCTCGACATCGCCGGGCTCATCCGCGCCGCCCCGGATATAGCCGGGGAGCGGCACGCGACCCACGCGGGCAAGCACGGCCTCGGCACGCTCATCGCCATGGGCCCGCGCGATCCACGCGCCACCAGTCGCTCGCCCCACAAGGGTGACTTCCGCGGCATCGTGGCCCTCGCGATCGACGAGCACGATCCGCTCACCAAGCTCCGGCCTTCCGCGGGTCTGGGCAAGCAGTCGCCACGCACCGGCGTGTTCCCCCTCCCGCTCGACCTGAAGGAATAGCCCCTCCC
>CAYZHH010000221.1:0-6524 GCA_964478275.1 uncultured Candidatus Kuenenia sp.
AATTCGACTGACGCGGTTCAGGATAGAGGAGCCGTTGTACACCGGAGCTGACCCCGAAGGATTTGTTCGTGGGTTATACGAAGCCGATGCGAAACAGGAGGCCGCGCTACTGGGCCTGCACAGTGAGGGCATTCGCCGACGAATCTTCGCGAACAGGATTATTGAAACAGAGTTCACGATGCGCGGAGTGGACGGCGAGAGACTGCCGCTGAATCTGAGAAAGTCAGAGGAGATGGGCCTATCGCTTAGTGCTAAGTCGCTTGCGATAGCGTTGCGGATCAGCTACATTCACGAGCGCGGCGATGACGTGTTCACTGCCGTTTTGGATCGTGCGACGAAGAAATGGATTCGGACAGCAGCTCTGTCAGTGAAGCCAGACTGACCGTGGAATCGGCGGTGCAGAGTTTGGATTTCTAAACGGGTGTATTCCATCGGATCTGCTGGCTTCGTGGCGACGATGATAGTCTTCAGTAGGTGCAGGCATGGTAAAGGCGTCCAGAGTGTTTTGCGCGGAGATCGGATCAAAAATCTTTTCCTACACCAGGTGATTGACATGCCTCCTCGCGTTCGAAAGCTTTATTGCGCCGAGACGGGCAGCGACACCGATCCCTTGCTCTGCCTGCAAAGCGACACCCGGGTCGATGCCGGCTCTTGGCTCAAGAAGGCTCCCGTCTGGCTCTGCATCACCGAGGATCGCGTGGTCGTGGTCGTCGCGGGTCGCCGCCATCATGTCGCGAGCGTCGCCCGCACAGCCTGTCGCGGCAGCCGCTACGATTACGCCACCGGCGACGTCGTGATCGAGCCGGGTGACTCCCTCCGTTTCAACCGCCTTGCGTTCAAGCCACGCGAGGCTCTTCATATCCTCCACTGCCTCGGCGCCCCGACCTGAGCCGGGGCCGCAGCGTCTCACCCTCCCCTACCCACTCTGCTTGTTCACCTTCCCCCGAGAGCTCTTGAATCATGATTGAAACGCTCATTAAGGGCGGCGTGCTGATGATCCCGCTCGTCCTGTGTAGCCTTGCCGCGCTGGCCGTAGTCTTCGACCGCTGGGTGGCGTTCCGCCAGAACGGAAAGGTCGATATCAAATCCCTCCGTGCGAAGGTGCTCGCCCATCTGAAGAAAGGCAGCATCTCAGCGGCCATTGAAGATTGCGAGACATCGCGTGGACCGGTCGCTGCCGTGATGCTCGCGGGCCTGCGGTCGTACTCCCATCTGAAGGCCAAGGGGGAGAACGCCGAGACGATGCGGCTGGTCGTCGGCGAAGTCATGCAGGATGCGTCGGCACAGGCGATGAGCGCCGTGAACAACCGGCTCGACGTGCTCACGACCGTCGGCACCGCCGCGCCGCTCCTGGGCATGACCGGCACGGTGACGGGCATGATCGCGTCGTTCGCCGGCCTCGCCCAAGCCGGAAGCTCGGGGGGTGGCGGAGGCGCGGTTGCCAGCGGTATCGCCGAGGCACTCATCACGACGGCTGCTGGCCTGCTCATCGCGCTGGGGGCAGTGATCCCGCAGAGTCTGTTCAGCCGGTGGAGCGACGGCATCGAGCTCGAGATCGACGAGACCTCCGCCGAACTCGTCGAGTACATCCTCACGGCGCACTGACTCCACGCGGGCGAAGCCATCCATGGCCTTCGCCCGCTCAAACGCCGTGGCTTCGTGCCACGACGTCGGCTCAATCCTCACTCACTGACATAGCGACATGGCACGACGCGGAGAGAAGAAGAGGCGGGAAGGTGGCATCCCCACCGATTCGTTTTCCGATATCGCTTTTCTTCTCATCATCTACTTCCTCGTGGCCACAACGCTCGTACGCTTGCAGGCGATCACGACCGAGATGCCGTCGGGCGACAAGTCGGCGCAGGCTCAGTCGGAGAAGACTCCAATTGTGAACCTGCGCGGCGGCGAGGTTTTTTTCAATGACGCGCCAGTGACGTTTCCGGCTCTCGAGGAGCGGCTGGCTGCCCTCGACCTGCCGGCCCGCGTGCCGGAGAAGCGGGTCGTGATGCTCGAGAGCGCCACCGGCACGCCCTACGACACGTACTTTCAGGCCCTCGCGGCGATCAGCGGCAACGGCGGCGTCGTGGCGCTCGTGGACGAGGAGAAGTAGGCCGCTCGTATGGGACGCACCCGATCACACGCGAGGCGGAAAAAACGGCGGACGGTGCCCGTCCCCACCGCGAGCATGGGCGATATCGCCTTCTTGCTCATCATCTTCTTTCTCGTCTGTAGCGAAGCGTCGCAGGATGCGTCCGACATCCAGGTTACGCTTCCGGCCTCGGAGCGCGTGGAGAAGGTGAAGGCCCCTGCGGCGGCACGGATCGCGATCGACAAGGAAGGCACCATCTATTTCAACGGCGGTCGGGTGGACTCCGCCAAGGAAGTCGAGACAGGTGTCCAGATCCGCCTGGCGGGCACCGTGACCGAGGACCAGCGGCATGTACAGTTCCGCTGCGATGCAGGCGTCACCAAGGAAATCTTTGAACCGGTATTGAAGGCCATCGCGGAGGGTGGAGGCATCCTCGAGGCGGTGGGAACCAAAAAGGAGAGCACACCATGAGTGCAGCGAGTGCCAAGCCCCCAGCGAACGCTCCGTCCCGTGGCGCGTCCGCGGAACCCGACGATCTCTTGCGAGACTTTCGAGGCGGAGGGCTGGTTCGGTTTGCCCTTCTCGCCCTGGTCGTCCATACAATCGTGATTCTCGCCGCCAGCGTTCCGTGGCTGCGGACCACGTTTCTCGGCGATGCCTCAGCGGGACTGACAGAACAGCAAAAGCTCGACGCGGCAGTCGAGGAGGCCGCGGCATCAATTCAGGCGATTGCTAAGGAGCATGGCGTGCCGCCTCAAGACCTGAGCGCCCGCTTTGCCGGTGGTGCGAAGCCCGCAGCGGCGAAGCCAGCCCCAGCAGCCGCAGCCTCCGGTGACCCTGCTCCCGCGCCGGCCGCCGCGGGTGGCCCGCCACCAACGGTATCGACTCCCAGCGCGGGCCAGCCGCAGCCTCCGCCGGACGCGGCACCACCTGTGCCGGCAGGCCCGGCGATGCCTGATGTCGATGCCAACGTAGACCTCTTCAAGTAACCAATCGTCTGCCCATGACCATCACCGCCAGCCCCGATTTCGATATCGGGCCTATCGATGCGATTCCCACCGCACCGTCCGTCGCGAAAGCGACAGTGGTGGCGATCGGCGGCATCGTGGCCGGTGGGATTGGGCTCACTGTGTGGTGGCTGGTGCCCGGCGCGCTCGAGGCGGCCTTCAAGGCCAATCCCGGGATCGGTGGGCTCTTTGGGCGGAATTTCGTCAGCGTTCTTGTGCAGGCCTGCTGTGTTGCCGCGGGAGTCGCAGGAGCCACATGTGTCGGGGCGGGCGTCCTGGCCCTTGTCCGCATTCGGGCCACCTGGTGGCTTCTCTTCATGGCGCTCTTCACGATCCACGCGGTGGGGGCAGCCTTCACGGCCATCGCCTGGTATGCCACGGGGGCCATTCACGCAGCCGGCCTCCAGATTGATGGACTCGATCAAGATAAAGTCACACTGACGCTTCTCTGGTGGCGGCTGGCGTGGCCGGCGCTTGCGATGATGGCCGCCGCGGCGTGGATGCAGACGATGCTGCGGAGCCGTTCGGTCTACGCGGCCTTCACAGGCCAGACAGGTGGACCACTCCGTGGTGATGAATCCCTCGAAGATCTCCGCACGCGTGGCCGCGATCCGCGGCACCGCGCGAGCCTCTACGCCAGCGGTCTGACCCATCTCATGGTCATCGTGCTGATTCCATGGCTGCTCGAAGCCGATGGCTGCGTGGAGCCGTACCGGGTGCCGAAGGGGAGTGGCAACCCGGTCGTGGCGATGGTGAAGATGGTCAAGCCAAAGAAGAAGAAAAAGAAGAAGTCGATCACGGTGAATCCGAATTCGGCAATCGTCTTCGAGAAGCCCGACCTCGACCACACCGAGGCCGACGAGCAGATGGAGGAGATGACGAAGCTCGAGTATCAGGTCTCGGCCAACATGGGTGCGACCGGCAACCTTGGCAAGGGAGGCGGCACCGAGGGGGGATGGCCCGAGGGCATGGAGGACTACAAGATCCGCTTCATCCGCCTCAACCACGGTGGCTCCGGCTGGGATGATGGCATGGACGAAAGCGCCGCCGACACCAACTTCCTCCGCGAGTTTGCCCAGGCCACGGGGTTCAAGAAAATAGCCCGGTCGGGCGAAAGCCATTCGATCGCACTTCTACGAAAATATCCTCGCGATGGCTTTCCGCCGTTTGTCTACCTCACGGGCAACGGGGCGATGGGCCACATCAGTCCGGCCGACGTCAAGATTCTCCGTGAATACTGTCTCGGCGGAGGGTTTCTCATCGCCGATGCCGGCAGCCTCGCCTTCCACGATTCATTTCTGCGCTTCATCCGCCAGGTCTTTCCGGACAAGCCGCTCGTGGACATCGCCGATGACGACGAGCTCTACCGGCTTCCGTTCATGTTTCCCGATGGTGCCCCAGCGTTCTGGCATCACGGTGGCCGGCGGGCGCTTGGCATCAAACATGAGGGGCGGTGGGTCGCCTTCTACCACCCCGGTGACATAAACGACGCCTGGAAGTCCTCCGCGTACACCGATGTGAGCCCGGAGATGAAGGCCAGCGCCATGCACCTGGGCATCAACCTCGTGCGGTACGCCTTCGATCGCTGGAACGATGCTGTGGCCAAGGTCAAGAAGTGAGCCGGACATGACGTGGACCTTTCAATCTTTCGGCGCGATCGGCTACGTCGGGCTGGCGGTGTCGCTTGCGGTACCAGTCCTCTGGAGCCTCGGTCTGCTCAGGCGAACCGGGCCGCGGCCGCTGGTCGTGGCGGTGCTGGTTGCTGCCTTGTCGCTTGTCTGCGCCCAGGTGAACTCGACGTTCCATGTGAACCGGCTCGAGCCCGATCGTTCGGCTGCCGTGGCCGCCGCCCGCAAGGCCGAGGAGGCGCTCCACCAGAAGAAGGTGGCGGCGCTCGACGCGACCCGTGAGCAGTCAGCAGCAGACATCCAATTCGCCGAGGACGCCAAAGACGATGCTCTCGACAAGGCAGGCCTCGACGACGCCGACCTCAAGTATCTTGAAACGATCGAAGAAGAGGATTCCGTCGCTGAACCGGGATGGAAGCAGAAGAAAAAGGCACGGGGCGAAGGGACGACGTCGGATGACAGCCTTGAGGCTGGCCTCGACAGTGACAACGAGCCGGCAGGGTTGGACGCAGGGCAGACGGTGGCCGAGTCGAGCTGGCAGCCCATCGTGGTGTCGGAGGAGGCGTACGCTACGGCCCACCGCGTGGACCGCTGGAACCTGTGGTGGTCGCGGTTCCTCGTGGTCGCGGCGGTCGCTGTTCTCGCCCGCGACTGGCTCAGGCGGGCCAACGATTACGCCACGGCCTACCTGCCACTGCCGGTGCCGAGCGCGGTGGTTAACGCGGGTCGCCAGCTGCCCTCGCTCGTGGTACGACCGAGGCCACCGCGGCGTTCCATGCCGGAGGAGCTCGCGTGGCTCCTGCATCGAGGCGACTGCTTTGTCTTCCTCGCGGCCAGCCCCGCAGCCGCTGATGCCGCCCAGGCTGCCCTTACCGGCTTCGAGCGGAGGAGGCGGCCGGTGCAGATCCTTCACGTCGGCTCGGACGGGGAAGACTGCGGAAACCGCTTCATCTTCGAAAGCCTCTGGTACGGCCGATGCTCGTTCCTGCTCGACGATCCGACCCGAGCCGAGCGGCTGGTGAAAGATTTTTGTATCTTCTTAGAAGAGCGGCAGGCCACGCGGGCCCGTGCGGCTCAGATTGTTCACGTGGTCTGGGATCTTGCGGGGGCCGCACCGCCAGACCAGGCTACCGCTTCGGCCTTCATCGAGCGATGGAAACGGCTTATTCAGGCCGTGTCGAGTCGCGGACGCCGGGCAGGCTTTTCAGTGTTTCTTTGCCGGGAGAGCGAACCCGCTCGGCCAACATCCTCCGTGGAGAGTGCAGCATGAAAGTTTCTCGCTTTGGGACCACGTCCCGTGGAGCCACGCTCGCCCTCGTGGCGGCCATGCTGGGTGCTGGCATCGTAAGTGCCGACGAGCGCGAGGTGACGCCCGAGCAGCAGGCTGCTGTCGCCGCTGGTGGCGACGAGCCGGTGACGCCGGTGCGGCCCGCGGCCATCCCCGACTTCACCAAGGGGGCCGCCGTTCCCAAGGAGACGCAGATCTGGAGCCTCGGTCCCACGGGCATTGTCGGCGTCTGGGCGGGCGGCTTTGCCGGCGATCAGTTCCTCGTGCAGCAGATTCTCGCGGGCTCGCCGGCCGAGGGACAACTCCAACGCGGCGACGTGCTCCTGGGCATCGGCGGAACGGCCTTCAAGCCCGGCGGCCATCTCGGGGTGCTCGTGGGCAACGCCATCATCGAGGCCGAGAAGGAGGAGAACGGCGGCCGGCTCGCGCTGGCCGTATGGCGCGACCGCAACTACGTCAAACGGAATGCGACGCTCGATACCGACCGCGTGAACCTCGAAGAAGTCTTTGCC
>CAYZHH010000222.1:0-6506 GCA_964478275.1 uncultured Candidatus Kuenenia sp.
GCCCCCCCTCATCCTGGCCACCGCTGCGCGCCGGACATGCCCCTGTGAAGCCCCTCGCCGACACGCTCTGGACGATTGTCCGATGGACGTTGCCGCTGACCGTGGCCGCCATCATCGTGGCGGCGGCGCTCGGTTCGCATCGCGTTGGCGAGGAGGTGCGCCGTCGCGTGGAGGCGAAGCTGCGAGAGCGGTTTCCGACCCTCGAGGTTCAGGTTCGGTCGGCGAGCCTGGTCGAAGGCGAGGGCATCCTCATCCGTGACCTCTCGCTTGCCGAGGCCGGCCAGCCACCGCTGCTCACGGTCGAAGAGATTCATCTCGCGTGTGGCACGTCCCTTGCCGAACTGGCAGCCGGTGAGCCACGTATTGCGGCCGTCAGGCTACGACGACCGGTCGTGCAGGTACGTCGCGATGCGACCGGCCGCTGGAATGTCGCCAAGCTCCTCGAGCCAAAGCAGGGAGGCGCAGGGCTGCCTGTGGCGATCGAGGATGCCACGCTGGCAGTCGAGGACGCGCTGCTCGGCCGCCGTTTCACGCTTCGCAACGTTGGCATCGCGCTCGAGCCGCAGGCAGTCGATGCCGCAACGAGCCGCACGGCCGTGCGCGGCCGCGTTGGCGGCGATCTTTTTGAACGGGCCGACTTCGAAGGACACATCACCGTCGATGGTGAGTTTAACTTGGCCGGCCACGTCGAGGCGCTCGATCTCTCCCCGCGCCTACGAGGGTTCCTGCCGACTGGGGGCGGGCTCGCAGACTTCGCCGCATCGGTCCGCGGACGAGTCGATCTCGATTGGACGGCGGCTGGGGCGCTCGCGTCACTCGAGCAGGTCACCTTCGGTGTCTCCGGCCGGCTCGCCGGCGGGCACTTCGAGCACGCGTCTTTGCCGATGGCCGTCAGCGATGTCGCCGCGTCGTTCACGGCGGATCGAACGGGCGTGGTCTGCGAGCAATTCGAAGGGCACTCGGGATCGACGCTCGTTCGAGGCTCAGGCCGGTTCGCCGGATGGGATGCATCGGCCGATTTCGACCTGGCTGTCGAGGTGGAGCGGCTACTCGTAGGACGGCATTGGGAGCCGTTTCTTCCCGCGCAGCTCGCGTCGCATTGGAGCAAGCTCCTGCCGACCGGCGATGTGGATCTCCAGGTGTGTCTGGCGCGATGTGCAGGGCAGACGAGCCGTGATGTCTCGATTCGATGCCGCAATCTTTCGCTCACCTACTACCGCTTTCCCTACCGGCTCGACCGCACAGTTGGCACGGTGACCTACCGCGATGGTGCCGTGAGCATGCACTTGACCGGTCTTGCCGGGGGACATCCAGTGCATGTCGAGGGGGCGCTCGACATGGCGAAACCAGGCCATCCTGGGTCGATCGAGCTCCGAGGCGAAGGGATGCGAATCGACGACGCCCTTCTGGCAGCGCTGCCACCGAACGGAGCCGATGTAGTGCGCAGGCTGCGGGCCACCGGCACGTTCGACTTTGCTTTTCGCCACGAACGTGGCCAGCAGCATCCGCGTGGTTTTCTGAACAGCCTGGGCGTCAGACTCTCGCGGTGTACCTTGGCGTACACCGGCTTCCCCTACCCGGTGTCGAACGTCAGCGGAAGCATTCATATGGAAGGGAATCGATGGGTCATTCGTGATGTCACCGGCACCAACGACACCGGCGTCATCCGGTGCTCCGGGCTGCTGGCGGCAGAAGAGGACGGTCGTGATGTTCTCACGCTCGATCTTGGGGGGAACGACGTCGTGCTCGAGCCAGAACTGCGAGATGCCCTGCCGCCTGGCATGCGGCAGATCTGGGATGAGATTGCCCCGCGCGGCAGCGCCGAATTTTCCGCGAGGATCCGGCACGAGGTGGGCACCCGGCGAACCGAGGTGGAGCTCGAGGCCACTCCACGCGGGGACACGGTGTCGATCGAACCGACCTGGTTTCCGTATCGCCTCGAGCAGCTTCAGGGACGGCTGGTTTGGAAGGACGGGATCCTCCGCTTCGAGGGAGTTCGCGGCGTTCATGCACGAACCACCGTCTCGACCGAGGGCACATGCCGGTTCGGCGCCGATGGGGGTTGGCACGTCTCCTTCACCCGGCTCGCGGCCGATCGCTTTCGCGCCGAGCACGATGTTCTGAGAGCTCTTCCGACGGGACTCCAGCAGGCGGTCTCAGACATCGGCCTCAAGGGCCTCCTCTCGGTGGATGGCGCCCTCGATATCTACTCAACGGCTCCTCGTGAAGTGACGCTTCCGGGGGGGCGCACGGAGCTCGAGCCCGGCCCTGCGGCAGCCTCATGGGACATGCAGCTCGACGTGGAGCAGGCATCGCTGGACGCCGGCGTACCGCTCGAACACGTCTGCGGGAGCATTCAACTGCGCGGCTCGAGCGATGGCCAGACCTGGCGATCCTTCGGTGATCTGGCGGTCGATTCAGCCGTGTGGCGAGGCCTCCAGCTGACCGCGATCCGTGGACCAGTCGTCCTCGACGCGGCCGGTGCCCGTCTTGGATCGCCGGCCGCGGCCGTTTCTGAACCAGGAACACCGCGACGGCTCACGGCCCGTCTGGCAGGCGGCACGCTCCAACTCGACGCCCAGGTCGCCGCCGGGCCGGTCGGACAGTTCACGGTAGGTCTCGCCCTTGCCGACGTCGATCTCGCGAGTCTCGCGGCCGACCTCGTCGGACGAGCCACGACCTCTCGCGGTCGGGTTCAAGCCGCCATCGAGGTGAGTGGCACGCGATCGGGCACCCACTCGCTCTCGGGCCGCGGCCAAGTGCGACTCCGAGACGCCAATCTCTACGAACTGCCCGTCATCGTCTCGCTGCTCAAGATCCTGCGGGTGCGGGCTCCCGACCGAACCGCCTTTGGCAGCAGTCAGGTGGACTTCCGCATCGAGGGCCCGCGGGCCTATCTCGACACGATCGAACTCTCAGGCGATGCCATCAGCCTCGTGGGGGCTGGTGAGATTGACCTCGACTCCAATATCAGCCTCACGTTTCGACCACTCGTTGGTGAATCGGAGAATCAGCTTCCGGCGATGAAGCGGCTGCTCGGTGGTGCCGGTGGACAGTTCCTCCTGGTCCACGTAGCTGGGACATTGGCCGAACCGATCACCACAACCGAAGCCTTTCCGACCCTGGCCGCCGCGGTGCAGCGGCTCCAGGCCAGACGGCGAGACCCGCCTGCCGACCGCGCCGCGGGGCGGCAGGAGTCGCTGCAGTGAGACAAGATCCTTCGCGCATGGGCTGCGGAAGCGCTTTGGTAGAGTGGGCGGGCATTGCCGACAATCGCACCGCATGACTAGAACCGACGAGACGAAACGACGATGAATTTTGTGAAGATGCATGGTGCCGGCAACGACTATGTCTATGTCGATTGCTTCGCGGAGCCGACTCCCGCCGATCCGGCGGTGCTTGCTCCGCGGATTGCTGACCGTCATCGGGGCGTTGGAGGCGACGGCCTCATCCTCGTTGAGCCCTCGAGCCGAGCCGACGCGCGGATGCGGATGTTCAACGCCGATGGCAGCGAATCGGAGATGTGTGGCAATGGGGTGCGGTGCGTGGCCCACCTCGTGGTCGCGCGGGGCCGCGCGGCCGCCGGGACGGTGACGATCGAGACGGGCCGCGGTGTGCTCGAACTTGTGGTCAGGCCCACCGGTCCGCGGACATCCCACGTGCGAGTGGACATGGGCGAGCCGCTCCTCGACGCAGCCGATATTCCGGTTACCGGCGCCGGCACGAGCCGGGTGATCGACACCGCGTGCCCGGCCCTCGGCGCGAAGGAACCATGGTGGGATCGCGCCGGCCTCGATCCACGCATGACCTGCGTCTCGATGGGCAACCCTCACGCGATCCTGTACTGCCGTGACGTGGCCGCGGTGCCTCTGGAGCACGTTGGCCCACGGATCGAATGTCACGCCATGTTTCCGCGTCGGGTCAACGTCCACGTCGTCGAGGTTCGTTCGCCCGAGCATGTCATCATGCGGACCTGGGAGCGGGGGAGCGGCATCACGCAGGCTTGCGGGACAGGGGCATCGGCCGTCTGTGTGGCGGGTGTGCTCACCGGCCGCACAGGTCATCGGCTTGCTGCTGATCTTCCCGGGGGGCGGCTCGACCTCGAGTGGCCTGGGTCTGGCCCGGTGTTCATGACGGGGCCGGCGGAGGAGGTCTTCGCCGGGACATGGTACGGAGAATGACAGGAAAGGGGCCTCGCCGCTCGACGGCGGGGGCTCCCACGAAGAGGACTCGGGTAGAGAGAAGGACGCACGGACGTGAAGCTGACAAAACCATTTGCGATCGGCGCCTGGTCGCTTGTTTCGACTGCCGCCATCCGGCAGTGGATGGGAACGCTCGACTACCAGGCCGACTTCGGTGATCCGGAGGTCGATCCTGTCCATCCACGGTACCGCGGCGCAAAGATCTATATCTTCTGGCATGAGAACATTCTCATGCCCCTGTGCCTGCGAGGTCACTCGAATATCGCCATGCTGCTTTCGAGGCACACCGACGCCAACATCCTCGACCGCGTCGCGCGGATGATGGGTTTTGGCGTCGTGCGGGGAAGCACGTTCCGCGGTGGCTCGGTGGCGCTGCGTGAGCTTGCCGAGAAGGCTGCCGTGAGCAACCTCACGATCACCCCTGACGGGCCCCGCGGCCCTCGTCGCCGACTGGCACCAGGCTGCGTCTTTCTTGCGAGTACGCTCGGCATTCCGATCGTGGCCATGGGCATGGGCTACGACCGCCCCTGGCGGGCCGGCACCTGGGACCGGTTTGCGATCCCGCGGCCGTTCTCGCGAGCGAGGGCGGTAGTGAGCCGAGCGATCGAAGTTCCCGCCGAGCTCGACCGCGACGGCATCGAGTGGCATCGGCAGGGCATCGAACGGCTGCTCACGCATCTTTCCGATGAGGCGGAGGCCTGGGCCGCCGCGGGCTCTCGCCGGCCTGGCCAGCGACCCGTTCGCAAAGGGCGCTCGAGCGTGGCCTTCACATCGGCGGCGATCCCAGGACCGCCTGGAGTCGCGCTCGATGCGGAGCTCGAGCGGTATGGCCTCGTCGCCAATTCCTTGTGCGAAGCAGACGCCGCGTAACGTCAGCGCGGGGCCGCATCGAGCCGGCGCTCGAGCGTTTCCAAGCGGGCTTTCAGGTCGCGGACCTCTGCTTCGAGGACGGTGACAGTCGCGACCCCATGATCACTTTCGGGACGCCTCGCCGTGGACGTGGACGGCCCAAGCTCAAGTTGTGGCGGAAGCGTTGCCGACGGCGATGACGGCCCAACGAGTGCCTCCTCGAGCGGTCGCTCGAGCGACTGGAGCGTGACATCGGCTCGGTGGGCCTCGCCGCCAGGGAGAATATATTGAATCGCCACCGGGCGGCCGATCGGTCCTGCGGTGACCAGTCGGGTGAGTTCGTCTGGTGAACGCACCGGGCGGTTGTCGAGCGCCACGATCACGCTTCCTGGCGGCACGCCAGCCTTGGCAGCCGGAAGATCCTGGACGACGCCGATCACATAGGCACCAGCCGCTTCAGGAAGCTGAAATCGCAATTGAAGTCCTGAATCGATAGGCACCGTGCGAACCCCAAGCGCCGTGCGTCCAACGGCCACTGTCGCTCGCGTGGGGGCCGGAAGCTCGGCGGGCGCTGGCGGTGTCGCCTGGAAGGCCGGAGCCTGGGGAACGTTGGCAGCGACACGCGGCGCCGCGAACCGTGACGAAGGAGGGCTCGCTGGAGTGGCCGCTGGCTCCGGCGATGTGAATGGCGGGGGCGCGGTAGCAAACGCAGGGGCCTCCGGCAGGGTGGTCGCGGCCGTGCCATGGTCTGGGGAGGCCTGCCAGGTACGGGCGTTGAGGGCGACCGGCCGATCGACAGCCATTAGCACGAGATCAGTGACATGCTCGCCGCGGGCGATGGAGAGGCCGACCCGCTGGCCGGGTGCGATGGCCGTGAGTGCCTGCGAGACATCGTCGGCGCTTCGCAGGGGAATTCCGTCGATCGCCCGCACCTCGTCTCCCGTCGCGACGCCGGCTCCTGCTGCGGGGCCGCCCACAGCTACTTCGTCCACCGTCCATCGGCCCGGGGCCGCTGATTCGGCCACCACAAGGCCAAGCCAGCCCGTCCCACGTGATGGTGCAGAGGCATTGGTAGGCTCCTTCGGAGTGACGGCCAGCAGGCTTCGCGGCTCACCATTTTCCACCGCCGGGAGGGGCAGAGCTGGAGGAGCATCCGAACGCGGCGATGCGGAACGAAGCGGTATGGGGTCGCCGATCGAGATGTCACCGGGTTGAAATTCGGAGGGCGTGCCGTCCCGAGGCGGGGCATCATCCGCCCACGCTGCCGGCATCGCTGCAATCGCCCACGGAATGGCGATGAAATAGGCCAACGAGAGGCCGGAGAAGACAGTGGCTGGCGACATGCGGAGCTTCATACGGGCCCGAGACTCCTTACGGGGGGGACGTGATCGACCGCCAAGTATAGCCGGTCAGCCGGTCATCGCGAGGCTGCTCGTGGTCGCTCGCGGCGAGGCC
>CAYZHH010000223.1:0-6401 GCA_964478275.1 uncultured Candidatus Kuenenia sp.
GATCCGGAAGCTCGCGCGAACGAACGGTCCGCCGCTCGATCTCAGCGGTTACCGCCGCAAGACGCCGGCGGGTCTCGGTGGCGGCAGCCTCGGCATCGTGGTGAGCGGCACGAAGCGACTCGGCCTTCTCTGGAATCTCAGGCTGCTCGGCTATCGGGGCCAGCGGCTTCTCGAGCCGCGTGAGATCCTCGGCCACGCGGTCCGCTTCAGCCCGGAGCGACTCGGTCTGGGCAGACAGTTGAGCCGCTGCGTCGAGGTACTCGAGTGCCGTCGTGAACTGTTCCGCGATCTGCTCGTGAACCGCAGGTGACAGGCCCGAGGCGTCCGCGATCTCCACCCGCTGCCGCTCGATGTCGGCAACCGTGATCGTTCCCCGGGCAGGCTCGGCCGGCTGGCTTGCCGCGGGCGACACGGCAGGGCCATCAGGAGCGCCGGCTGGTGCTGTGGCACAGGCGAGGCTCACGCCAACCGCCCACCACGCTGCCGCGAGACATATCCCGCATCGCCAGAATGACCAACTCCTCATCGCGCCGCCTTCCAGAAGGAAAAACGGCGGGAGAGTAGCGATTCACAGACGGCCAGCCAACCCCGGCTGCCTGCCGGGGAAGTGGTTTCAGGAAGTCGATTCCTCGGCAGGAGCAGCCGCGACCGGCTCCACGGTGGCCACGCCGACAAACGTGAGCTGCTTCTTGCCAGCTACCTCTATGCAGTCGACGCGGATCGTGTCCTTGCCCGCGAACTCGCCCTTGAGGAGCTCCTCGCTGACGGGATCCTCGATGTAGTTTTCGAGTGCCCGACGCAGCGGCCGCGCGCCGAAGTCGGTATCGGAACCCTTCTTGATGAGGAACTGCTTGGCCTCATCGGAGAGGTCGAGCGCCAGGCCACGCTCCGCAAGCCGCTCGCGAACCTTGGCCATCTCGAGGTCGATCACCAGTTTGAGGTTGTCGATCGTGAGGTGGTGGAACACGATCACATCGTCAAGCCGGTTGAGGAACTCAGGGCGGAACACCTTCTCGATTCGCTCGTTCACGCGGCCCTTCATGCTGTCGTACGACGCATCGCCGTCGGGCTTCTGGAAGCCAAAGGCGGCCTCGTTCTTGATCGCATCGGCGCCCGCATTCGTCGTCATGATGACGATCGTGTTGCGGAAGTCGACGTTGCGGCCGAACGAGTCGGTGAGCCGTCCTTCTTCCATCACCTGGAGGAGCATGTTGAAGACATCCGGGTGAGCCTTCTCAATCTCGTCGAGCAGCACCACGGCATAAGGACGGCGACGGATCTTCTCCGTGAGTTGGCCACCTTCCTCGAAACCGACATAGCCAGGGGGCGCGCCAATGAGCCGGCTGACATTGTGCTTCTCCATGTATTCGCTCATGTCGATCTGAATGAGCGCGTCGGCATCGCCGAACATGAACTCGGCGAGAGCTTTGGCGAGCAACGTCTTGCCGACACCGGTCGGCCCGGCGAACACGAACGAGCCGATCGGCCGCTTGGGATCCTTGAGCCCGGAGCGGCTGCGGCGAACCGCCTTCGAGAGGCTCTTGATCGCAGCATCCTGGCCGATGACCCGCTTGTGGAGATCGCTCTCCATCGCCATGAGCCGCTGCTGGTCCTCAGTGCTCATTCGGGTGAGTGGGATGCCAGTCATCTTGGAGACCACCTCGGCGACGACCTCCTCGTCCACGACACCGTCGGCTTCGCGGCCTTTTTCCCGCCAGTCACGGGTCATCTGCTGCTTCTTCTTCTTGAGCTTGTCGGCCTGATCGCGAAGCGCCGCCGCCTTTTCGAAGTCTTGGTTGGCGACCGCCTCTTCCTTTTCCTTGTTGAGCTTCTCGACCTCTTCGTCGATCTCCTTGAGATCCGGCGGCTTCGTCATCGCCTTGAGACGCACCCGCGCGCCGGCCTCGTCGATCACGTCGATCGCCTTGTCAGGGAGGCATCGACCGGTGATGTAGCGACTCGAGAGATCCACTGCCGCCGCGATGGCTGCATCGGAGATGGTCACTCGGTGGTGGCTCTCGTAGCGGTCGCGGAGCCCCTTGAGAATCTCTACGGCTTCGTCCTTTGTGGCAGGCTCGATCATGACGATCTGGAACCGTCGGTCGAGGGCCGAATCCTTCTCGATATACTTGCGGTATTCATCGAGCGTCGTGGCACCGATGCACTGAATCTCACCCCGCGCGAGTGCGGGCTTGAGCACGTTCGACGCGTCGATTGCGCCTTCGGCACCACCCGCCCCCACGAGCGTGTGGAGCTCGTCGATGAAGAGAATCGTGTTTTTGGCACGGCGGACTTCGTTCATCACCGCCTTGATCCGCTCCTCGAACTGGCCGCGGTACTTCGTTCCAGCAACCATCATTGCGAGGTCGAGAACGACGATCCGGCGGTCCGCGAGCAGCTCCGGCACATTGCCATCGACGACCCGCTGGGCGAAGCCTTCGACGATCGCCGTCTTGCCAACACCAGCTTCGCCGAGGAGCACCGGATTGTTTTTCGTGCGGCGGCAGAGAATCTGGATCGCCCGCTCGATCTCGTTCTCGCGGCCGATCACCGGATCGAGCTTGCCCTGACGGGCGAGCTCCGTGAGGTCGCGGCCAAAACTGTCGAGGGCAGGCGTCTTGCTCTTGCCACTCTTGGGGGTTCCCTCGCCGCCACCGCCGCCGGCACCAGCGGGCTGACGGCCGCCCATGCCAGCCCGTTCACCCCCTTCTTCCATGCCGTGACCGAGAAGATTGAGCACCTCTTCGCGGACATCCTCGAGCTTGAGGCCGAGGTTCATGAGGACCTGCGCGGCCACGCCTTCCTGCTCACGGAGAAGCCCCAGGAGGATGTGCTCGGTGCCGACATAGTTATGGTTGAGGTTTCGGGCCTCCTCCATCGAGTATTCGATGACCTTCTTGGCCCGGGGTGTCTGCGGGAGCTTGCCCATCGTGACCATGTCGGGGCCGCTCTGGACCAGCTTTTCGACCTCCATGCGAATCTTTCGCAGGTCGATGTCGAGGTTCTTGAGGACGTTCGCGGCGACGCCGCTGCCCTCCTTGATGAGGCCGAGGAGAACATGCTCGGTCCCGATGTATTCGTGGTTGAACCGCTGGGCCTCCTGGTTGGCCAGCTGCATCACCTTCCGGGCTCTGTCCGTGAATCGCTCGTACATGTTGGGTTCGTCCTTCCCACGAAATCGGCTCGCCTGGCCGGGTGCCGAAACGGCAGACCGGAACCAGAGAGATCAGTGACTGCAAACCGTACGCCAAATTGCTCGGGGCATTGTAGGGATGAGCGGCAAGAGCGTCCCCTCCCGAGCGTGCCGCCGCGAAAAATATCGATGCCGCGGCTCCTTTAGGCCGCTGCGGACCGGACGCCAGTGTGCTGTCGGTCAGCCGCATGCGTATCGGGGAGAGGGAGCGTAGAAGGCTCGACGCCTCCCGAATCGCCCCGCCCAACGGCCACAATCCGCTCCCTCTCAGTCGCGATGGCTCGCCGCCAACGGATGCCCGTGTCGCTCGCAGACAGTTTCTCGAGCGCGTCGCGGGCCTCGGCCAGCCGGCCCACCCGTCGCAGGAGGGTGGCCAGGAGAAGCTGGGCCTCGCCGTCGGTCGGCGCGAGCTCCAAGAGCTCGCGAAGCCGCGTTTCCGCAGCGACCCAGTCGCGGGCCAGATAGGCATCGCGGGCCTTGACGTAGAAGGGATCGACGTCTGCCGCTTTTGCCCTGGCGAGCGGCGGGGGAAATGCGGCTGCGCCCGAGACGGTGCTCGCCAGCCAGATGACTCCGACCCCAGCCCACACCGCGACGGTGATTGGCAGCTCGACGAGATCAGACCAAATGAAGGTCGTGACGACCGCGATGTCGAGCGACACCGCGAAGGCGAGCGCGAGCACGAGCCCGGCGCGGCTGCCGCGGAGCCAAAGCCACGGCAGGCCAGGCCAGGCCAGCGTCAGGTAACGAAGCGCAGTCATGGAGAGGGTCGCGGCGCGAGAAGGAATCTGACCCGGCCTGGGAGAGTAGGAAACCGGGGGTCTCCCGCCAAGCCTGGTTCTGCCGTGAAGGAAGTGATCCGGGGCCCTGGAGCCCGGTCACGCCGCGGCCGGATTGCCTCGGCAGCTACAGTGATGCCATGGAGCCGACGCGACTTGCGGGGATCACGCTCTGTGTCCTCGTCACAGGCGGGGGTGATGGAACCGCGTTCCGGCGGCTCGTCGAGAGCCTTTTTGCCGCCGGTGTCCGGATGCTCCAGATTCGCGACAGACGACCAGTCGCCCACTCAATTTCTGCTCCATGTCGTCCGTCATGAGGACGCCCACCGCGCAGCCCTACCCGTCGAGTTCGATGCCGATCTCCGCAAGCCATACGGAGCCCACTTTCGGCTCGATTCGGAGGAGACGTTCCGCTCGCGTCGAGGCATCAAAGATGCCACGGTGCGTTCCCTTATGCCCTCACCGCCAGATTTCAGTTCACGCTGAACCAAGACACGGGGGTATCTCCGCGTCGTCCTCGCAATCACCTCCGAAGCGCAAACAGCGCAGGAATGCCAGGAAAAGAATGCAGCCCGAGTCCAGGCCGTCCTGAAAGCGTGGTGCAATCTAGACATTTCCGAAAAGGATGTCGTCGAGGATTTCATAAATGTCCTCCCTGTCTTCGAGTGGCGTCTCATTGAACGCGACGCTTCGCTTCGTCCAACGCATCGTCATATGCCATGTCATGCACCCATCATGTCCCCTTCATCCAAGGACCAGCGGCGGGCCAAACCCGTGAGAAAGGGCGTCCGTCACGAATGGCCGCGGCAGGCAGGGACAAGAAAAGTGCGATCGCTTCAGTGACCGATGCCAGGTCTTGCGGTGCGTTGTCCAATCGGGACTTGCGGAGAAAGGCGCGCCACTGCGCGACTTTGCTGGCATCAGTGGCGAAGGCTGCGGAAAACGCCGTCGGCTCAATCGTGACCGGAGTGCCCCGGTGGGCGAAGGTTTTCTCCATCGCTGTCGCCAGTGACGACCCATCGAAGGCGAACTGACGGGATAACAGCCAGATGTCGTAGAAGTCCTTCATCCGGCTGTTCAAAAGCCCCAGTTTGACCATCGCCTCGAATTTCTCAGCGATCGCGGTCTCGCGACTGTAGCCGCGGAGTTGTGGCGCCGCCTGATCCAGAATTGTCGGATAATCGGTCATCGCTGCGCCGGGAAAGACTACGTCGCCGAAGCCCACGTCAATCTGCATCGGCAGCGGCATGTTCTGGAGCGATCCCCGGAACGTGACGCGGACGCCTGCGTAATCGGCGTCTTCCTTGATGATAATTCCAGCCACACTGTCGGCATCGAAGACCAGTGCATCCGGCTCCACGTTTTGCCCGCACACGTCGCGGATCACGTCCGCGAGATCTTCGACACGGTTGGGCAAACGGCCCAGTAGATCGATGTCTCGCGTCGGTCGGGTGGCTGAGACTCCTCAGGCGGTGAGCATCAGAGCCCCTTTCAGCACGAACTTGTCGGCATGTGTCGAGACGCTGAGCCGATACAGGAACCGTTCCATTGCGTAATACTGGAGCACTTCTTGGAAGGGACGTTCCGAGGCCTGCGCAACCTGGAGCAGTCGCTGCCGGATGGATGCCGGGAGATTCTTGATCGTGCGCTCCGTCACAGCACTGCCTCGATGTAGGGCCGCATGACGTTCGTCACGCGGCAGACGGCGGCGTACTGGAGCAGGGTGTCACTGGTAAACCCGCGTTGCTGCCGGTAGCTGCGAAGCGCCTCCAGGCAGGTGTCGAGTCCAATCTTGTTCCGAAACTTGAAACAGTCGGCGAGCGTCTTCGCGCGGGAGTAGACGCGGAGCGTCACCGGGCCGAGTTCATGCGTCTCGATCCCCTCGGTGAATGCCGCTCCGCTGAAGCGAAAGCTGCGGACAGGCGGGTAGTCGATACGCGGCGGTTCGGCGTTGCGAGCAATGGCCAGATAGACTTCGTGCGGAATCTGGGTCGTCAGCTCGTGAAACGCGAGCGCTGAGATCAGGCAGATGACTCCCTCGGGGGCCTTCTCCGCAACGACCGCCAGATCGGGATGCGAAAGTGGTTCGGCATCCGCGAGCTGGTACAGCCCCCGGCTGAGCTTCTCCAGTTCGCCCTGTTCAACCATCACGCGAAGTGTATTGCGATGAATCCCCGCCTGAAGGGCGTGCGACATTCGCAGGAGCCCCCCCTTCTTCCGGAAGACAGATTTTGCGCGCTCGACCGGGGAGTTTTTGAGGCCAGGGGTGTCCATAGTGCCGCCAGATATTGTGTTCTGGAGGTATTATGGACAACGCAGCTGCATCAGTCAAACTCATGGATAAAGACGGTCAACGGCCCTTCCGCGAGGTCTGAAGGATGCTCCTTAGGTGCTGAGCATGGCTGACGGGGCTTGCAGCTGTCTTGCGC
>CAYZHH010000224.1:0-6397 GCA_964478275.1 uncultured Candidatus Kuenenia sp.
ATGTCGAGGTACTCGGCGAGCGCCCCGACCCGCGGGCAGATCGACATCCTGTTGTCGTTGAGAATCACGAGCAGCCGCTTCTTGAGAAAGCCGGCATTGTTGAGCGCCTCAAACACGATTCCCGACGGCAGCGCGCCATCGCCGATGACGGCCACGCTGCGGCGGTCGTCCTCGCCACGGAGGCCGTCGCCGCTGGCCAAGCCGAGGGCGGCCGACACACTACAGCCGGCATGGCCCGTCATGAAGAGGTCATAGGGGCTTTCCTCAGGGTTGGGGTAGCCCATGAGGCCCCCACGTGTGCGGATCGTGCCGAACTGGGCGAACCGTCCCGTGATGAGCTTGTGCGGATAGATCTGGTGCCCGGTGTCCCAGATGAGCCGATCCCGCTGGAAATCAAAGACGCGATGGAGCGCGATGCAAAGCTCCACGACTCCAAGGTTGGACGCGAAATGGGCCGTGCGGGTGGTCGCGACCTCACAGAGCGCCTGTCGCATCTCGCCGGCAAGCTGCTCGAGCTGGTCAATCGAGAGATCGCGGAGATCCACGGGCGACGTGATCGACGGAAGGACGGGAGGCATGGTGCGTGGTTCCAAAAAATGGCGGTGTGGTGTCAGTGGTCGCGACCCACGATCCAGTGGGCGAGCGCTGCAAGATCCTCAGCCGAGCCGCTAAGCTCGCGAGCGGCACTGGCAGCTTCGGCAGCCAGCTCATGGGCCCGTTCGCGGGCAGCCTCTATACCAACAACCGTAGGAAACGTGAGCTTGCCACGGCCAGCGTCCTTGCCGACCCGCTTGCCGACGGCTGCCTCATTCCCCTCGGCGTCGAGGAGGTCGTCAGCGATCTGAAAGGCGAGGCCAAAGGCCCGACCAAACCGGTCGAGAAGAGCGAGCTGGGCCTCGGTTGCGTCCACGGCAAGCCCCCCGAGCTCGAGGGCAGCCCGAAAGAGGGCGCCGGTCTTACGCCGGTGAACCCGTTCCATCCAGGCTACCTGGTCGTCTGCGGTTGCTGAGGAGAGGTCTGCAATCCAGCCCCGCTCCAGCGCGAGGTCGTCTACCTGGCCGCCCACGAGCGCCTCAGGCCCAGCGGCGTGCGCGAGCACGAGGCAAGCCCGCCCCGCCACCGCTGCTGGGAGACCGCGGGCGAGGGTTTCGAAGGCGAGAGGCTGGAGGGCATCACCGCAGAGGATGGCCGTGGCCTCGTCAAAGGCCCGGTGGCACGTCGGCCGACCACGGCGGAGGTCGTCGTCGTCCATCGCCGGCAGGTCATCGTGCACGAGCGAGTAGGCGTGAATCATCTCCACGGCCACGGCAGCCGGGGCAGCAGCCTGCCACGCAGCGGCTTCCGTCAAGCCGTCGCCGCAAGCCCGAGCGGCCCAAAGGACGAGCGCTGGTCGGAGTCGCTTGCCGGGCGCGAGCAGGGCATGCCGAAGCGCGGCAACGAGCCGCGGGGGCGCATCGTCGGGAAGCCCCAGAGAGGCTTCGAGGAGCGGGTCTATAAAATGCCGCACCCGCCGAAGCCCATCGGCGATGGAGTCTAGGCCATCGGCGACCGATGCCACGGAACCACTGGAGTCCGGGCCGGGTGCCATTCGGGAGCCTGGGAGAACAGGGGGGCGGACGGGAAGCCGACGCCTGCCTCCTTGATACCGCCGAATACATCGGGAAGTTTAGGCTTCTTCCGCACCATCGTCCATCCCGGGAAGCGATTGGCCGCGGGATGATTTGCCGCGAGCCCTGCGGCGGGTCGGACCGCGTTCAGTGGCCGCTAGGCCGTCCGCATCGGTCTCGTGGTCCGCGAGGATCGGCTGGCCATCCTCGTCGATTCGCACAAGAAGCCTCACTCTCGCATCAGCGTTTTCGAGCTCGTTGTTGAGTTGGCGGAGGATACCCACGCCCCGCTCATACGCCTCGATCGACTCCGAGAGCCCGAGGCCTCCTGCTTCGAGGCGGGCTACCAGATCGCCAAGCGATGCGAGGCCATCTTCGAATGAGGCGATCTGCGTCGAGCTTGTCGGTTGGGTGATTGTGTTGGTCATGCTGTCGTCAGGGTGCGCTGGCATCAGGTGTCGTCCCTTCTGTTCCGAGAGGTCTTTGGTCGTGTGGCGTCACGGCACCGCCCGCGATGGTTCGATCGGTGCGAACCGTGGTGCTCCAGATCCGCCCATCAGCGAGTTGCGTCATGAGTGGCGCGCCCGGCCCGATCCCCGCGACGCTTCGCAGGGGTGTGCCCGGCTCGTCGCCGCGAGATGTCAGCGACCAGCCGCGGGCCAGGAGATGAACAGGGCTGCCTGCCTCGAGCCTGCCCGCCGCGGCCGCGAGGCGTTCGTGGCCCCGCGCGACGGCCGCCGCCCCGAGCCGTCGGAGCCGCAGCGTGTCGGCGGCGAGTCGCGCACGACGTTCCACGACGAGCCGCGATGGATCGGCAAAGATCCGCGACCGGGCAAGCCGCACGAGCCGTTCTCGGGCCAGGTCTACCCGTCGCGCGAGTGCGGAGGCAAGGCGTCCGCCCAGGCCTGTTATCGTCGCGGCGAGCTGGCGGCCATCGGGAGACACCTTCACCGCCGCGTCGGTCGGCGTGAGTGCCCGGAGGTCTGCCGCAAGGTCGGCGAGCGTGACATCGATCTCGTGGCCCACGCCGGCAACAATGGGCACGCTCGTCTTGGAGATGGCGCGGACGAGCACCTCCTCATTGAAACTCCAGAGATCCTCGAGGCTACCGCCACCCCGGACCAGCGCGATCACGTCTGGCCGTGGCACGAGCCGTTCAGCGGTGGCGAGCGCCGCGGCCAGCTTGTCGGCGGCCCCGGCTCCCTGCACACGGGAGGGAATCACGATCACCTCGCTACCCCGCCATCGACCGCGGAGGGTTTCGAGGAAGTCGGCGATCGCCGCCCCCGTGGGGCTCGTGACGAGGGCGATGCGGCGCGGGAAGAGGGGGATCGCCCGCTTGCGACTGGCATCGAAAAGTCCTTCCGCTTCGAGGCTCGCATGGAGCCGTCGGAGTTGAGCCTCGAGCGTGCCGGTGCCAAGCGCATGGAGCCGGTCGATCGTGAGCTGGTACGTGCCGCGTGGGGGGTAGACCTCGACGCGGCCGTGGCACACAACCGCCATCCCATTGGCCGGCTCGATGGCGAGCGTGGCTGCGGTCGTGCGCCAGATAACCGCCCGCAGCATCGCTGCGTCGTCTTTGAGGGAGAGGTAGACGTGGCCGCTCGCGGCCCGCACGAGGTTACTCACCTCGCCAGCGACCCAGACGTCTGCGAATCGTCCCTCAACGCTTTCCTTGATCCGCGCGGTGAGGTCGGCCACGCTCGGAGGGGCATCGGGCGGACCGTCCGTATCTGTCGGTCTCCGGATGGATTCTTCCTGGGGGGGACGCGTGGACTGGTGCAAACGGCGGGCGTGCATGGCTGGGGAGTGTAGCATTCACGCACCTTCTGCCCGCCGCACCGACCCTCTCTCGCGACATGCACCCACCAATGACCACCCCTCCACTCGGATCGACACCACCGCCGGCGCCACGAGGGGCCATGCTGGTCGTGTTCCTGACGGTATTTATCGATCTGCTCGGCTTCGGGATCGTGCTCCCCGTCCTGCCACGCCAGGTCACGCCGTATCTCGAAGCCCTCGGGCTCTCGCCCCTCGAAGGGGTCGCCGGAGGCGCGGTGATTGGCCTTTTGTTCGCCGTCTTTTCGCTCATGCAGTTTGTCTTCAGTCCCATCTGGGGGCGGATCTCCGACCGGGTCGGTCGCCGTCCGATCCTCTTGATGAGCCTCTCGGGATCGGTCGTGTTCTACGCCGTGTACGGCTACGCGATGAGCGTGCCGGTGGAGCCACTGCCTACGCAGTCTGCGGCGCTTGTCGCGCTCGGGCTTGTGCTCTTGGCCCGTGTCGGTGCGGGCATCGCCGGGGCGAGCGTGGGAACCGCGGCGGCAGTGATCGCCGATTGCACGACGCCGGAAAACCGGGCCCGTGGCATGGCCCTCATCGGCATCGCCTTCGGTGGCGGCTTCACGCTCGGTCCGCTGATCGCGTACTTCGGCATGACCCTCTTCGATCAGGCCCGCTGGAGCGTCGGGGCCATCGCGTCGGTGCTCTCCGCCATCGCGCTTGTGATCGCGGCGACGGTTTTCCGAGAGACCCGCCAGCCCGGGGCGCGAGCCGCCAAGGAGTTCCCCAATGTTTCTCGGACGCTCGCGGTGCTGCGGATGCCCGCCATCGGCGTCCTGGTGCTCGTCTATTTCCTCACGATCGTGGCGATGGCAGGGTTCGAGTCGACGCTTGCCCTGTTCACCGAGAAAGCGTTCGGCATGGATGACGATTCCAACTTTCTCTTGTTTGCTGGCATTGGATTCACCCTCATGCTCGCGGGGGGCGGGTATCGCCCTCTCGCCAAACGGATCTCCGAGCGACGTCTCCTCGTCTCAGGGGTCGGGCTGATGCTCGGCGGGCTGACCATGCTAGCCGTGGTGGCTGCGCTCGTGACCGGCCGGGGCATCGTGGCCGGGGCGGGCGACTCCCTGCGGTTTGGCTTCTATGCAGCCTCGGCGCTGACGGTCGTCGGCTTTGCGTTCGTCAATCCATCGGTGTCGGCGATCATCTCCCGACGCACGGATCGCGATCGTCAGGGGGAGGTGCTCGGGGTGAACCAGTCGTTCGCGTCCCTCGGGCGGATCGTCGGGCCGCTCGCGGGCATGAGCCTCTTCTCACTCCACTCATCCCGCGCGCTGCCCTACGTCGCGTCGGTCCTTGTCCTCGTTGCCGTGGCCAACCTCATGCCGCGAATCACGGAGGAGGCGGCGCCGCCGCGATCCGCGTGAGCCCCCATGCGTCGAGCTTGCGATAGAGTGTGGCCCGGCTGATGCCGAGCGAGGCAGCCGCCTCCGGCACGCTTCCACCGGTGCGACGAAGCGCCTCGACGACGAGCGCCCGCTGCCATTCGACGATCCGCAGGGAACCCGAGCCGACCGGCACCTGGGGGGCAGCGAAGCCGCCTGGGCCGATGCCGAGTGCCTCGAGGTCCGCACCGGAGAGCGCGAGCGTTCCCTCGTAATGGTCCTCGGGGTCGTTGACAGCGAGGTCGTCATCGAGAGGATCGGTGCCGCGGGCATCCGTCTTCCCGTGGGCGATGCCCGAGGCCGCCGCGAGTCCCGCGAGCATGACGAGTACATCGAAGTCTGCCTCGCGGAAGCTACCGGGTGGAGCCCCGGCAACGAGCACGGCTCGCCCGGAAGCCCCTTGGGGGACAGGCACGGCCGCGATGTCGGCGATCTCTGATGAAACCCAGGCTGCTCGGCCAGCGAAAACCTCGCCCGCAGCGGTGCCGGCGAATAGCTCATCCAGCCCATTGCCAGGGGGCACCACGCAGACGGGCTCGATGGTGCCCGATCCAGACAGGGTGAACCAGGCGAACCTCGTCGCGGCCGTGAATTCGGTCGCGAGCTCGAGGGTCGTGCAGACGATCTGCCATGATGAACTGCTGGCGAGCAAACGGACAGCGGACTGGTAGAGCAGCATCGGCCAGCGGGCTTCGTCAGCAGACGCTGCCATCCGTGTGAGAACGATTCCCTGCAGCTCGCCCGGCGAGCCGTGCCGCACGAGGCGGCCAGCCTCCCGTGACATCACCGCCAGACCAGCGGAGAGCGTGGTTCGAAACTCAAGCTCGGTCGTTCCGATGCGGATTACCTGGCCGTCGGAGATCGTCTCTTCCTTGATGACCAACCCGTCGAGCCACGTTCCATTCCGGCTGCCGAGGTCGCGGACCGACCACGTGCCGGTCTCGGCGGTGTACGCGAGCACGGTATGGCGGCGGCTCGCCATGCGATCGGCAAGCACCACGAGCGACGTTGCACCGCGACCGATCACGTTGTCGGCCGTGGGATCAAGCTGGAACGCGGGCCCTGAGTGGCTCGCAATCCGAAGGATGATGACAGCCGAAGCCGACGGGGATGGGTCAGAAGCAGAGGTGGGCAAGGCGGGTTCCACGGGCGAGATGCGATCGCGGGCGAGCCTCTACTATAGAAGGATGCCCGGATTCCTGAACGCCTCCCCATGGATTGGTCGCCCCTCGTTATGAGCAAACCCGGTTTTCCTGCGGATGCGCCCCAGGCGATGCCGTCCGGTGCCTTTTCGCCCGGTACGGGCATCCTGGTCGTGGGGCATGGCACGGCCGATCCGGTCGGTGTCGCCGAAACCCAGGCCGTGGCCCATGGCGTGGCGGCGTTCCTCCCGGGTGTTCCAGTGACGCTTGGATTCCTCGAGGTTGTTGGCCCTGACATCGGTGAAGCGATCGGTGTGCTCGCCGCCGCCGGCTGTCGGGAGGTTGTCGTCGCGCCCCTCTTGTTGTTTGAGGCGGGCCATGCCAAACGGGATGTTCCGGAGGCGATCCGCGCGGCGGC
>CAYZHH010000225.1:0-6384 GCA_964478275.1 uncultured Candidatus Kuenenia sp.
GTCTGAATCGTCGTCTGAATCGTCGTCTGAATCGTCGTCTGAATCGTCGTCTGAGTCGTCGTCTGAGTCGTCGTCTGAATCGTCGTCTGAATCGTCCTCGTCTGAGTCGCCCTCGTCCGCTGTGGCGGATGGAGACTCAGTGACTTCGTTCCACCCTTCCGTCGATTCGGTTCCGTTCGTGGTCGCACTCGCCACGCTGCCGTCGTCCACAACACCGCCAATGATTCCGACGCCGCCGTGTGCGAGGCCAATGCCAGCCATTGTCCCAACGAGCCGCTCCCGCACCGGCCGCAGGTCTCGGAGAAACCCCTCGGTATCATCGCCATACGCACGAAGTGCGTACTGCTGCGAGAAAAGACCCCCCTCCGGATTCTTCGAGTACCGGAAGACGTTGAACTCCGCCAGTGACCCGTCGTCTGGCCACAGCACGAAGTCCACGATGACCTCGCCGGTTTGTTTGTTCTCCATGATCTTGAATGGAGACTGGGGATACTGCTTCTTGAGATCCTTGACCACCGCCCCGGCCATTGCCGCCGGATCATCGAGATCGCCGTATTCACGGGTCGCGGCCAGCTTCGTCCAGTGTTCGAGCGTCTCGCCTTTCGGAATAAACTCCCGAATCCCGTCGGTTGCATCCGCAGCTCGATAGGCAAGAACGAGCGTTTCCCCGTCGAAGGCGATCGTTTCGGGCGACGCAGGATCGGCGGCGGATCCGCCACCGGTCAGTCCCAGGAGCAGCACGCTCGCCAAGGTAAGAGATCGCATCATTCACTTCTCCGGAAGCCATTCGGCGAGCGAACGAGGCCCCGCGCGATCCCCCGCGCGTGGCGCTCGACAAAATACCCTGAGAGGAAGGGTAGCCCCCGCGACCCGCCATTCGCAAGCGGCTGGTACGGTATTCTTTTGATGAGCGAGTTGGTGGCGTCCCGGATGCCGACCAGCGAAAGTCGCCCCGGACCATCGGCTCCTCGATGACGACGGATTCTGACGGTTCCGGGCGTCGCGTTTCCTTCGGCTTGCCTGTCTCCATGCCCCGTACCCGGCTCGTCTGGCACCTCTTCGCTGGCTGGTGCCTCCTCATGACGGCGGTGCTCACCGTCTGTCTTTGGCTGGGCAGCGTGCAGCTTGCGAACGTCGCGGTCGATGCCCAGCGGCAGCGGCTCATGGACCTCGGGCGTGGGCTCGTCAGCTTGGTGGACGATGCAGAAGCACCGGGCGATGCGGCCAGCCTCGAAGCCATCGCCGGCTTCGCCATGCCGGAGGGCATCGACGTGGCATTGCTTGCCGGTGACGGCCAGCCGCTTGCCGGCGCGGCCCCCACACCCGTTCACCGGTGGCTCGATGGCCCGATCCTCACCGAGGCGCGTCGGGGCCACGACAGCAGCGGGAGTTGGTACGACGGCGTCACTCGTCGACGCTGGGTGGCGGTGGCGATGCCGCACGGTCCGCAGGGCGGGCCGCCGCACCGAATCCTCACGCTTGCGGCCGACACAACAACCCCTGATCGCAGCCTTCGGCGGGCCCAAGCGATCCTCGCCGGAGGGCTTGCCGTCTGCGCCGCTGTGGCGATCGGGAGCGCATGGCTCGTGGCAAGATACGTCGCGCGACCAGTGGAGGCGCTCTGCGACGCGGCTCATCGGCTCGCGGCTGGCGATGTCGATGTGCCGCTGCCGCATAGCAACCTAGCCGAGGTGGCCGGGCTCGCCGCCGCGTTTGGCCGCCTCCGGGAGCAGCTCGTCGAGCGGGGCCTCACGATCGGCCGGCAGGGGACGCAGCAGGAAGCCGTGCTCGGCAGCATGATCGAGGGGGTGCTCGCGATCGACGCGCGTCAGCGGATCGTGGGGATGAACCGAGCCGCGGCCGAGCTGCTCGGTATCGACATCGACGACGTGCTCCGTCGGCCTCTTCAGGAAGTGGTTCGCAACCCAGACCTGCGACGGTTCGCCCTGCTGGCCATCGACTGCCGCGAACCCGTCGAGGACAATCTCGTCCTGCGCGGCTTACGCGACCGAACGATCCGCCTGCGTGGCACGGCGCTGCGGGACGTGTCGGGCGAGGGAGGCGCGGTGATCGTGCTCAACGATGTCACCGACATCGAGCGACTCGAAACCGTGCGGCGGGATTTCGTGGCGAACGTCTCCCACGAGCTCAAGACTCCGGTCGCATCGATCAAGGGCTTTGTCGAGACGCTCCTCGACGGTGCCGCTGACGACCCAGCCAACGCCCGCCGCTTCCTCGAGATCGTCAGCCGCCAGGCCGACCGGCTGGCGTCGATCATCGAGGATCTGCTTGCCCTCTCGCGGATCGAGCAGAGCGAGGGCGTCGGCAATCTGCCGCTCGAGGCCACGCGGATTGCCGATGTCTTCGCCGCGGTCGTGGCCGACTGCGGCCCGCGGGCCCTCGAGCAATCGATCGCCCTCGAAACCCGCTGCCACGAGTCGCTCATGGCCGAGGTCAATCCGCCGCTCTTGGAGCAGGCGGTGATCAACCTCGTGGACAACGCGATCAAGTACAGCGAGCCCGGCGACACCGTCCGGCTCGAGGCCGACATCGAACCCGGCAAGGTAGGAGACGAATTCGTGATCCGCGTCGCGGACGACGGCGCGGGCATCGAGGTCGAGCATCTCCCCCGCCTCTTCGAGCGATTCTACCGGGCCGACAAGGCGCGAAGCCGAAAGCTCGGCGGCACCGGCCTCGGTCTCGCCATCGTGAAGCACATCGTGCAGGCCCACCGCGGCAGTGTCACCGTCGAGAGCACGCCCGGCGTCGGCAGCACGTTCACGATCCGGCTCCCGGCCGGTGCCGGGGCGTAGAGTGCGCGTCATGAAAGCCCCTCGCGCCAGCGAGTGGGCGGCGGGGCATTGGGCGAGCCCGCTTCATGATGGCAAACGGGACGAGCCACCACCCGCAGCCCCACGGCTAGCGCCGAGGGCTTCTATTCGGTCAAGGAGTTTGGCGGCGATGCCGGCAGGCGTCTCATCGACCATGACCAAAGCATCAGCCTGCACATTCGGAGCGTGCTCGGCGAATTCAGCCGCGAGCGACCGCATGAGCGCCGGAATCGCAGCCTGGCTTGTGGCAAAGCCGAGCCCACCAGCACGAGGTTCTTCGGACGCGGCAAGCGCCACGATGACACCTCCTTCGGCCTGACGGGCCATGACCGCGGCCGCCTCCTGGGCCACGACAAACGTGCCGACGATGTTGACTTCGTAGTGGGCCACGAGATCGCTGCCGGCCAGGGCCTCAAGCGTGGTCTGGCGGCGAAGCCTCGCGCAGGACACCACCACATCGATCCTTCCGAGCCAGTCAGTCACGCGGTGAACCAGAGCCCGCACGGCTCCCTCCTCCCGAAAAGTCGCTGTCACGGCGATAGCTTGGCCACCGGCCGCCTCGATCTCGGCAGCAAGGGCTCGGGCTTCGCGCAGCGACGCGTGGCAATGGATCGCCACGGCGTAGCCACGTGCGGCCAGCGCCCGCACCACCTCGGCGCCGATGCCACGCCCCCCGCCGGTCACGAGTGCGACGAGACGGTAATCACCCACGCCCGGTCTCCTCATGCTTGTTTGCGCGCGTGAAAAGCGAGGATCTCTTGCCAGGCTTCCTCGGGGGTCTCCGCGTACGTGAAGAGGTCGAGGTGGTGGTCGGCGATCACGCCGGAGTCGGCCATGAACTGAAAATCGATGACGTGGGACCAGTAGTCGTGGCCAAAAAGGATGATCGGGACGGGCTGCATTCGGTGGGTCTGGCGGAGGGTGAGCGTCTCGAACATCTCGTCGAGCGTCCCAAAACCTCCGGGGAACAACACGACAGCGGCGGCTCGCAGGATGAAGTGAAACTTTCGCAGCGCGAAGTATTTGAACTGGAAGCAGAGCTCGGGCGTGATGAATGGGTTGGGCTGTTGCTCGGCCGGGAGTTTGATGTTCAAGCCAATCGACTTACAGCCCACGTCGAAGGCTCCGCGGTTGGCCGCCTCCATGATGCCGGGGCCGCCGCCGGTGATGACGACGTAGTCGCGATTGTCGTCGCACTGGTTGTCGATCGACACGAGCTTGGCAAACTGCCTCGCCGAGTCGTAGTAATGGGCGCCCGCGAGGAGCCGCTCGGCTCGCTCGACGCTGCGAGCCGCCGTTGTGTCTCCCGGAGTGGCTGCCGAGGCCTGACGGGCCTCCGTGAGCCGCCGCTCGGCTGCGTGTCGCTCAACGATCTGCGTGCCACCGAAGACGATCACCGTGGAAACGATCTTGTCGGCCTGGAACGCCAGTTCGGGCTTGCCCAGTTCGAGGAGCATCCGCACGCCCCGCATCTCCTCCTGCGCGAGCAGCGTCTGGTCGTCCTGGGCCAGGCGGTAGCTGGGCGAGGCGAGGATCCGCTCCATGTTCTCGGCCACGAGGGAGATGTCGTCGCCGAGGTCGGTGTCAGGGAGAACCGCACAGGCCTTGGGCGGTCGCGGCGGGCTATCCGGGCGCGGAGTGTCGCTCGTCATGCATGGTCTCTCGGGGGGCGTGATCCATCACAGGGGATATCAGCCTGGAAGTTCAAAGGACTGTCCGATCGTGGGAATGACCGTCTTCCAGCCGCGGGTCTCAGCAAGAAATTCTGCCATGCCGCGGGCGGCCGGGGGTTCGCCGTGCACGAGGAATGTTATCTTCGGCGCGGGCATTCCGGCCAGCCATCGGCCAAGCTCCGCTCGATCGGCGTGGCCTGAGAAGGCGTCCACCTGACGAACGACAGCCCGCACGGGGATATCACGGCCGTGGATGCGGAGCGTCTTGGCACCTTCAAGGAGCGTGCGGCCACGTGTGCCCTTGGCCTGGAAGCCGGCCACGAGCACGGTGGTGTTCTCGTCGGGCAGGCGCCGGGTGAGGTGATGGAGGATGCGGCCGCCGTTCATCATGCCGCTGGCGGCGATGACGATGCCCGGCCCATGATGGGCGTTGATCCCCTTGGATTCGTCCGGCGTGCGGGCTGTTCTCACGAACGGGCTGGCGAGTGCTTCGGCGACACCGGCGAGCTTCGCTTCGCTGAAGTCGTGTTCTCCCTTGTGTCTCTTGAAGACTTCAAGCGCATCGACGGCCATGGGTGAATCGACCCACACCGGCACCTCGGGCACGCGACCGGCGGCCATAAGCGTGCGGAGCAAATAGACGAGCTGCTGGGCCCGGCCGACCGCAAAAGAGGCGATGAGCATGAGGCCGCCACGGGCAATCGCTTCGTTGGTGACGCGCTCCAGCTCCTCAAGTGGCCGCGTCGGCGTGTGGTCGCGATCGCCGTAGGTGCTCTCGCAGACCAGGTAGTCACACGCGGGTGGCGAAACAGGATCGTGGTAGAGCGGCGCGTCGTAGCGGCCCACATCGCCCGAGAAGACGATCCGCACCGGTGGCGCACCAGCCTCGGTCACCTCCACTTCCACAAACCCACTGCCGAGCATGTGCCCGGCGTCGTAGAACTTTGTGCGGATTCCGACCACGGGCTCGAACCACATGCCCCGCGGCCCCGGCTTCACGAGCCGCAGCGTCGCAGCGACATCCTTTTCTTCGTAGAGCGGGAGCGCCGGCTTGTGCTTGGAATAGCCATCACGATTGGCGAAGGCCGCGTCTTCCGCCTGGCACTTGGCCGAGTCGTAGAGCATGAGCGGCAAAAGATCGGCCGTAGCCGGCGTCGTGAAGATCGGGCCCCGAAATCCTTCGCGCACAAGCCTGGGAAGCCAGCCGCAGTGGTCGATGTGAGCGTGGGTCAGCACGACGGCTTGGATCGAAGAGGCCGGCACGCCGAGGGGCTGCCAGTTTCGCTTGCGGAGCTCCCTCTCACCCTGGAAGAGGCCGCAGTCGAACAGCACTCGCGAGCCACCGGCCTCGAGGAGATGCCGCGAACCCGACACCACGCTGGCGGCCCCTAGAAACGTCAGTCGTGCCATGGTGGACGTGCTCCCTGTCGTGTGCTCCCGATGGCATCCACCGGGGTAAATTGGAACGTTACCGAGGTGGCGGCCCTGGGCGAGTTTCACCGGCGAAGGCCAGCTCACCGGAGGCGAGTCGTAGCGATTCGAGCCAGCGGCTCGAGCCCCTCCCCTCGGTCGTCGAGGGAATGTACACCAGGAGCACGTTCGTGTTCTCGAACCTGCGGATTTCGGTGACCATTCCGAGCCCATCGAGGCGTCGGCCCAGCGCCTTGAGGATCGGCCCCCGCGGCACGGGCACACTCCCGAGCCTGGCGTCGGTGATCGTGATGCCGAGCTGGTTGACCGCCCGCAGCCGCACATCGGCTTCGATCCAGGCGACGGTTGCGATTGGCCCACCACCCACACGACAGCCGGCTCGCACCAGGCCGGGCAGCAGCTCGACACGAGCATCGGTGCCCCAGCCGCCCGCACACGTGACGTGATTG
>CAYZHH010000226.1:0-4815 GCA_964478275.1 uncultured Candidatus Kuenenia sp.
TACGCTCGCGTGCTCAAGCGGCTCCTCGATATCATCTTCGCCGCTGGCCTGATCGTTGTCCTCGCGCCCCTCATGCTCGTCACCTGGCTGGCCGTGCGGCTCGTGCTCGGGTCGCCGGCCTTGTATCACGACGAGCGGGCGGGGCTCGGCGGCCGTCCCTTTCGGCTGGTCAAGTTTCGTTCGATGACGAACACCACCGGTCCCGATGGCTCCCTGCTGCCCGATGCCGAGCGGCTCGGGGCGTTTGGCCGGTTCGTCCGTTGCACGAGCCTCGACGAGCTCCCGCAGTTTTTCAATGTGCTGGCAGGCGACATGAGCCTCGTTGGCCCCCGGCCGCTGCCCCTGCGGTATGTGCCGCGGTACGACGCCCGGCAGGCCTCGCGATTGCTTGTGCGCCCGGGGCTCACCGGCTGGGCCCAGATCCACGGCCGGAACGCCGTAGCCTGGCCGGAGCGACTGGAATATGATGCTGAATATGTTGAAAGGCTGCGGAATTGGTCCGCCCCTTTCACCGATTTGTGGATCGTCCTGGTGACGATCGTTCAAATAGGTTGGCAAGCGGTCACAGGCCGTGGCGTTGCCGCACCTGGTTCGGCCACCATGCAGGAATTTGCTCCGTGAAGCCCGACGTCACCGAGGCGGTCACCACGGCCATTCGTTCGGTGCTCCACGACACGGGCCGCGACACCAAGCCCGTCGCCTCCACGATGCTCCTTGCTGCTGATATCGGCCTCGATTCGCTCGATCTCGCCCAGACGATCGTGCTTTTGGAGCGGTCCTTGGGGATTGATCCCTTCCGCTCCGCCTCGACCAGCCGTACCGTCCGCACGGTTTCCGATCTGGTTTCGATCTACGACCATGCCCTCGCGTCCCCACCCACGTAGCACCCATGCCCACATCCGCACTGCCCACTCAGACGCTTCTCGACGCCCACATCGAAGGTCGCCTCGCCTTTGCAATCAGCGAGATAGCCCGACAGGCCCCCGATCGGCTGGCGATCATCGCGCAGGCCGGGAGCGATAGCCGGCGAACGATCGACTACCGCACGCTCGCCGTTGCGATCGCGGCCCTTGAGGCCGAGCTCGATGCCACGCGACCGGTTGGGATCGTGGCCCGCGCGTCGCGGGTGGAGAGCCTCGTGGTCATCGCGGCGGCGTGTGGTCGCCAGCATGTGCACGTGGCGCTTCTGCCTTACGATTCCCGGGATCTCGTGGGTGAGCACAACGACTGGCTGGAGGTTGACGACTCCCTCTCGCTGCCCGCGGCGCCCACCGGCGGTCGCATGCGGCTGGAGTTTGAGACCGTGCCGCCGGAGGTGACGGTGGCAACCTCGGGCACGAGCGGGCCGCCGAAGCTCGTTGACCACTCGTGGGATTCGCTCTTGGCTGCGGCGCGGCTTGCGGAACACTGGCACGGCCTCGGCTGGCTGTTGGTGTACGACGCCACGCGGTGGGCCGGTATGCAGGTGTGGATACAGGCCATGCTCACGGGCGGGCGGCTTGTGGTGCCGGCGTCCCGCGAACCCGATACGGTGGCCCGGGCCTTGGCCGACGAGGCCGTCGCGATTCTGCCCGCCACGCCCACGCTCTTGCGGCGGCTACTGACGTCGGGCGACGCTGCCGTGCTCGAGAAGGCGAGTGGATCGCTCGAGCGGATCACGCTCGGTGGCGAGGGTGCCGATGCGGGGTTGCTTGAACGAGCCCACACGGTCTTCCCCAAAGCAAAAATCACGCAGGTGTATGCCACGACTGAGTTGGGCGAGGTCTATCGCGTGGCCGACGGCCGCCCCGGCTTTCCGTCGAACTGGCTTGGCAAGGCGCTCCCTGGTGGCGCGAGGCTTTCGCTTCGCAGCGACGGCGAGTTGCTCGTCCGGCTTTCGCGAGACACCGCAGAGGTTGCCACGGGCGACCTCGTGGAGCGGCGGGGCGATCGGTATGAGTTCACCGGTCGGCGGAGCGACGTGATCGTCGTCGGTGGTGCGAAGGTGTATCCGAAGCGTGTCGAAGAAGTGATCCGCGGCGTCCCCGGCGTCGTGGATGTTCGCATCTATGGCCTGCCGAGCGGGATCACCGGCGAGCTCGTGGCCGGCGAGATTGTGCTTGCCGAGCCGCTCGCCGACGGGGCCACTCCCGAGAGCATCCGCGCCGCGGTCCTCGCCATCTGCCGCGAATCCCTCGAGCCGCATTCGGTGCCCCGGATTCTCGACATCGTCAGTCAGATCGCCATGACCGCCGCCGGCAAAACCCCCCGCCGCGCCCGGTGACAGTCACTCACTGCTCGCGGCACGTGTCGGGCCTCGGTCTGCCCCCAATAAAAGCCCACGGCGCCAGCCGTGGGGCTGCGGGTTTGAATGCCGTTCAATTCACAATTCTGTGCGGGCTCGCCCAACAACCCGCCGCCCCCTCGCTATCGCGAGGGGCTTGTATGACGGTTGCGCACCGTGTTCGGGCCAACTGAGTCGAATGCCCACCTCCCCCGTCACGCTGATCTCCGGTGGCTCGCGTGGCCTGGGGTTCGCGCTCGTGGAGCATCTCCTCGCCCGTGGCGACACGGTCGCCACGTTCTCGCGTTCGGGCTCGCCAGCGCTCGACGCGAAGGCCGCCGCGTTCCCTGATCGGCTCTTGGTCGAGCGGCTCGATGCCGCGGATTCCGCGGCAATTCAAGGCTTCGTCAACCGCGTGGCGAATCGCTTTGGCCGTATCGACCACTGCATCGCAAACGCGGCCATCGCATACGAGGGCGTGCTTGCCACCACTCCTGACGACGAGATCGACTCGATGCTTTCGGTGAACGTGCGCGGTGCCATCATCTTCATCCGCGAATGCGTGCGGCAGATGCTCGCCTCGCGTGCCACTCCCGACCGCTCCATCACGGTCGTCTCATCCATCGTGGTCGAAAGCGGCTCGCCTGGCCTCTCCGTCTACGCCGCCACAAAGGCCGCTTTGGAGGGCTTCGCCCGCAGCCTCGCCCGTGAGCTGGGCCCCCGTGGCATCCGCGTGAATGCGATCGCTCCTGGCTTCTTGGAGACCGATCTTTCCGCTTCGTTGCCTCCGGAGCAGCGGGCGAGGATCGCCCGGCGCACAGCCCTTGGTCGCCTCGGCACACCGAGCGACGTCGTAGGCGCCGTGGATTTCCTCACGAGCCCAGCAGCATCCTTCAGCACCGGCCATGTCTTGAAAGTAGACGGAGGCGGGTGATCAGCTACTCGCCTGGATCACAGACTGCTGCTCGGATTTCGGTGCATTGATCACGATGAACCAGTCACAGAATGCGGAAATCCGTGACCTCAACGACCAACGATTCTACGTCGATGAGGAAGAACGCCCGCAGCGGATCCTCGTCCATGTAGTGAAGTCCTTCGGAGAGGAACGTGCCATTCGCGGCGGGATCGCTCTCCAACCGGCGTCGAATCGCGTCTGCCGCCGGGATCACGGCCGCCGCAGATCCAACTACTCCTGCGATCCTCAAAAGTTCCGCGGCCACTTCCAACGAAAACTCGACGGTGAAGGTCACTCGTGCGCTCCATCCAGAACCTTTGCGACTACTTCGGTCCAGGACACGCGGTTCCCGTCGCGACTCGCTCGACTTCGGGCTCGTTCAATCTCTGCCTCTGTCGGCGGTCGCCGAACGAGGCCGATCGTCTGGCCGGTCGCATCCACCAGCTCAATAGGCCCTTCACTGGCACGGATTCGTGCGGCAACTTCTTCAGCAACCGCTACTTTCGTCATGAAACGGATCCTCCTTAATCGGTATTCTACGCGGAAGATTGCGGCGGCAGTCATTGCTCCCATGCCCGTGCTCGGTCGGCCATTGCGGGGAGCAGGTCTGGCCAATCGTGGAGAGTAGCCGGGGCAAAGTCTGCGCCGTTTGGCCACACGAGGGTATGAACCTCAGTGTCCAGCCGCACCTGCCGCACAGGTTACCCGGCCTTGGATGAAGCTCGCGATGCGGGGGCACCGCGAAGCAGGCCTTCAACACTCAGATCCTCATCGATTTCAGGCCAATGAATGCCATACCCCGCACCGGCGATGCGGCAGTTGGATCTCTGCTGGGGTGTTGCATGAAGGAGTCGTGGATACCACGCCAGCGGCACAGATTAGACACGGCCATCAGCGAGGTCTACGACAACGGAATCTTCGTTGCACATGGCCCGCACAATGCGCTCACCCGGGTTCGCCATGGACAGCCTCCCACTTCCCTCAACAACTCATCCGCGTGGTCTTCGATCAACTGCTCGCCTGGAGCACAGACTGCTGCACTGAGTCGGGTAGATCGATCACGATGAACCAGTTAGATGGATACAGGTAATCCTCGCCGCTCTCATCGAGAATGCGGATATCGCCGTCGGCGGCGGCATCGTCATCCTCGATCACGGCATAAATCTTGTTCCGCTGAAGTGATGCCTCATAGCCATCATTCGCGACGCATACGGCGAAACGGTTCGTGCGTTGGAGGGTCATTCCAGGTAACTTTTTCGCTTGATCTCGATGCGGCCGATGCCATGCGCCTCGTACCAGTGCAACTCCGCAAGCCGCACTCTTCCGTTTCGGAGCCGAATCCAAGCCACGCCATTCATCTTCCGCCATCGTCCCCGCCCGTGCAACTTGGAAAGCCGCTCGATGGATCGAATTCGGCCCGCCACGGCGATTGTCTCGATCGCCTCGATCGTAGAAAGGATTTCGAAAGGCTCGGGTATCGCGACTCCCCTGCTGCGGCCGAAAAGTATACATCCGTACATTCATTTGAGAAGGGGTGGAGGAACCCGTCCGCTCCCCGTGCCGCCCCCATAAAAGCCCCTCGCGGCAGCGAGGGGGC
>CAYZHH010000226.1:4915-6379 GCA_964478275.1 uncultured Candidatus Kuenenia sp.
GTGCCACCGACGGGAACGGAGTGCAGGTGAGCAATTCCCCCCCAATGGAGGGTGTCTCTCTCGATGCGTGTGAACGGATCATCATCGTCGGTGCCGGCGGTTTTGGCCGCGAGGTCTTGCAGTGGGTCAGGGATGCGTGGCCTCAGCATGCTGCAAAAATCGCAGGCTTTTTGTCCAAAGACCCACACAAGCTCGAAGGCCATGCCACGAATCTTCCGATCCTGGGTCAGCCCGCCGAATTCATGCCGCGGCCGGGTGACGGCTTCGTGCTGGCGATCGGAATTCCAGGGGTGCGTCGGCAGGTGACGGAGCCGATGCTCGCCCGCGGGTGCAGGTTTTTGACGCTCATTCATCCCACGGCAATTGTCATGGCATCGGCTGCGATTGGTGTCGGTGCGGTCATCTGTCCGTATGCGATCGTGAGCGATGCCGTACGAGTCGGCCGATTCGCCTTGCTCAACTACCACTCGAGCCTGGGGCACGATGCCACCGTGGGTGACTTCGCCGTGCTCTCGCCGTATGCCACGCTTGGCGGTGCGGCGGTTCTGTCAGACGACGGCTTTCTCGGACTGCACGCATCGATTGCTCCTGACCGAACGGTGGGTTGTCGCAGCCACGTGAGTGCGAACTCCGCCGCGATGCAGGATGTCGCCGACGACTCGCTCGCCTTCGGCGTGCCGGCGCGGGTTACGCCCAGGCTCACGGCAAGGCCATGACGCAGGTATCGCTACGCTGGGTAGTACTGCGGGGGCCGCTTCTTTGCAGCGTTGCGACAATCGACGAGCGGAACTCCCAACGCCGCGAAATCAACATCGCCATACTCACGGTGATGCGTGCAGAGCACGATCACGTCGTACGCGGCGGTGATCGGCTGGCTCTCGCGCCCCGCGACGTGGTGGTGGCTTCGGCCCGGCCGAATGACTGGGACATGCGGATCGTTGTAGGCCACCACGGCACCCCGATTCTCCAACAACTCCATGATCTCGTACGTCGGAGACTCACGGTCATCGTCGACGTTGGGCTTATACGCAAGGCCGAGGATGAGCACTCGGGCTCCACGGAGTGCCTTGCACGAGTCGTTGAGTGCGTCGACCACTCTTCCCACGACATACTGCGGCATCGAGGTATTGATTTCTCCCGCAAGCTCGATGAGCCGAGTCCGCATCCCGAATTCGAGGGCCTTCCACGTGAGGTAGAAGGGGTCGATGGGGATGCAGTGCCCGCCGAGTCCGGGACCGGGGTAGAAGGGCATGAAGCCGAAGGGTTTTGTCGATGCGGCCTCGATCACCTCCCAGACGTCAATTCCCATCGCGGCATAAATCACCTTGAGCTCGTTGACCAAGGCGATATTGACCGACCGAAAAATGTTCTCGAGCAGCTTCGTTGCTTCGGCAGCCCGGCAACTGGAAACCGGCACGACCCGGCCCACGATTTTCGAATAGATGGCAACGGCCTTATCGAGAC
>CAYZHH010000227.1:0-6349 GCA_964478275.1 uncultured Candidatus Kuenenia sp.
TTTGGCGTGGGCCGCAATGGCTTTCTCCACATCAGCGACGTGGAGCCGCAGTACGACCGCCAGGGGGGGCTCGATCCCGACAAGGCCTTCGATGCCGAGCCCGTGAAGGCGACGGAGAGCGAAGGCGATGGGAGCGGCCGCACGGCCACCCGCCGCAAGCCGCGGATTGGCGATCGTCCGCGGGTGAAGCCACCGATCCAGGACATTCTCAAGCGCGGCGACGAGGTCTTGGTGCAGGTCATCAAGGAAGGTTTTGGCACGAAGGGGCCAACGCTTTCGACCTACATTTCAATTCCGGGCCGCTATCTCGTGCTCATGCCGCCGCTCGGCCGGGTCGGCATCTCCAAGAAAATCGACGACGAGCGGGATCGTCGCGTGCTCCGCGACATCATGCTCGACCTGAGGCCCCCCAAGGGCGTGGGCTTCGTCGTGCGAACGGCTGGCACCGAGCGGACCAAGAGCGAGATGGCTCGCGACATGGCCTATCTCCTGCGGCTCTGGAAGAGCATCGTGCGACGGATGCGGAAGTATTCGGCGCCGATCGATATCTACCAGGAAAGCGACATGATCATCCGCACGATCCGTGACATGTTCACGGAGGACGTGGGGCGGATCCTGATCGACGAGCCGGCTGCGTACGAGCGGGCTCGTGAATTCCTCGAGATGGTGATGCCGAAGTACGTCGAGCGGCTCCAGCTCTATGAAGGCAAGGAGCCTCTCTTCCACCGCTACGGCCTGGAAGAAGAGATCGGCCGCATCCACCAGCGGAAGGTGCCGCTCAAGGGAGGCGGATCGATCGTCATCGATCAGACCGAAGCACTCGTGGCGATCGACGTCAACTCAGGGTCGTTCCGCACCGAGAAGAGCGCGGAAGAAAATGCTTACCAGATGAACCTCATCGCGGCCAAAGAGATCGCTCGCCAGCTCAGGCTGCGGGACCTCGGCGGTGTGATCGTCAACGACTTCATCGACATGCGGAAGGAGAAGTATCGCCGCAGCGTTGAGAAGTCGCTCCACGAGGCCATGAAACGGGACCGGGCGCGAACGAAGATCCTTCGCACGAGCCCCTTTGGCCTTGTTGAGATGACGCGTCAGCGGATCAGGCCATCACTTCGAAAGAGCATCTTTCGTGACTGCCCGACGTGTCATGGCACCGGCACGGTGAAGACGGCCGAGAGTATGGCGATCGAGGTGATGCGGACGCTCCAGCTTTCCGGCATGCGGGAAGATGTGGCGCGGCTCAACATCACGGTGCATGACGACGTGGCGACCTGGCTCAACAACCGCAAGCGCCGCGAGATCACCCAGTTTGAAGACGAGACGCACATCCAGCTCCACGTCGACGGCAAAGAAGACGTGCAGCCGGAACACCTCGCCTTCGAAGCCTGGGACTCGAGCGACCGGAGTGTACGATTCCCGTGACCGGCAGCCGCACGGGCTGGACCGTATCCGGAGCGTGGTCGCTCTGTGCTTGCGTCATGCATGCCGCGCTCGCGGCATGCATGCTCGCGGGCATCGCTGCGGCCGACGATTTTTCGCCGACGCCTTTCGGCGCTGACCATCCCGAGCTCGATCGCTGGGTGGTCGGCGAGTGGTGGAGCGAGCCCTGGATAAGGATCAAGCCCGGGCCGAAGGGGAAGCGGCCCGAGCCGCCACCATTTCCGCTCGATGTGCCCCGCGACAATGTCGTGGCCTTCGCGCTCTATACCGTTGACGTGAAGGCCGCCGGAGGGGCCGCGACGCTGAAGGTCACGACCCAGCTTTACCCGCTCAAGCGAGGTGAGCCACGGGTGGCCCGGCTCGAACTGAAGCGTGGGGAGGCCTGGGAGGAAGTGGCCACATCTGAGGTGCGCTACCCGGGATGGGATGCTCACTTCCGCGTCGACGACTGGGACGCATCCAAGGCCGTGTCCTATCGAGTGCGGCATGGCGAGGCCGCCATGTTCGAGGGGCTCGTGCGGGCCGATCCATCAGCAAGCGACCAGATCACGGTCGCCGTGCTCTCGTGTAACTCGTCACGGACGCCGGGGGAGCGGCAGGAGCTTGTCGATGGACTGCGTGCCGCCGATCCCGATCTTCTTTTTTTCGCCGGCGACCAGACCTACCGCCACACCGAGCACACGGTTGGCTGGCTCGAGTTCGGGTTGCAGTTTCGCGACGTGATGCGGGATCGCCCCACCGTCACGCTGCCGGACGACCATGACGTGGGCCATCCGAATCTCTGGGGTTCCAACGGCAAGAAGGCCAAACGGCATGACGGGGCCGACGGCGGCTACTTCTATCCGCCCGAGTACGTGAACATGGTGCAGCGGCAGCAGACCTGGCACCTGCCTGACCCGGTGGACCCGGCGCCCGTGGAGCAGGGCATTGGTGTCTATTTCACGCGGCTTGTGCTCGGCGGCATCGACTTCGCGATCCTTGAGGATCGGAAGTTCAAGACAGGACCGTTTGGCACGATTCCGAAGATGGGCCCGCGGCCCGACCATATCGTTGATCCGGGGTACGACCGCAAGGCGATCGATCTGCCGGGGCTCGAGCTCTTGGGGCGGCGGCAGCTCGACTGGCTGTCGCGATGGGCGACCGACTGGGAGGGTGTGCGGGCCAAGTCGGTTCTCTCGCAGACGGCGTTTTGCGGCGCGGTGCATCTCCATGGCACGCCCGACAGCCGCCTGCTTGCCGATCTCGACTGCAACGGCTGGCCACAGTCCGGCAGGAACGAAGCCTTGCGCATCATGGGCACGGCCAAGGCCTCGCACCTCTGCGGCGACCAGCACCTCGCCGTCGTCGTGAAGCATGGTATCGACGCCTATCGTGACGGTCCCTGGGCGTTTACGGCGCCGGCGCTCGTCAACACGATCTACGGCCGCTGGTGGCATCCGCTCGACGAGAAGGCAGGCGGCAACCCGGTGCCGGGCAGTCCGTTGCCCTGGACAGGCGACTACGAAGACGGCCTCGGCAACAAGATCACGATGATCGCCTACGCAAACCCGGGCGACATCAAGGACGAGAAGCAGCGGGGCGATGGCTACGGCATCGCCCGCTGGGAGTTTTCGAAGACAGGCACCGGAAAGGCGATGCCCGGCACGCTCACGTTCGAGTGCTGGCCGCGGTTCCAGAACAAGGGGCCGGACGGCAAGCCGCGGCAATACCCAGGCTGGCCGGTGCTGACCGAGCTGCACTAGCTGTCCGTGGCCAAAGCCATCCATGGCAATCGTGTTCGGCACGGTTGATGCATGGGGTTCCGACGCAAGCCGCATTGGTTCGCCGGCGGTGACATGCTCGCGAGCCTTCGGATTTTGCGAGTGTGCTCTCGGGGATGATGGTGCCCCGCATGGCCGAGCAGCAGACGCAAGAGTCTCCTGGGGAGTGGCTCACTCGCTGCCGTATTCGACAACGATTTTTGCTTCGGGCAATCGTGAGCGCAGAGCTTGGGCGCCTTCGGCATCGACCGATGTTCGTGTGAGGAACACTTCGCGGAGGGCGGAGAGGGTTGCGATCCGATCAAGCCCGGCATTACTCACGGCGGTCGAGCCGACATGGAGGTAGGAGAGCTTCTTCATGCCGGCAAGGGCGTCGAGACCAGCGTCGGTGAGCTGCGTGTTGTCGAGGTTCAGCCACCGGAGATTTATCAGAGGGGCTAGATGGGCCACGCCCGTGTCGCCCACCGGCACTCGCCAGAGGTTGAGCCGTTCAAGCGAGATGAGTGTTCCAATGGGTGCAAGCGCCGCATCGTCGATCGACACACACTCGCTCACATCGAGATCGACGAGGCGAGGAAGCTTTTCGAGCGACGCCAGGCCCGCGGCCGTGACGGTCGTCTTCGCGAGCCGGAGCCGCTTGAGCTTCGGAAAACGGGCGATGACGGGCAAGGCGTCGTCACCCACGAGGGTTTGCGCGAGCGTGAGGTCTTCGAGCTTCTCAAGCGGGGCGAGCACCTCGAGCCCCACTTCACTCACCCAGAGGAAGTCGAGCATGAGGGCCCGCAGGGATTTGAGTTTGGCGACGTGCGCCATGCCGTCGTCGTCCACGAGGGTCTTTCCGGATTTGCCGGAGAGACGCAGGGCAGCCAGGTTCTCGAGGTTCACAAGATGCGCAAGGCCAGCGTTCGAGATGGGGCAGTCCCGCAGATCGAGGTTCTTGAGCGTGGTGATCTTCCCGAGGTGAACGAGGGCAGCATCGTTGGCATCGGCGCCCGCGAGGACAACGCTTGTGAGCGAGGGCAGTTCGGCAAGCGTGGCGAGCGCGGCGGCATCGACAGCCGGGCCTGCGAACCGAACTTCGACGATGGCTCCTGCCGAGTCCTTCTTCACGCTCGCGCCTGCGGCCACGAGCGCCTTCGCCGTCGGCGCCGCTGCCTGGCCGACGGCGCCGCCGATGGCCATGACGAGGACGAGCGGGACGAGGCGTTCGAGAGGCATGGTGAACCTGATGTGAGGCGTGATGCGGGGCATGGACGATGCTTTGTGGAACGCAGCCCGGAGGATACCATCCGGGTACTCGGGCGGTGCCCATCGCACGGCCGCAAGCAAGCCCCGGAGTTTCGTCATGGCGACCCGCCCATCATCTTCCCACCGCGTGAGCCGGCGCACGGCGATCAAGTCCCTTTCACTCGGGACGGCAGGCCTTTCTGCGGGCGTGTGGAGCGGCCTTGCGCCGCGTCCGTCGCTGGCGGCGAATGACACGCTTCAGATCGCGTGCATCGGTGTCGCCAACCGCGCAGCCGACAACATCAGCGGGGTGAGCGGGGTCTCAGGCCAAACGATCGTGGCTCTCTGTGACATCGACGACACCTATCTCGACCGGCTCACCAAGCCTACGGGAGACCCGGGCAAGCAGCAGCCGCCGCGATTTCCGGACGTGCGGATCTACCACGACTACCGTGAGCTCCTCGAGAAGGAAGCGGGTAAGGTCGATGGGGTTGTCGTGAGCACGGCCGACCACCATCACGCCCCCGCGTCGATCCGTGCGATCCGTAAAGGGATGCATGTCTACTGCGAGAAGCCGCTCGCCCACACGGTGGCCGAGGCCCGCCTGCTGACCGACGAGGCAAAAAAAGCGGGCATCGCCACGCAGCTCGGCACGCAGATCCACGCCAGCGACAACTACCGTCGCGTCGTCGAGATCATTCGCTCGGGCGCCATCGGTGCCATCGACGAGGTGCATGTGTGGGTGGGCAAGGGCTGGGGCGGAAGCGAGCGGCCCGAGGGGGGCGTGGAGCCGCCCAAGACGCTGCACTGGGATTTCTGGCTCGGGCCTGCGCCGGTGCGGCCGTATGTGCCGGGCCGCTACCATCCGGCCCAGTGGCGTCGGTGGTGGGATTTTGGCAATGGCACACTCGGCGACATGGGCTGCCACTACATGGATCTTCCATTTTGGGCGCTCGATCTCGGTTCTCCCATCGCATGTGAAGCAGAAGGCCCGCCGGTGCATCCTGAGACTTGCCCGCTCGGGCTCGTCGTGCGATACGAGTTTCCTGCGCGTGGCGACAAGCCAGCAGTAAAGTTCACGTGGTACGACGGCTCGATGACGCCGAAGTCGGTCAAGGGCCAGCGGGTGCCGGGCAGTGGCGTGATGTTCGTGGGTAGTGATGGAATGCTTTTTGCCGACTACACCTCCTACCGTCTCTTTCCGCAGGAGAAGTTCGCGGGATTCACGCCGCCGCCCGAGTCGATTCCAAAATCGATCGGCCACTACGCCGAGTGGATCGAGGCTTGCCGTGGTGGCACACCAACGACCTGCCACTTCGGCTACTCAGGGCCCCTCTCCGAGGCGGTGCTCCTTGGGAACGTGGCCTACCGCGCGGGAAAGCGAATCGAATGGGACGCCGCCGCCGTCAAGGTGACCAACTCCCCCGAAGCCGACGCCCTCGTGCGAAAGAGCTACCGCGCCGGCTGGGAAGTCGGCTAAACGGGAAGGGGGCGGGCGGGGGCTCGATCCAGGCTTTCCCTGGCGAAAAATCAGGGTGCACTCGACCTGAATCGGCCGCCGGGCTACCTTACCGGACTCAGTTTCCAACCTCGAACCCCTCTCTCATCTGCCATGTCTGCCGCCGCCGCAACTGCTTCATCCACTTCTGCCAGCATGATCGGTGCCGGCCATGTCTATGCCGTCATTGTCGACGGCGGCCGTCAGTACCGCGTGATGGAGGGGCAGGAGCTCGAGATCGATTTCCGCCATCTGCCAGCTGGCAGTGAGGTGGTCTTTGAAGACGTGCTCGCTGTCAGCAAGTCGGGCCAGCTCACGATCGGCAAGCCGAAGGTGAAGGGCGCGACGGTGAAGGCCGAGGTTCTTGGCCTCGTGCAGGGCGAGAAGATTTACGTCCAGAAGTTCAAGCGGCGGAAGAATTATC
>CAYZHH010000228.1:0-6337 GCA_964478275.1 uncultured Candidatus Kuenenia sp.
CATCTGGCCGACGGTGTCGCAGTTGGTCGTGAGGAGCGCCGTCCGCGCTCCGAGCCGCGCCGCCGCACAGGCCGCCTCCACGCCGGCATGACCGGCGCCGATGACGATCACGTCATAGTCGTAGCGGCTCGTCATGGCGTGGCGGGCGACGCTGCCTGCTGTCGAAACGCGAAGACACCTCGCTTGTTGGCCACGACGATGTCGAGTTTCCCATCGCCGTCGAGGTCGGCAACTGTCACCTGAGTGCCCACCCCGCTGTCGTCGTCGATCAGATGCGGCTCGAAGGTCACGCCACGCTCGCCGTCTCGCACCTGCCGAAACCAGAAGAGCACGGGAGCCGCATTCGGCTCTGGGTCACTACCCGGGCCATGCGCCCATCGCCGCTTGCCGGTCACGACATCAGTGAGACCGTCGCCGTCGATGTCTGCCGCGGCCAGCGCGTGAAGTTGGCTGAAGCAAACGCCCTGCGGATTGTCCTCTGGCGTGTCGCCGAGGATGCGCTGCTCCGTGAACAAACCATCGGCTCTCTGGCGAAACCAACCTAGACCATAGCCATGGGCATCGTAGCTCGTCACCACGTCGCGCCGGCCGTCGCCATCGACGTCGAAGACAAGCATTTGCGCGCCGCCACGGCCGCCGGCCGGCCCAAAGGCCACCGGGTGAAACGGCCAGATCGCGGCCTCGTTGGCATTCTCCGGCTGTTCAAACCAGCCATCCTTGGTGACGATATCGATCCGCGCGTCGGCATTGATGTCGCCAGCACCAAGGCCGTGGGTGTAGCGAAAATACTTCTTGTCGTTCTCCGGCGTGCGGGGCGTGATCGGGGAGAAGCCGGCCTTGCCCAGTGGTTCGCTCCAATCGATCGTCGCATAGCCCACGCGACCGCCCAGTTCAGGCCCACTCGACTGGCAGAACAGTTCCGGCCGCCCGTCTCCCGTGATATCCACGAGACCTGGCGACTCCCCATCGGCCCGGTCGAAGATGGCATGGCTGGTCCAAGGGCCGGGTTCTCCCTGCGGGTTTACGAAGATGACCGCAGGCTCGCCCGGCAGGTCATAGACGAGGATGTCTTGCCAGGTGTCGCCGTTGAAGTCATGGGCAAACATGAGGAAGTAGTTGGAGTAGCCGCGCGCAGGGTCATACGGCGTCTTCGCCGGACCTTTGGCATTTTCCCGTGGCGGCGTGTACTCCGTGCGGCGAGTGAGCTCAGGACCGTGCCACATGCAATTGCCGGCAGCGATGTCTGGATGGCCGTCACGGTCGAAGTCGGCGACGGCACAGCCTTCGGCCACAAAGGCCTCCGTGAGCACCTGCCTTTTGAAAGTGACCTCGGTAGCGGTCACTGAGGCGGTCACGAGCACGGCGACCAGGAAGACACTCGCTCGCATGACGGATCTGCCTTACCCTGCCTTCTTGGCGGGGGCGAGCTTCCCGCGAATCGCCTGAGTCGTCTTCTTGGCTTCAACCTCGAGGCCCGGCATCGCTGCAGCCTCCTCGGCGACCGCGAGCGTCGCGGCACACGGATACCGCACGAGAATCTCGAGAACGGCCTTGCGGTCGGCATCGTCAGTTGCCGCGGCAATCGCCTTGCGACACATCGTGGCCCGCTCTCCCTCGGGGAGAACGAACTGGCGGGCGATCCGGATGTAGCCGCGAAGCGCCCGCGTCTTGAAGCGACCACCGGGCTGGGCCGTGGCGAGATCGAGGAGCACCGGCGCTGCATCGGCCGTCATCCACTTGCCCAAGAGCCGCGTGGCGGCGTCCTCGAGGGCTTCCTCACCAGAGCGCGCAGCGGCAGCCATCGTCTGCACGGCCTTCGTGCCACCCACCTCACCGAGGATGTCCAGGAGCATGACCTTCGCCTCGGCCGGAGCCTTCTCGATCGCGACGGCAAGCTTCGTGCCGCAGCCCTCGCGGTCTGCCATTCGCACGCTCGCCTCGCGGAGCGCCGCGACGGCGATGTCGCCTTCGGCCTCGCTCTTCGGCTGCGTGGCCGCGACGACCAGCACGTCGAGATTGCTGAGATCGATCGTGGGGCCGAGGGCGACGAGGGCCGCCGTGCGAACCTTCTCATCGCCATGATCGACGAGCGGAAGAACGGCTACGACAGCATCGATCCGACGTCGCCCCACGAGCTCGAGGAGCGACGGAAGCGCCTTGGCGTCAGCCTCGCCGAGACGCCTGGCAATCGCCTGGTCAACGGCCTCGCCTGTCAGCGCGGAGACGGCCGCGCGGGCCGTGTCGGCGATGCCGGAATCATCGTCGGAGGCAGCGACCAGCAGGGGCCCGACCACGGACGCGTTGCCGGTGCGCCCGAGTGCGTTGATCGCTGCCAGCCGCAGCGACTTGGGGTTCTTGCCACTGGCGATTCCTGAGAGCGCGGCAATGACGGCGTCACGCGCATCCCCGGCATTTCGCTCCGCGATCACATCGACCAAAATTTCTGCCCGCGACAACGCCCCAGCGGCAGTCGCGTGATCAATCTCGGCGACAAGGGCCTCATCGACTGCTTCGGCAAGGGATGCGTTCGCTGCATCGTCCCGCCCCAGGTCACGAGCGGTGAACACGGCGATATTCGCCAGTCGCTTCGTTGGAGATCGGAGTGTCTCGATGAGCAGCGGTATACCCGCATGCCCCTTCGCGATGATCGTGCCGCGAATGGCCTCGGCATGCCGCTGTTCCTGGCAGCGCTCCGCAAGCACCATGCCGTAGATCCTGACTGCATCCTCCACTCGACCAGCGGCGACGAGATTCTCGCCGCAGAGCACCGCCGCTCGCGCTGCCATGTCCATTCGCTCAGGATCAGGGGCTCTTGAGATTGCCGTCTCCAGGATGGCGGCGGCTTCAGGCGTGGCAATTTGACCGAGTGACCACGACGCAGCCGCAGCCACGTCCGTATTCTCTGCCGAGACTTTCGAGGCGAGAAGCGGCACGGCCGCCGCGTCGCGGCGCGCGCCGAGCGACGTGAGAACCCCCGCCAGGAGCTGACCATCGAGGGTGCTCGCCGCCGCGCGGAGCACGGCGGATGCTTCGTCACCAGGAATGGCCTCGAGCGGAATGCGGGCCCACGAGGCGAGCCGCGGGTTGGCAAGCAGTGGCGCGATGTCGGGCACCGCCGCAGCCGAGCCATTCACCGCCAGGAACTTGCACGTGATCGCCTTGTCGGCCTCGGGGGCGTCGCTTCGGAGCACGGCCACGAGCTCGGCTTCGCTCGACGCTGGACCGGGGGTCACGGCCCAGGCGGTCGGCCCGGCCAGAACCCCGACTGCGAGACACAGCATCCGCAGAAGACATGCAAATCTCATTGTCTTTGTGCTCCTCATGCGTGCCACGGCTCGCGCCGCGCCTCCGATCGCAGCCGGTTGGCCGCCTCGTCATCAATGAATTCATACGTCTTGAGGTCGAGCTTCACGGGTCGCCCGAGATAGATCGCGATGTTCGCAGCGTGGCAGGCGAGGTGAGCATTGCAGGCAGCTTCGGCATTGCCCTTGGGCTTGCCGCGGGTCTTCACGCAGTCAAGGAAATCGCGAACGTGGCGCGTAGCGGGATAACCACCGATTTCTTCGATCTTCTGGCCGGCGAGCAGCTCCGGCGACGACAGCACAAACTTGGCGCTGTCGCCCGTCTCGATCCAGCCTTCGGTCCCCTCGAACCGCACCGGGCATGATCCGAGCGGGATCCAGCCCTTTTCACGAAAGACAAGCTCCACGCCGTCGTCGTAGCGGCAGACAAGCTGGCCGTCTTGTGGCGGTGCGTAGTCCACCGGTGGTGGGCGATCGTTCACGGCCCACTGGCAGAGGTCGACGCAGTGCGAGCCCCACTCGAGCACGCCACCACCAACCATCCCGCCCCCCTTCTCGAAGTTGAACCCATCCTTGAAGCTGCGGGCATGGAACGGCCGCCACGCTGCGGGGCCGAGAACCATGTCCCAGTCGTCGATCGCTGCATCGGGAGCCGGCTCCTCCGGCAGCCAGCCGCTGGTTGACGCCTTCATCCCGGCGGGGTGGGCATAGACACGAGTAAGCTTCCCGAGCCGGCCGGTGCGGGCAAGCTCGCAGGCAAAGGCGAAGTGGGGCAGGTTCCGCCGCTGCGTCCCCGCCTGAAAGACCGTGCCGCAGCGGGCCATCGTGTCACGATGCACGAGCGTTTCGGCGATGTTCTTCGTGCAAGGCTTCTCGCAATAGATGTCCTTGCCTGCCTGCGCTGCATACATGGACATGAGCCCATGCCAATTGGGGCCCGTGGCGATCAGGACCGCATCGATGTCGTCACGGTCGAGCAGCTCGCGGAAGTCGCGGTAGGTGGTGCAGGCGGTGGTGCCGTGATGCTTGTCGACCACTCCCTTCACATGGTTCCGCCGATTCTCCTTCGCGTCGCAGACGGCCGCGAACTGGACGTCGGGCTGCTCGAGAAAGGAAGCGAGGTCAACCTGGCCGCGTCGGCCGATCCCGATGCCGGCGACGACGATTCGCTCGCTCGGTGGCACGGCGCCATCGAGGCCAAGAGCCGACGATGGAATGATCGTGGGTGCGGCCACCGCGGCACCCGCCGCCAGTCCGCGCCGAAGAAATCCGCGACGGCTCGTTGAGGCTCGACCGAGTGGCATGGTGACGGGCTCCTCAAGGCTCGAACGTGGCGGGAACACAAGCATGTCCGCGCCCGCTAGGCGTTGTACCATGCGTCCAAGCGGCACCCTAGAAGCCCACGGCGCGAACCGTGGGACAATGCCGAATTCCAGACACCAGCTTGGTCAGGCCGCCACACGCGGAGGCCGCGGAAGCTCGAAGAGCGCAAAGAGTTCATCGGCGGTGAGACCGGCCGAGGTTGGGCCGTCAGCCTGCGCGAGAATTGCTTCTGAAAGGTCGCGCTTCCGTCGAAGCACCTCGTCGATCCGTTCCTCGATCGTGCCGACGGAGAGGAATCGCGTGACCGTCACCGCCCCGGCCGCCCCGATGCGATGAGCCCGGTTGATCGCCTGGTCCTCGATCGCTGGATTCCACCACCGGTCAAAGAGAAACACGTACTGCGAGAACTGGAGATTGAGCCCCACGGCGCCCGCGCCATAGGAGAGCAGGAGAACCGAGTGCTCCGGGCGTTCCTTGAACCGCCGGATCGCCTCGTCGCGGGCAGCCGTCGACATCCCACCGTGGTACTCGAGGGGTCCAAACGGGGCGAGCTTCTCCCGCAGGCGACCGAGCGTGTTGACCCATTGACTGAAGACGAGGGCCTTCCGACCGCTGGCCTGCACTTCCTCGAGCTCGGCCGTGAGTCGCTCGAGCTTCGCGCTCTCGCCAGTGGCCGTATCAAAATTGCAGATCTGCTTGAGTCTCAGCACGAGCTCGAAGACGTGTTGGATCCTGACCTCGCGGCCCATGCCGGCCAATCGAAGGACACCCTTCTCCTCGGCAAGGCGGTAGGTCGCCTGCTGCTCCGGGCCGAGCTCGATGTGCGCATCGCGATCGAGCCGCGGCGGCAGTTCCGTAAGTACTTTGTCTTTCGTGCGGCGGAGAATGTGATCCCGTACGGCCTCGCCCATCGCCTTGGGTGCCATCCGATCGTTGATCTGCCCGGGATCGACAAACTCGAAGAGGCCCACGAGGTCATCCGAGGAGTTCTCGATCGGGGTTCCCGTGAGCGCCCAGCTTCGGCGGCGCGCGAGGCTCACGATGGCCTGATTCGTCTGGCTCGCTTTATTTTTGATCCGCTGGGCTTCGTCGAGGACGACCAGGTCGAACGTAAGGCCAAGCTCAGCCAGAAGATCGCGGTCGCGGACGAGCACCTCGTAGTTGGCGAGTTTCACCGGCACGTCGGGGAGCAGCCACTGCCACCGCCGGCGGGCAGGATCGCCCTCGATGGCCGCCACACAGATCTCGGGGGCCCAGTCGGCAAACTCGCGAGCCCAGTTGCTCACGAGGCCCTTCGGGCAGACGACGAGCACCCGCGAAGCCTCGCCGCCCCGCACCAGAAGCCGGATCGACGAGATGGCCTGCATCGACTTGCCCAGGCCCATTTCGTCGGCAAGGACGGCCGCATGCCGGGGCAGGAGGAAGGCCATTCCTGCAAGCTGGAACGGAAACGGCTGTCGCGGGAAGCCAAGCCGGGAACCGCGGAGCATCGTCTCGAGATCGGGCTGTAATAAATAGAAGAACCGTTCAGACGACTTAACGACATCCCGCGGTGGCCCGATCCGCGTGCGGTGCGACGGCGGGCGAGACGCAGTGCGCGGACGCGGCGGCGCGGGCGTTTCGGGACGGGGTGGCGGCGCCGCCGTCGCCGCCGTTGTAGGTCGCGTGAAGAAGTGGCTATGCACCCGCGGCCTGGGCGGCAGCATCTCGAT
>CAYZHH010000229.1:0-6323 GCA_964478275.1 uncultured Candidatus Kuenenia sp.
CTGCGATTCTTCCATCACCAGGAGATAGGACTCCCCGCGAGGTTCGGCATCGGCGATCCGATCGAAGCCCCGCTCGGAGTCGCGGATGCGGCGGCGGAGGAAGTCGGGATCGCGTGGCAGGGTTGTGAGGCCAAACGACGTGAGGCCGGCGAGCTCGAGGAGTTGGTCGAGATCAGCAGGCGTGGCCGGGCGGATTACGAGCATGATGGGGACGTCCCAGGGCCGTCGTCTCGAGCGTTTTCTGTGGGCGAGCCGCGGCGCGGCCACGCGAGTGAGCCATCTGCCAGGCGGGCTAGCAGCACTGCCGTGAGAGCGGCCCGTTCAGCGAGGCTAGCGACGACAAGATATTCCTCCGGGCTATGAATGCCTCCGCCGCGGACGCCAAGCGTGTCGAGCGTGGGCAGGCCGGCTGCCGCCAGTTTGTTGCCGTCGCACACGCCGCCGGTGGGCCTCGCCGTGATCGTGATGCTCAGGTCGCGGCCGCAGGCGGCCACGTGGTCGAGGAGCCGCTCGGTTGGGGCGTCGAGCGGCTTGGGTGGGCCGTGAAAGCCGCCCGTAAGCGTCGCCGAGAAGCCATCGCGCTGATCGACGGCGGCAACCGCCTCTTCCAGCCTCATCGTGAGCCAGGCAGCATCGGCCTTGGTCGCCACGCGCACATTGAGCCGCAGCACGGCGAGGTCGGGCACGACGTTGAGAGCGTCGCCACCGTGAATGGCTGCCACGTTGACCGTCACGTCGTGGCCTTGGTCGCCGAGGGCAGTCAGGCAGGTGGCGAGCCTTGCCGCGGCCACGACGGCGTTGCGGCCATCGGCGATGGCTCGGCCCGCGTGGGCGGCCCGTCCACGGATCACAACACAAAAGTTGCCTGAGCCTTTGCGGGCTGCCGCGAGCGTGCCAGCCTCGTCGAGGGTGGGCTCGAAGACGAGCCCGAGGTCATGGCGGCCGGCTGCATCCGCGAGCAGTGGTGCTGAGCTGGGCGAGCCCAGCTCTTCGTCGGCATTGAGGAGCACCTCCCACGAAAGCTCGTCGGTGGCACCGAATCGCATGAAGGCCTCGAGCGCCGCATGGAGGACCACGAGCCCTCCTTTCGCATCGGTCACACCCGGGCCGCGAAGTTTCTTGCCCTCATCAGCGGATTCGATCCGTGGGGGCTGGTCCTCTGGGGGGTAGACCGTGTCGTAGTGAATCGCGAGGAGGATGCTGAGCCGCTCCCGCGGTGCCACATGGCGGATCGAAAGGACGTCGCCCAGCGGCTGGATGACCTCGCGGCCGCGATCGTCGATCTGGCGCCGGGGCGACACCGGCGTGCGGCGAACCGCTGCGAATGTGCCAAAGGCCAAGGCAATGGCATCCGCCGTGCGGGCAAGGCCGGCCGGATCGAGGCTATAGGAGCTGATTTTTGCCCAGCCGATCGCCCTGTCCAGCAGGCGGGCCTGCTGGCCGTGCAGCCACATCACCATTTCGGCGTCTCGGCCTGTCATCCCGAAGCTCCCCTCGAAGGCAGGGAATCATACGAGATTGCCCTGGCCACAAGGCGTCGTCTTTGCCCATTCGCACCTCAGTTGCGGCTGTCGCAAGCGGGGGGTATAAAGCAACATCATTGCACCTGTGCCACAACCCTCCTGCGTAGCCGTCATGAAAACCGCTGTCCGTGCCGGCGATCGTGGCTTCACGATGGTGGAGTTGCTCGTGGTGATCGCGATCATCGCGACGCTCATCGGGCTTCTCATTCCGGCAGTGCAGAGTGTCCGCGCCGCCGCCCGCCGGACGCAGTGTGCCAGCAATCTCAGGCAGGTCGGCCTTGCCATGGGGATGTTTTGCGACACCCACCGCGGACGTTTTCCCGAGACATCGCACACAGGCGACGAGGATGATTCGTGGATCTATACGGTCGCGCCGTTCATGGAAAGCGTCGACGCTGTCCGCATTTGCCCCGACGATCAAAAAACGCAGGAGCGGCTCGAGGCCAGGCTTTCGAGCTACGTCATGAACGCCTATCTCACGAGCGAGCCGGCAACCCTCGCCGTGACCAATCGCAACCGGCTCCAGGCGACGTCCAAGACCGTGGTGTGCTTTGAACTGGCCGACCACAAGCCGGCCACCATCGATTCCGACCATGTTCATAACCATGCCTGGTTCACGACCCTCAACCTGGCCAGGCGACTCGTCATGGGCCGGATTGAGGGTGATATCGCGACGCGGCGGCATGCGGACGGCACGCACATCCTGTATGCCGACTGGCACGTGGATCTCGTGCCCGAGACGACGCTCGCGGAGTGGGCCGTCACGCAGAAGAAGAACGACAACTTCACCACGCCGAAGTGACGATCGTTCTGGAAGTCATGGTGTTTCCTGCGTGCTCGTTGCCTCTTTTGGTTTTTGCAACTGAGTGTTGACAAGGCCGTCGAGGCTGCTAGTATATGCAAATGAGTTGCATTGCTGCTGGCGTGGTTAGGCCGTTTGATTCACAAAAAAGGGAGATGATTGCCATGCGTTCATTCCGTCGACGATCTGCCAGCATGGTGCTGACCGCAGCGGTCACGATGATGCTTGCAAGTGGTGCGAATCTGGGGTTCGCACAGCACTACGACGTCTTCGTCACGAGCAACGGTCCTGGGACACAGCTCGTGATCGGTGGCTTCGATGACGTCCTGGGCACCGCCATCGTTCCGGCGGAACAAATGCGAGTGTTCGAGGGTGAGGTCGTTGGAACGGGCGCTGCGCCTTACGAGAGCGAGGCTCCGGGTGAGCCAGGCTTCCGGGCGGGCAGCCAGACGTTCCTCAATAGCGGTTCGATGACGCCGGCGAATGTTTACACAGCGCTAGCCGCATCGACAAACCTCACGTTCAACTTCCAGCCGATCACGATTGGGGTCGACTCCCGAAATCTCTTCTTCTGGGATGGCGTCGGGGCGGTCGACTTTGCTCCGATCGCGTCGAGCTACGGTCTTGATCTCACCAGGCCGGGTGGGGGCGGGTGGACAGTAGGCATTGACGGCTCGACCAATAGCGTCGTGGCCGGTAACACCATTCAGACCACGTCAAGTGTTGGTGTGGTTCACAACCATCTCTACACATCGATCGACAATCTCGGCGGTGCTCCTGATCAGGGATTTTACCTCTACTCGCTCCAATTTGAGATGGCGGGCTACTCGGCCAGCGATTCGATCTATTTTGTGTACGGTGCACTCGATCCAAGCTTGCTCACGCCGACGGAGTTGGCTGACTTCGAGATCGCGCACGGCGACGCGGCCACCTGGGTGCAGGACAACCTCGTGCCCGTGCCGGAGCCCTCCACCTACGCCCTCCTGGCGCTGGGGGCGGCAGCCATTCCGCTGGTCCGGCTTCGCCGACGGATGCGATAAGCGACGGGAAAAGGCCGCACGATATTGCGGCTGAGGGTTTTGCGGTCGACCCTGTTAGTGCCCGCGACTCGCTGCGGTTTTTCTTGCGGACATGATCTTCCCCGCACGTTCGTGAGAATCCGCATGATCGCCATTGCCAATCCTCGGAAGGCGGCTGCCAGCCGTCTTCACCCGTCGGCAAAAACTCACAATGCCGCCACTGCGGGCCATGAAGCTGAGAAAGCGGCGAAGCGTGCCCAGATGCGGGCTCGTCGCGAGGCCTTCTTCGCTGCTGCCATCGAGTTCATCCCCTGTCGGCAGTTCCTGAAGGCCGACTCCGAGCGGCGGGCCAGCGTCCCGCCGGCGTCGGCGGCTGTGCCGCTCGAGCGTTTTGACGGCCCGACCCCCTCCGGGGCTGGCCTCACGCCGTATATCGCCAGCCTCTACAAGACGCGACTGCTGGACAAGGAAGAAGAGCAGTTCTATTTCCGGAGGATGAACTGGCTCAAGTTCAAGGCATCGAAGCTCCGTGCCAGGCTCGATAAGCGTCGGGCATCGCTCAAACAGATCGAGCGAGTCGAAGGACTGCTCGCCGAGGCCGAGACGGTCAAGGCGATTCTCATTACGTCGAACCTCCGACTCGTCGTGTCGATCGCCAAGAAATTCGTCGATGCCACCTGGTCGCTCGACGAGTTGGTGAGTGAAGGCAACCTCGCCCTCATGCGGTCGGTTGAGAAGTTCAATTTTGCATTGGGGAACCGCTTCAGCACGTATGCCACGTATGCCATTCAGCGGCACTTCTTTCGCCTCTCCGACAAGGGCCGGCAGCACCGCAAGCGTTTTGTGAACGACGATGAGCCGCTTCGCGATCGGGCAGAGAAGCCGTTGAGCACGGAATATTGCTCCTCCGAGCAAATCGCGATGCTCAAGCAGGTCTTCGCAGACTTTCTCGCTGAGCTCGAGCCGCGGGAACGCAAGATCGTCGTGGCCCGATTCGGCTTCGATGGCAAAACCCCGCGCACGTTCCGTGAACTTGGCACCCAGATGGGCGTCTGCAAAGAGCGAATTCGACAGATTCAAAGCAGGGCCATGGACAAACTCCGCGAGCTCGCCAGCGAGGCCAAGCTCGAGCAGACGGTCGATAACTGGCTGTAGACACGATGTGAAGTCACGCCGCCGGGTGGTGGGCATGTGGTGGTCGCGACGGTCGCTGGCCCACGAACCTCGGCCTCGCCGCCCTCAACTCTGTCGCTGTCCGGCTGCTGCTGCCCATCTGTTGACGGCGGTCGAGAACGGCGGCGAGGGGCCGAGCCGCTGACGCGGGATGCATCCGGGAAGCCCGTCAAGCTTTCCGGCGATGCCCGGGCAACCCGAGCTCACGACGGTTCACACGGGCCTGCGGTATCGCTTCCCTTCGGCAGACCAGCAGCGGGAGTTCGTTGCCAATTCCGCCACGTACGAGGCGATGGGGGCTACCCGCCCGCAAGCGGCCGTACCGGCTGGCCCTGGCGGAAGTTCGTCACGACCCGCCTCGCCGCCTCCTTCGGGGTCAGGCTCGAGCCGTCGCTGACGGACAGGAAGCGTAACTCGCATTCGCGATGCGGCGGCGGTTTCCTCGCGGCGTCAATAGCTCGGCAACCACTGCCGACCTTCAGAGATCGATTGCAAAGCGGATCGCTCGCGCGACCGCGGCGAGTTTGGCTGGTGAGAGGGTCGTGATCAACGCCCCGATTTTCGCCTTAGACACCGTCTGAAGGCGATCACAGTTGATGGCACACTCTCGCTGCATGCCATCTTGCACCGACACGACGACTTCAGAGGGGATGTCACGGATGGTGCTTGTGACGGGGGCGACGGTTACCTCGCCAAGGTATGCGAGTACCGAATCGCGAGTGAGGACGAGCACCGGTCGCTTTTTATCGGGGTGCGGAAACTTGTACCAGCGAATCTCGCCACGGTTCACGAATTACCCCACGATTGTTCGGACTCCCATGCAGCGAATTCGTCGTCGGCCACCGGGTGCTGCTCGTACCCCCTGCGGTGCCGGTTCTCCTGGTCACGTACCCGCAAACGGGATAAGGCCTCTCGGAGGGCGTCGCGGGTGAACGCAGACCGGCTCTGGCCAAGCTTCCTTGCAACGCGGTCAACCATTTGGACAAGTTCTTCGTCAAGCGTCATCTGGACGGTCTTCACTCGTCACCTCCGGCCATGTGGATGCTCGTAGCTATTGTGCTCCACATAGCGTGCGGGTTCAAGACGTTCTCCCGTGGCTTCGTCGGCTTGCTGCCCCCTTTATTCCTCGCCAAGACGGCTTGAGTATCGGCTAGCGGCGCCAAAAGGCTAGGGCGGTCAACGGCACTCTCGCAACGTGTTGCTACGGGCCAACCGGCACCTGAGCGTAGACGATCGGGCTCACACGTGTCTTGTGAAAATCATGAGGCGTGAGGTTCACAACACCTTGCGAGTCGGGGGCCGTCGCCTTCTTGTTTCGCCCCGGCCCGATCCACTGGCCACGTTTGTGCCGCGGAAGGGTGTAGCGGATGCGCTCCGCGCCGTTGTCGCGGCGACCGATGACCGTGAGCCGTGAGCCGTGAGCCGCGGGCCGGGCCCAGTATCGCACGAGATGCTCCAGGCTTTTGGTGTAGCTCGGTACGTCGCGGTCGTCGAGCGAATTCCGCACGCTCGTGTCGATCGAAAACCCGCAGTGCTCCCATGCGAGCATGTCGTCTGCGGCCCCGCGCACAAGCCGCTCCACTTCGCGCATGAAGATCTTTGTGAGGGCGGCGACGGCCTCGGGCCGCTCACCGAGGAACCATCTCAGTCGCTTCGGTACGAAGATCACCCACTGCCGGACGGGGACTGGTGGAATGACATGATCGACCAGATGCGCCGCGGTCTGGGCCATGCATAGCGGAGGTGCGCTCGAAGTTCATCCTCGACGAGCGTGGCGACGGGATGGTCCCCGAGGCCGAGCCGCCG
>CAYZHH010000230.1:0-6271 GCA_964478275.1 uncultured Candidatus Kuenenia sp.
GCCTGATGGATGGCCGAGTGTTCGCTGTCGACCGGGATGATCTGAGCACCCGTCTCGGCGGCCCGCCGCATGACGAGCGGCCCGGCCATCACGAGCGTCTCCTTGTTGGCAAGCGCTACCGTCTTGCCGGCTCCGATGGCTGCCCACGTACTCCGAAGTCCGGCGGCTCCTACGATCGCGGACACCACGCGATCAATCGCAGGGTCGGCGACGAGGTCGTCGAGGGCCTCAGGCCCCGTCGCCAGCCGAGTGCCTTCCGGCAGACTCCCAGGCCCGATCTCATTGGCCGCGAGAGGATCAGTGACCACGACCCAGCGCGGCCGCAGCCGCCAGGCCTGCTCGAGCAGGGCCGCGATGCGCGAGTGGGCCGCGAGCAGATAGGGCACGAGCCGGCCCCCCGATGAGGCAATGACATCGAGGGTGTTCGTGCCGATGCTGCCAGTCGAGCCGAGGACGGCGACCCGCAGAACGTCGCCACGCCCCCCTGAACCACCATCCGGACGGTGCAGACCATGCCCGTCGGTCGGCTCGCGTGGGGAAACGGGCATAAGGGAGGCAGGCCGAGGGCTGACGAAACCGCAATAGTTTAGTCGAACGGAAGGGGGAACTTCCAATGCGGATAACGGACTGCCAGCTGCCCCCCATCGGATCATGCCTACCACAAGCACCCCGTTTGTCTGCGGAATAGGCTCGGCATACGATTGGTTTCTTGTCGGGTGCTAGCCCCTCGCTTGGACCCTGATCAAGTTTCTCTCAGGACGACAGGCATGACCAAGAAGCGGGAGCCGTCGCGGCGGCCGAACGATCGGAAGCCTTCCCTGGGTGGCAACCTCGTCTGGTCGCTCTTGGCCGTTGGCGTTGCCGGCTTGTTCGCCATCAGTCTCGTTGGCACCACGCCAGAGCTGAGAATCTCGTACAGCGACCTCCAGAAGCTCGTCCGCGCGACGTCGGCAACGGGTCAGGATCGCTTCCTGACGGTCACTCCCGGGGACGATCCTTCGCGGGCGGCTCCGTTCGGCGACCTCCGTGATGTAGTGATTGGGGCCTTTGAAGTCTCGGGGAGGTTGCGCGAGCTTGCGGTCGAACGCGACCCAACCGACGACACCGTCGGCACTGAGACACCTCCGCCTGCTGGCGGCGTCGATCGCCGGTTTCGCACGGCAAAACTTCCGAGTGAGACATCGGAGTCGGAGCTGAAGCGGCTACTCAACGAAAACAACGTGCCCTTCCGCTACGAAGACCCGCCGAGCCCGTGGCGAAGCTGGATGCCGATGCTCGTGCTGACCGGCCTCTTTGGCGTCTTCTTCTACCTGATGCTTCGCCGGCTGGGCGGCGCCGGCAGCCCAATGGCCTTCGGCCGTAGCCGCGGCAAGATGTATGCCCAAGAGGATCTTGGCATCACCTTCGACGATGTTGCCGGGATCGACGAGGCTGTCGAGGAATTGCGGGAGGTCGTCGAGTTCCTGCGAAGCCCGGAGAAGTATCAGGTTCTCGGCGGCCACATTCCCAAGGGAGTTCTGCTTGTCGGCCCTCCGGGAACCGGGAAGACGCTTCTCGCCAAGGCGATCGCCGGTGAGGCGGGCGTTCCCTTCTTCGGCCTTTCGGGAAGTGACTTTGTCGAAATGTTCGTGGGCGTGGGCGCCGCGCGGGTGCGGGACATGTTCCAGCAGGCGACGGCCAAGGCGCCCTGCATCATCTTCATCGACGAGCTCGACGCGCTCGGCAAGACACGAGGCTCGAGCATGGTCGGTGGCAATGACGAACGCGAGCAGACACTCAACGCCCTGCTTGTCGAGATGGACGGCTTCGGCAGCAACTCGGGCGTGATCGTGCTCGCGGCCACGAACCGCCCCGAGACGCTCGATCCGGCACTCCTGCGGCCCGGCCGGTTCGACCGGCACGTCCTCGTCGACCGTCCCGATGTTCGTGGCCGGGAGGCAATCCTCCGGGTGCATGTGGCCAACGTCAAACTCAACCCGGCCGTCGAGCTCGGGCAGATTGCCCGTATTACGTCCGGCTTCGTCGGCGCGGATCTTGCCAGCCTCGTCAACGAGGCGGCCCTGCTGGCGGCCCGCAACAACAAGTCGTCCGTGGGCATGGAGGACTTCAACGAGGGCGTCGAGCGGGTGACGGCGGGGCTCGAGAAAAAGAAACGGGTGATCCACGAAGACGAAAAGAAGCGCGTGGCTTACCACGAATCGGCCCATGCGCTCGTGGCCTTCTCGCTGCCCAACACCGATCCCGTCCACAAGGTGTCGATCATTCCTCGCGGACTGGCGGCGCTCGGCTACACGATGCAGCGGCCCGAGGACGATCGCTACTTGCTCACGCAGAGCGAGCTTGAAAGCCGCATCCAGGTGCTCCTCGCGGGCACGATCGCCGAGGAGCTGGTCTATGCGGACATCTCCACCGGGGCTCAGAACGACCTCGAACGGGCAAGCGATCTCGCTCGGGCCATGGTGATGGACTACGGCATGAGTAGGCTCGGCCGCGTGAACTACCGGGAGAGTACGAGGTCTCCGTTCCTCGCCTCAGGCGGTGCCGACCTCCCGGCCGCCCGCAGCCACAGCGAGGAGACCGCCCGCGAGATCGACCAAGAGGTGCGGCGGATCATCGACGCCGCGATTGAGAGCGTGCGTGGGATCCTCGCGGCTCGCCGAGGTGCCCTCGAGGCGGTCGCTCGACGGCTGATCGAGTGCGAGGTCATCGACGGGTCGGAGTTGCGCGGGCTGGTCGAGGGGTCCACAGCCGCGCCCCAGATCGTGCCTGGCACCGCAACCGAGCGGCGGCCTCCACGTCCCATCGCCAACGACGATCACGATGCGGCGGGCGCCGCCGAAGCGTAAGGGCCACGGAGAATGACCCGCGCCGTCACAATCCGCACGCCCAGCCATCCCGCTCTCGTTTTGCCACTGACAAGCCGATGCTCCCCGTAGACAAGGCTCGGCCTGCCCTGGCGGCAAGCCTGGTGATTCCGACCCTTCCCCGACTGCGCATCCCGGCAGACTGCACCATGTGGAAGAGCTTCTTTCTGGCCTCGGGCATCTTTGCCTGCGTGGTCGGTGTCGAGATGCTGCTCATCGACTCGGCCGTCGTCGTGGGCATGAGCGGAGGTGAGTCGGTCTTTCGAGCTCCCGATTGGATGCCGTGGACACTCCTCTCGGTGGGCGCGGCGACGATCCTGCACTTCTGCCACCTCCCTGCCACGACGGGCCAGACGTCGGAGTAGGCTGGACACTCGGCCGCCAGGGATGTCTCGTTGGTCCACGTCCACGGCTGCGGTTGAAAGCGGGCAGGCTCGAGGACTTGGCTCCCATGACCGCGACTCTCACGACGTCGACCAAACCCCATCGCGACGTCGTGCTCTACGACGGAAAGTGCCGGTTCTGCCGTAGTCAGATCGCGATCCTCAGGCGGCTCGATGTCACTGGTCGTCTCGAGCTTGTCTCGCTCCACGACCCGCGGGTGGCGCAAGACTTCCCTGAGATTCCACTGGAAGACCTCATGCAGGAAATGATCGTGGTCGACCGGAGCGGGCAGGTCTATCGAGGCGTCCGATCGCTCCGACTGCTCTCGCGGCGGCTCCCGCTCCTCTGGCCGCTGGCGATCCCCTTGCACCTGCCAGGCAGCCTACCGATGTGGAGTTGGCTCTACCGCCTCATCGCCCGCAATCGCTACCGGATCGCTGGAACGTGTGACGACGGCACCTGCCGCCCCCACTGAATCGCGGCCGACCAATCACTCGGCTGTGCCGGCGGCAGCCTCACCGTCAAGCTCCTTGAGCAGACGGGTCATTGTGTTGGCGTGAACACCGAGCAGCTTGGCGGCGTTCGCCTTGTGGCCGCGGGTAACCTCGAGCGCCTCGCGGATGGCACGCTCCCGAAGCTTCGCAAGGTCGAGGCAGGGCAGCCGCCCTGACCCAGCCGCACGTGATGAACCCAGCACAGGAACCGCCGGCTCTGTCTGAAGCACGTACGCCTGTTCGATCGCATGCTCGAGCTGACGCACATTGCCAGGCCATTCGAACGAGCAAAATGCGGCGAGCTGCTCGGCAGAGGGAACCCAGACCGACTGGTGGTAGCGGTCGGCAAACTTCTGCGAGAAAAATTCCAAGAACGACGGGATATCTTCGGGCCGCTCGCGAAGCGGAGGCACCCGCAACTCGATCATGTTGAGCCGGTAGTAAAGATCCTCGCGGAACGTGCCCTTCTCAACGTCCTTCTCGAGATCGCGATTCGTAGCAGCCACGATTTGGACATCGATCGGCACCGGTTCGCTCGCGCCCACGGGGAGCACTTCGCGTTGCTGAAGCACACGGAGCAGCTTCGGCTGGAGTTCCGCGGGCATCTCGCCAATCTCGTCGAGAAAGACCAAGCCTCCCTCGGCCGCCCGGAAGATACCAAGCGCCTTCCCGGCCGCACCGGTAAAGGCACCCTTCTCGTGACCGAACAGCTGGCTCTCGGCCAGCGATGGCGTGAGCGCCGCGCAGTTGACTGGCACAAAGGCCTTGTTCCGACGCGGCCCGCTGCGGTGGAGCAGCCTTGCCCAGAGCTCCTTGCCGGTGCCGGTTTCGCCGCAGACGAGCACCGTACATTCCACTTCAGCGGCACGCTGGATCGACTTGGCGATCCGCCGCATGGCAGGATTCGAGCCAAGCACCCAGTTCGTGTCGATCTCGCCTGAGGCGCCGCGCGGGGCCGCGGTCAAATCCGCAACGATGGCGGGGTCGAGCGAACCGCCACGCGGATTACGACCGGCGCAATCAGCCGCACGGAAGCTCATGGGCCGGATCGACATGGAGCGCAACCTCGTAATTCTGAGCCCCCCGATCCCCATCGAAATGGGGGCCGGTGGCTGTTGCCCTGACATGTGTCAGTATCGTTCGATTCTCTAACCGATGCAACAGAGGCGCACGAACCAAAACCGATTTTTCACACCCCCAGAAAAACGCCTTTTTTGGAAACAATGGCGTCAGGGGCCCGGTTTTGCTTCCAGAAACACAAGGTGCTGCCAGGGCAGACGGTCGAATTCCCGAGCCACCCGGAACCCAGCCGGCTCGAGTTCAGCCCGGATCTGTGCCTTGGACATTTTGTGAAGTGGCTTGATTGGCACGGCTGGATCCTCGCCGCGAAACTCGGCCAAGACGACCTGCCCCCCTTTCGCGAGGCTTTCCCGCATGCGGGCAAGCATCTGCTCCGGATGGGAGAACTCGTGATAGACGTCCACGCACAAGACGACATCAACCTCGCCCTTCGGCAGCCGGGGATCGACAAAGGTTCCGAGGATCGGCCTGATGTTCGTGAGCCCCTCCTCCGCCGCCAGGCGAGCGAGCATGCGGAGCATCTCCGGCTGGATATCCACGGCATACACCACGCCGTCGGGCCCAACGCGGCGGGCAAGCTCGAGCGTGTAAAAGCCGTTGCCACATCCCAGGTCACAGATCCTCTGACCCTTTTTGATCTCGAGTGCCTCGAGGAGAAGCCGGCAATCTTCCTCCCGCTGGCGACTCTCGCGCACGAGCCAGGGGGCTCCCGTGTAGTGCATGGTCTGGGCGATCTCGCGGCCCATGTGATGCGTTGCGGCTGGCGGAATCACGGCCGCAGTATCGACATCCATGTCGATGGCCAAGGGCGAGGGCCGCGACTTCGACGGTGGGGCAGGCGCGGCGCCGGCCGAGTCCTGGGCTCGCGCGGTGGTCGTGCCGATCCAAGACCACGCGATGAAGACTGCCGCGAGCAGCAAGCGCGAGAATTTCATGCCGGCAGTATAAGCCGTGTCACGCCGCGGCGGCGGAATCGATGGCGGCTTGGCCTCCGGCATCACAAAAGCTCGCGATCGTGATGCCATTGGCCCAGGCAAAGTCGGCAAGGCGCGGACGGTCCACGAGGATTGTTCGCCCGGCTTCAATGGCCAGCACTCGCGCCCCGGCGGCATGGATCGATTCGAGCGTGCCGATGCCGATCGTCGGCATGTCGAATCGGAGATCCTGCTGAGGCTTTGCCACCTTCACGACCGTCATTCCGCCAGCCGGGCAGAGCTGACCGGCCCTGCGGATGCATTCGTCGGTGCCCTCGATCGCCTCGAGCGCGAACGGCGCCTGGTTTTTCACCACGACGGTCTGCCCAATGTCGAGCCGGCCAAGCTCCTTGGCAAGCTTCCAGCCAAACGCGACATCGGCGAGCTGCTTTCGCGAGAGCGGGCGGCCGGCAAGGAGCCCTTCTCCAGCCAGAAGCTCGGGAGCAAACTCGGTGGCCGGGCAAATGGCGATTCC
>CAYZHH010000231.1:0-6268 GCA_964478275.1 uncultured Candidatus Kuenenia sp.
GCAGACAGGGGCCGGCTCTGAGATTTGCGGTCTGACTCGCCTGATCCTGATCCTGGGCCCCCACGACCCGGCCCAGCACCGGCTACGCCCAACAGACGCCGAACACGCGGGGAGCCATACCAGAACCCAGCAGCCCCAAGCCATCCACCGCCCTTCTCTCTATGGGCAACAGGCGGCGACCCTACGGCAAATTCTCATTTTCTCATTTTCTTGCTTGAGCGCGATGACAGCCCCGGCAAGCGACTCTCTGGCCTCCTCGCTCGAAAGCACGCACGGCTGAACTAAGGGCCAGCTCGATGACGAAAGAACGAGAACTGGCGGTGCGTAGACCGGTGCGAGAACGTTTGAGCAAAGTGGGCCAGCGGGTTCTCGGGTGACGCAACATTGCCTCCATGCTTCGTCGTGCTCAGCCTGCGTCGCCACACGATCCCGCTCCGATCCCGCTCCGATGCCGCCAAAGCGAACCAAGGGGGAGTCAGGCTGGGGCGTCATGCTGGCTGGGTGCGCGTCCATCCTGAAACCCGTGCGAGCTATTGGGCCGGGTTGAGCGAAAGAAGCTTGGTTGGAAAGAGCGGTTGCGAGCTGGCGGCGAACATAGCGGCAGCAGCTCGCAGCCAAAGGAGTTTCCATTCCGCAGGACGCCAGCGCGAGTCTGTCTGCATCGCTTGGTTAGGGGCTGCAGCATATCGCAAGGGGCCAACCCGACATCGATCGGGCCGCCTTCATGTCCGTCGCTCAGCGGCACTTGGCTCTTGGGGCGATGGCGAATCACCGATGCCCGACTCTTCAGGCGATCGGCTCTCGGCCAACCATCGATGTTTTACGAACCAATAGCCCGTCGCCCCGAGCGCGGCCGAGGAGGCAACCAGCAACAATAGGGCGACTACGGTTGCCGCCCAACTCACCTCCACATAGTCGGCCGACCACGCGTCATAAAACACGATGGGAGAGTGACCCTTCACCACGACCACGCAGCCGGAGCCACAAGCCAACAACAGGAGCGGCAACAGCTACCGGACGACCTTCGCGTGCAGCATCTTGCTCATGCGACGATTCCCATGTCGAAGTTCTTGCCCCGAACTCTTAATTATGCGGCCCCTCGTAGCGGCCCCTTTTTTTCTTCGCAGCGGGATTATGCCACTTTGTGGCAGCTGGCTGCAAGTGGCGATGGGGCAACGGGTTGCGAGCGGTTACAGGCATGTTTTTCGCGGACGCTATCGAGCAACAATGCGGCATAGCAGCGGAGGGAACATTGTGAGCGAATCACCTCGCACGGGGGCCGGCGGCGGGGTCGCTGGTATCGCCAGCGACAGGGCGCCGAGGCTACGGCCGATTCAGTGTGCCCACACTCGCTCGTCGGGTGCGTCGCGGCGGACAAGGCCACGCACAAAGAGGTCGCCGCCAGGATGTTGGACGCCCTCGATAATAAGCGGCGGAGGCTCGGGCAATCGCGGCGCGGCGACACCTGAATCAGTAGGATCGCCCGCGACCACGCCACGACCGCTGGCGGCAAAAACCTTGGCGGCGGTGAACGACCATATTTCATCTACAAGCTGCTCGACGAAAAAGGTTTCGAGGACCGCGGCGCCCCCTTCCACAAGCAGGTTCGTCCAGCGTCGCCGGCCCGCTTCCTGAAGCAGGGCTGCAAGCCGCTGGCCCTCGCTCGCCTGCACCAACGGAAGAACCTCGCAGCCCGCGGCCTCGAGCGCCGCGACACGGCCAGGATCGGCCGCTGGCCCCACCGCCACAAGCACGGGCCACTCGCGAGCCGTGCCCACAAGCTGGCTCTCGAGCGGCAGCCGCGCCGTCGAATCGAGGACCACCCGCACCGCCCGTCGCGGGCCCTCCGGCCTCGCTGACAACAGTGGGTCATCGGCAAGCGCCGTGCCGATGCCAACCAGAATCCCATCCACGCGGCCTCGTAGCTCATGGACGATCGCCCGCGACTCGGGCGACGAGATCCAGCGCTCCCCGCCTAGCGGCGCCGCGAGCACCCCATCAAGACTCGCAGCCCACTTCGCAATCACCCACGGCCGGCCATGCGTGACGAGCATCCGATACGACGCCGTGAGCCGCAGAGCTTCTTCCTCGCAGAGGCCCGTCTCGACGACGAGCCCTGCTTCGCGAAGGGCATCAAGCCCCCTTCCAGCCACCGCTTCAAAAGGATCGCCAGCCGCCACGACCACGCGGCGAATACCCGCTGCCATGATCGCCTCCGTGCAGGGCGGCGTCTTGCCGTGATGACAGCAGGGCTCGAGCGTCACATAGAGCGTGCCACCGCGCGCCGCCTCGCGCGCCGCAGCAAGCCCCGCTACCTCGGCATGCGGCCCGCCAAACCGCTCATGAAAGCCTTCGCCTACGACCTCACCGCCAGCCGAGACGATCACCGCGCCCACCATCGGATTGGGCTCAACATGGCCTTCGCCCAAGCGGGCAAGCTCGACCGCCCGCCGCATGCACGCCGTGTCGAAGGAGTTCGTCAACTGCCAGGAGTCCAAATCGTTTTCTTTTCACCACCGGCCGATGGCTGCTCGCCTCCCGGAGTCCAGAGCTTGCCAGCAGATGACGCAGCAGCAGCCGGAGCGGGCCCGCCGGCACCGCTTCGCGCGGCCAGCGCCTGGAGATCGACACCCGCTTCCATGAGCGTTTCGGCCACGGCCTGCATCACCTGACGGTCGGCCGCATGCTCGCGGCTGATGTGATCGAGCAGCCGCATGGCATCGGTTTCATCGCCCCGCTGCATCCTCACCCGCAGTTCCGTCACGTCGAGCGAGCCGTCGCTTGCCTTCAGCTCGCGAGCAATCGGCCGAAGAGCCGCGATCAGCTCGAGCTTGCGGACGCTCGTTTCCGCGCGTTCGAGCTCGAACCCCAGCGACTCCCAGCGGTCTTCTGGGGTGGCGTCGGGCCGCGAGCCGAGCTCGGTAGCGGCCCGTTCCGCCGCCAATTCAAAGCCAGCGTCCATCGCCATCACGAAGACCCCGCGAAGCTGGTCGATCGGGAGCGCGGCGAAATCGACACGGTGCCACCGCATCGGCGCCAGCCCGCCAAGCGGCTCGCCGGTGGTGATTCGCGACGGCTCGGGCAGCCCCAGCGACTCGCGCAGCCTGCCCCACGCGGCGCTCACATCCCCTCGGCGGGATGTGGTCTCCCCCTCAGTCACGAGCGCGGCCACTCGCCGACGCCCTTCTGGATCGGCCATCGCCTCCCGCGGTGTCTTGCCGAGGAGCTCGGGCAGCGCCGTGTCGGGCCACACACGCACGAGCCGGTCATCCACCAGCCGGCGCTGCGACTCAAGCACCGTGTCGAAGAGCGCGGGCTCGCCCGCCGCGGGGGCAGGCGGCTGCGCGGTGGGAAGCGTTGCCTTGAACTGACTGCCGAGCAGCCAGGTGGTGGGCGTGACGCCGGGCATGCCAGCCAGATCCTGCGCGGCCTCGAAGGAACACCCGACCACCGCAGCGACCACCGGCAACGCAGTCTCCACATCAGGCGTAAGCCCCTGGAGCATCGCCTCGGGCTCGCGGTCGGTCTGGCGGCCAAAGATCAACAGCGACGCCAACAGCCGCGGCGAATCGCCTCCGCCCGCCTCGTACACCCGCCAGGCCGATCGTGGCGGCGCCGCGTTGCGTGAGACCCACTGCGAACGATCAAAACCAGCCGGCTCACACTGCGGGACTTGCCGCAGCTTGTCTTCGAGGAGCTCGAGCGCCGTCGTTCCCGCCTCGCCCGTGGGCACCGCCAGGGGTGCGATGCGATTGGAAAATCGCACGAGAGGCGACCGCTCGGGGTTGGCCTCGGTCTCGAGGGCAATCGCGCGGCCGGTGGCCTCGATGGCATCGTCCGCCGGTGTGTCTGGGAGCTTCGCGAGCGCGAGCCAGGCCTCCGAGGCCTCGACCGGCTTGGCGAGCATCTCACAGAGAATGGCGATATTCGTGTGAACCGCCGGGCTCGATCCGGCAACGCCGCGGAGGCTCCGAAAACCGGTGAGCGCCTTCGTGAGCCGCCAGGCCCACGCATGGCCAAGGGCGATTTCAAAATCAGGACCCCATGATTCGTCCCCCGCGATCTCCGCAAGGGGGATCCGCGTCCGAAGCCACGGCGGAATGCCGGGCGACGCCACGACCGCAGCCAGCATCCGCCGCTCGTCGTCACTGCCAAGGCCACTGTCGGCGAGCCATTCCACAAGCGCCTGGCCAAACCCCGAGTGATGCGTTTCGGCGGCGAAGTGCACGAGCATGCTGGCGATCTTGGCGAGCTCCGGCGTCACATCCTGCAGGCCCTCCTGGCGAGCCGCAGCCGCAGCCACTTCCCGCGCCTTGTCGAAGGAGGCCGCAGCCTCTTGGATGCGACCGGCAATCGCCTCGGTCACCGCCATATGCCCAATGGCCAGCGGATTTTCGGGGCACGCTTCGAGGAAGGCGCGGCTCGTGGCCGCCGCCTCGGTGTACTGCTTCGTGGCGAGCTCGAGCTTCACACGGGTCGCCAAGAGGCACGCTCGCCCCGGATGCTTTTCAGAGACGCGTTTCACCTGATCGAGGGCCGCAGAAATCTGCTCCCCCTCGATGAGCTTCTGGAGCTGTTCGAGGTCGCTAACGAGGTCGGCGCAGCAGAATTTGATTTTCTTGCCGGTGCCGCCCGGGCACGGGGCGTACGTGTCGATGGCCATGGGGTAAATTGGTGCCTCGGGAAAAACGGGTAATGTAGCACTTCAGGCCGTCAGCCCGCGTCCCCTTCGCCATCGCCGCCTGTGCAGCAGCCTCGCATCATCGTCGTCGATCCGGCCGGCCCCCCGGGTCTGCCCTACGACCGGCTCCTCGCCCGGCTCCAGCCGCTTGAAGTTCGCATCGAGAAGTCGCTCGGCAAGGCCGTCGAATTGATCGCCCGCGACTCGTGGGATCTTGGGGTCATCGCGGCCCGAACGGGCGTCTCCGCCACCGCGGCCCATCGAGCCGCCCGCGAGGCCGATCCACAGTTGCCGCTGGTCGTGCTCGACCATTCGCCCACCGTTGAAGCCGCGCGGGCCTGCCTCACCGCCGGTGCGACTGACTACCTCGACATCGCGCAGGCCGAGCCCGATCTTGAAGACGCCCTCGTGCGGCTGCTCGCCGACTCGCGACGGCACGCCGCCGAGGTGGTGCTCAGGCGAGCGGTGGAGCGGCCGTATTCCTTCGCCGGCTTCCTCGGCGAGAGCCAGCCGATGCGGGAGGTGTATTCACTCATCGAGCGGGTGGCCGCAAGCTCCGTCGATGTGCTTGTCACCGGCGAGACGGGCACGGGCAAGGAGCTCGTGGCCCGCGCGATCCACAACCAGAGCCGACGCTCAGCCGGGCCGTTTGTGCCGGTGGACTGCGGCGCGATCCCCGACACGCTTCTCGAAAGCGAGCTCTTCGGTCACGAGCGTGGCGCATTCACCGGTGCCGACGCCCGTCGCATCGGGCTTGTCGAGTTTGCCGACGGCGGCACGCTCTTCCTCGACGAGGTGGGCGAGCTGCCACTGCCGCTTCAGGCCAAGCTGCTGCGGGTGCTCCAAGAGCGGCGGGTCCGCCGGGTTGGGGCGCGTCAGGAAACACCTGTCGATGTGCGAGTCGTCGCTGCCACATCGCGGCCGATCGACCAGATGGTGGCCGACGGCACGTTCCGGCGCGATCTCTTCTATAGGATCAACGTGGTGCGGATCGACCTGCCGCCGCTGCGGGCGCGGGGCGATGATGTTGGCCTGCTGGCAGAACATTTTGCGAACCGTGCCGCCCAGGAGATGGGCCGTCTGGCGGGCGGCCTTTCCACGGATGTCTATCAAATCCTCAAGGGATATCACTGGCCGGGGAACGTTCGTGAGCTTCAAAACGTCGTGCGACGTGCCGTGGCCCTCGCGCGGTCGCCGACGGCCGGCACCGATGATCTTCCCGACGACGTGGTCGCTGCGGCAGGCCGCGTCGCATCTTCTGATCCAAGTCATACCGGTTTCTTCGCGAAGCGTGCGGAGCATGTGGCCCGTTTTGAGAAGCAGTTTTTGAGTGACCTGCTCACGCGGCATGCGGGCGACGTCTCCGCCGCCGCCCGCGTAGCTCGCCTTCCCCGCGGCACGCTCTATCGCCTCATGAAGAGCCACGCCCTCGACGCCGCCACCTTCCGCAGCGGCACCGGCTGATGCCTCACCTTCATTGAGATCCCAGGCGATTCGGCACGCGGCCATAGAAGCCCATGGCGCTGCGGGCGGGCACACGTTCCCGTTTTCAAATTACGTGCGGGCTCGCCCAACAACCCAACGTCC
>CAYZHH010000232.1:0-6202 GCA_964478275.1 uncultured Candidatus Kuenenia sp.
GCAGGGGGCATGGATGCCCCTGCGGCCGTAAAGAATGGAGGCGGCGGGAGTCGAACCCGCGTCCCGTGATGTTTTGCTACGAACGTCTACGTGTGTGTCCGGTCAATTTGAATCTCGCCACCAGACCCCCGGCCGACAGGGTGTCGAGGCAGCCAGCCCGGAACTTTTTTAACCCCGGCCGTGCTAGGCGGTGAACCGGGGCGAGTCGGATTTGGCGACCGATTGGGAGGCCCTTCCGACTGGGGCCATCGCTCGGGGCTACTTAATTAGGCAGCCAGAGAAAACTGTGCTTCTGCAATTGAAGCTTGGTCGACTTTTTAGCGTGGCCTGCCGACCAACCACGACACGCAATCCGTAACTCCAGCATTCGGTCGATACCAGTACGCCCCCGGTGGGTGTCTCGCCCTCCCGCTCCTGGTGGCCCCTTCGGCCACACAGCCGAGCGAGCGGCCATGACTCGAGCATTGTACGAGACTTCAAGGCCTGTATCGGTCGTATCGCGACAGCCCCTGAATTTCTCGGTGAAAATGGCCTGTCATCCGGTGTCCAGACACCTCCGCAGTGGGATACTTGGTGGAGTCTGGGTTTCGGTGCCAGGGTGACTTCGGCCGGCGTGCCCCCCCCGAAAAATTGACTTGTCACCAGTGTTTTCCCTACGCTCGATACTGTTGCGTCGCTCACCATCCACCTCTCGTCGCCGTGGCCCCATGCCAGGAATCACCGTGTTTGCTCGGCCTTGCCTCCTGACACTTTCGGTGGCGCTCGCGTGCGGGTTCGCCGCGGCCCCTGCCTCGGCTCAAGAGTGGGCCCGCAAGATGTTTCCCGTCACGAGCCACAATTTTGGCACGGTGGCCAAGGGCTCGAAGACGGAATATCGCTTCGAGTTTCGCAACATCTATGAAGAAGATGTTCACGTCGTGGGCGTGCGCACAAGTTGTGGCTGCACGTCACCCTCGGTGACGAAGAATACGGTGAAGACGCATGAGACCGCCGAAGTCGTCGCGTCGTTCAACACCCGCACGTTCCTCGGCCAGCACGCGGCGACGCTCACCGTCACGTTCGACAAGCCGTTCTACGCGGAGGTGCAAGTGCGCGTGGCGGGCAACATCCGCGGCGACGTCACGTTCGATCCACCGTTCATCGACCTCGGCAATGTCGATCTCGGCAAGGGAAGCGAGCGGCAGATTCGAATCGCTCGCAACGGCAGTTCGCCGTGGGAGATCAAAGATATCCGCAGCGCCAATCCAAACTTCGAAGTGACCCTCTCGAAGCCGACGGTCACGGGATCGCAGACGCTCTATGACCTCGTTGCCAAGCTCAAGCCATCGACGCCAGCGGGCTATATCAAGGGCCAGCTCATCCTCGTCACCAACGATCCGCGGGCGACACAGATTCCCGTGGACTTCGAGGGACGGGTCGTCGCGGAGGTGACGGTGAGCCCGCAACTCTTGACGCTCGGCGCCGTGCCGGCCGGGCAGACGGTGACGAAGAACGTTGTCATCCGGGCCAATAGAGAGTTTACGATCACGGGTGTCTTCTGCTCCGATGGCTGTCTCACCTGCAAGCCGAAGACGACGGCCGCGCGTGTCCACATCCTGCCCGTCACATTTCAGGCGGGCAACGCTCCGGGGAAGGTGGAACAGGAGCTGAAGATCGAGACCGATCTTGGTGAAGGGGCGGTGCCCGTGGTGACGGTGCAGGCGCAAGTTGAGCCACCTCTCCAAGAGCCGACGGTCGCTGAGCCCTCGGCGAAGCAGGCCGCCAGCGTGCCGTAGGTGAGCGCGGGGGGCCTGGGGAATAGAAGCCCCCGTTGTCAAACGGGGGGCTGCGGGTGGAAGGCCATCCCGTTTGCAATCACCAGCGGGGTGGCCCAACGTCCCGCAGCCCCCGCGCTATCGCGAGGGGCTTGTAGGGGGCTGGCCCCGCCTGGGCCGAGTCCCTTTTCGCTATTTTCTGGTCGGAAGCGGGGCGTAGTCGCGTGGCGGGTGGCCGGTGTAGAGGGAGAGCGGGCGGATGAGGCGGTTGTCGCCGGCCTGTTCGATGACGTGGGCGGCCCAGCCACTCACCCGGGCCACGACGAAGATGGGCGTGAAGACCTTCACCGGAAGTGAGAGCGCGTGGTAGACGCGGGCGGCCGGCCAGTCGAGGTTGGGCTTGAGCCCCTTGCGGTCGAGCATGAGCTTTTCGACTTCGGCAGCCAGGGCCTCGAGCGGCTCGCCTGGCGTGCCTTGCACGAGCTCGCGGCACATCGTGCCGAGGAGCTTGGCCCGCACGTCGCCGTCCTTGTACACACGGTGCCCAAAGCCCATCACCACGCGCTTGGCCGCAAACTGCTCCTCGACCCAGGGCCTGGCTCGCTCGGCTGAGCCGATCGCCATCAGGATCTCGAGCACTTTCTCATTGGCGCCGCCGTGGAGCGGGCCCTTGAGGGCGCCGATGGCAGCCGTGATCGCCGAGTGCATGTCGGAGCCGGTTGAGGTGACCGTGCGGGCCACGAACGTCGATGCGTTGAACTCATGCTCGGCGTAGAGCACGAGCGTCGTGCCAAAAATCGCGGCTTCGGCTGGGCTTGGCCGGTGGCCGCTGAGACGCTCGAGCAGCGCCGCGGCGAGCGGCGCGTCGGGCCAGGGAGCCACGGGGCGGCCGCTCGTCATGTCGATCCAAGCGGCAAGGAGTGACGGCACCTGACCGAGCAGCCGTTCGGCTTGGGCGATGAGCGCTTCCCGCGAACCGGGCGCGTCGTCCTTCTCGACGAGGCCAAGCATGCTCACGCCGGTTCGCAGGGCATCCATCGGCGAGGCGTGAGGCTCGGCCGTCGCCAGCAGAGCGAGGGCATCGACGACAGCCGAGGGCAGATGCGCGGCGGCGTTTGCGACGCGGCTGCGGAACGCGGCAAGCGCCGCGGCATCCGGCAGCTCTCCATGAAGGAGTAAGAACGCCACCTCTTCGAAATCACCGGCACGAGCGAGCGGCTCGATGTCGTAGCCGCGATAGCGAAGCCCGTCGGTGAGGGAGCAGATTGCCGTCTGGCCAGCAACGACGCCAGCCAGGCCTTTGGCGAAATCGGTGGTGGATGGAGCCGGTGCGGTCATGGTCGTGTTTCCCTGGCGGCGGCGGGGCCAGCGAGATGGCGGCCCGGATCGGACGGATCATAACCGAGCATCTCGTAGAGCTCCTCGCGAGACTGCATGAGGTCGAGCAGGCTTTCTTGGGTGCCTTCGTCGGAGATCATGGCGAGGCCCGCCTCCATCGCCTTCATCGCCAGCCGCATGAGCGTGACCGGATAGAGCACGGCACCGAAGCCGGCGGCGGCGAGGTCGGGAATCGAGACGAGCGGGCTGCGGCCAAACTCGGTCATGTTCGCAAGCAGGAGCGGGCCACCGGTGAATTCGTGGCCGAGCCGGGCGAACTCATTGCGTGCCAAGAGCGCCTCAGGAAAGAGCCAGTCGGCGCCGGCAGACGTGTAGACGTGGAGCCGCGCGAGCAAGTCGTCGAGATTCGTGACACTTCGGGCATCGCTGCGGGCGATGATGACGGTGCCAGCATCGCGGCGGCCTGCGACCGCCGCGGCGATGCGATCGGTCATCACAGCCTGGTCCACGACCTGCTTGCCGCCGAGGTGGCCGCAGCGCTTCCCGCCGGTGGTGAAATCGCCGGGCTGGTCCTCGATCTGGATCGCGGCCGCGCCGGCTTCTTCCAGCATCCGCACGGTCCGCTCGACTTCCGCGGCGTCGCCAAAACCCGTGTCGGCATCGACCACGATGGGGATCGTGACGGCCCGCGCGAGAATCCGCGTCTGCTCCACGAGCTGGTCGCGGGGGAAGAGGCCGATGTCTGGCACGCCGAGTGTCCCGGCCGAGAAGGCGGCGCCCGAGAGATAGACCGCATCGAAGCCGGCGTCTTCCACGAGCTTGGCTGCGAGGGCAAACGGAGCGCCCACGATGCCGAGTGTCTCGTGTTGGGCAGCCTCACGAAGGGCTTTGCCTCCCGCAGCAGTCGATGGACCGAATGGGGCGGGAGCTGGATCGGTCATGGCGGGTATCCTGGCGGGGCAGAAGAAACAGTTCTTTATAGGCGTGCGCAATGAAGGACGAAAGCGGCAACTCGACTGGTGCAACGCGTGGCCCGTCGTGGCTCCGCGCGGTGCTCGAGGTCATCGCGATCACGGCAATCTTCGCGGCGGCCGGCGCGTGGCCGGTGCCCGATGTGAACGAGGCGGCTTATCTCACGAAGGCGCGGCATGCCGCTGATCCGAGCTGGTGTGCGGGCGACTTCTATCTCGAGACGCCCGATGCTCACGGCATTTTTTATCTGGTGATCGGTCCGCTCGCGGCGCGGCTGCCGCTCGAAACGGCGGCATGGATCGGCCGTGTTGCGGGCTGGCTCGCGCTGGCGGTTGGCTTCTGGCATCTGGCAGCCGCGACCGTCGCCGGGGCGACGTGGTCGCAGATCCGGCGGACCTGGGCCACGCTTGCCGCGGCGGCGATCTTCTCGCTCGCGCTGCGGCAGACGACGGCTGCTGGGGAGTGGGTGATTGGCGGCTGCGAAGCCAAGGTCTTTGCCTGGGCACTCGTCTACGGCGGGCTTGGCGAATTGGTCCGCGGGCGGTTCGCGCTGGCCTGGTGCCTCATGGGCGGGGCGACGGCGTTTCATCCACTCGTCGGTGGCTGGGCGATGGTCGCGGCAGCGGCGACTGTCGTCGTCCAGCGGCCGTGGCCGGCACGCCCCGTTTCGTGGGCGTGGCCAGCGGGGCTCGGGCTCGTCGGCATTCTGGGTGTGGCCGCAGGAGTCGTGCCCGCCGTCCTTCTCAATGCGGGCGTTGATGCCGCCATGCGGCACGAGGCGGCCAGAATCTACGTCGTCGAGCGACTGCCGCACCATCTCCTTGTCCAAACGTTTGCCACGGGGTTTGTGGCGCGGCATGTGCTCGCGCTGCTCGTGTGGTGGCTGCTTCGCGGGATGGTCGCTCCAAGCCCGGCCCGACGCAGGCTCGACGCCTTCACACTCGCGGCCCTCGGCATCTCGCTTGGGGGCGTGCTGATCGCCTTGGCTGAACCCTGGGCTCCTTCACTCGCCCACGGCCTGCTTCGGTATTACTGGTTTCGGCTTGGCGATGTGGTGGTGCCCCTCGCGGTTGCGATCATCGCTGCGGTCGTGCTTGCCGATGATGCTGCGTGTCGGCGGATCATGCCGCTCGCGCCGCCACTCGTGCGAGTGATCGCCACGCTTCTGCTCATGGCCGATCTGGCGGCCGAGTCATTGCACTGGCCCTTGCCTGGCCGCGAGCTGGCGTCTCGGGCCGACGCCAAGGTGGATCCACCTGCCTGGGTCGATATCTGCGAGTGGGTCCGTGACTATGCGCCGCCCGATGCCTGCGTGCTCACCCCCCGCGGGGCGGCGACGCTCACGTGGCGCACGGGTCGCCGCGAGGTGGTGTCGTGGAAGAACAGTCCGCAGGATGCCCTGTCGCTCGTCGCCTGGCGGAAGCGGCTCATCGACTGCTTCTCCATCGACGGCACGATGAGCAATGGCGTTCGCTCGACGGCGACGCTCGGGCCAGCGCGCGTGGCCGAGGTGGCCACGCGCTATGGGGCGACGCTCGCGATCGTGCCGCTCGATACCGTCGGCATCGACGAGCTTCCGTACCGAAGGCTGCACGCCAACGACGTCTACGCCGTGTACGAGCTCATCGAGTGAGCCGCAGACCGTTCACCGTCATGGAAGCCCCTCGCGAAGAGCGGGGGGGCGGCGGGTTGTTGGGCGAGCCCGCTCGTAGTGGCAAACGGGACAGCCTTCCATCCGCAGTCCCCCGTTGATCAACGGGGGCTTCTATGTCGCGAGACCGATGTGCCGCGAGGTCAGAGTGAGACGCCGAGCTTGGCGGCTTGCAGCGTGATCACATGCTCGAACGCAGGGAACGGATACTTCTTGCCGCGGGCGATGGCCCAGTTGTACGTCGAGTCCACCACCCGCTCTGGCAGCCGCCCTTCGCGAACGGCTTTGGCGACGCGATCACAAAACGCGACGTCCGGCGGTGCTTTCACACGGAGCCCCGTCTTGAGCCGCTCCGCGATGTCCGCGACGCTTCCCTCGGGACGCTCGGCGGCCGTGGCGGTGGGCATCGCCATGCGGACCGATGCAAAGCCAGCGAGAAGGATTGAAAAAAGGGCAAGACGACTCATGGCGGGCGGGCTCCAGCGGG
>CAYZHH010000233.1:0-6155 GCA_964478275.1 uncultured Candidatus Kuenenia sp.
TGGCAGGCGATTGATTGATGCCCTCCTCAGACGCCGCGTCATGGACAGGCCTTCACCTTCGATCCGCGGAACGACTGTCGTAAGCACAACGCCTCTCCCTGCTCGCCTCGATTATCGCCTTCGCAGATCGCTTGCCAAGGCAGAAATCGCAGGAATGGCCAGACACCGTCATCCTAATGGCGGGACGTATGCCTGCCCCTTCCTTTTCCCTTCCAGTTTTGGAGGACAAATCGCTCCCGTCCCTCATTTCTCCAGATGAACCGCGTGTCGGCTGTGGCCGCCACGACGCCGGGCGTGGTGCGGACCCGCTCTTCGAGCACCTGCCACTGCTGTGAGTAGAAGATATCGCGTACGGGTGCCAGATCGGCATTGGGCGCGGCAAGCGTGCCGACCTGCTCCACGATGCGGCGGTTCATCCCGTCGTAGTTGTAGCGGGCCACCTGGGTGCTGCTTGCGTCTCGCATTGACACGAGCCTGTTCCACGCATCAAACGTGAGCGTGCGGCCCTGGGCATCGGTCGTCATGTTGCCCGTGCTCGAGTAGGCGAGCGTGGAGCCACCAACCTGCGTCATCTCGTTCTGGGCGTTGGACGTGCGACTCTGAGCGACGCCGTCGTTGGTGAGCCCCGTCCAGTTGCCCAGGCATCTTTACGGCCGGCGGGGCATCCATGCCCCCGGCGGCCTTCGCGGCCCGCCGGCCGCCGGTCGCACCTCCGGGCTCCCGTTTACGGGCGCGTTGCGGGGTGGTGGCTCCAATTCGACAAATTTGAATACGGGCGCGGGTACACTGTGTTCATGAATGAAACACCCACGGCTTGTGACCTGACTGCCAAGAAATGTGTGCCCTGTGAGGGCGGTGTGCCCAAGTTTTCGGCCGCCGAGGCTGAGGCGCATTTGGCTGCGGTGCCCGCGTGGCGACTCACGCATGATGGGGAGCGAATTCGTCGCGACTTCACGCTGCCCGACTTCCGAGCCGCGGTGAAGCTCATCAACAATGTCGCTGCCCTCGCCGAACGCGAGCAGCATCACCCCGATCTCCATATCGAGGGGTATCGCAAGGCGTGGGTCGAGATCTTCACCCATGCCATCGGGGGCTTGAGCGAGAACGATTTCATCGTTGCCGCCAAGATCAATGCCCTCGCGCCGCCAGCCTGACGGCTATCGCCGCAGCCACCCGCGAAACGGATCGGCAATCCGCACGGCGAAAACAACCTCGCCAGCAGGATCCCTCGCGCCATCACCGCCACCGGTCCCCACGGCGTAGTAGCGGTAGCCAGCGTCGAGTGTCACGCGATCCGTGACGGCATACGTCGCACCGCCCCCCACCTGCCAGGCAACGTCTGTCACGCGGCTGCTCGCCTCGGCGGCATCGCTCACGGTCGTCTCGCGGTAGCCGCCGACGCCTGCGCCCGCACCGGCGTAGACCGCGGCATGCTCGCCGACGGCCACGTCCCGCCAGACATTCGCGAGCGTCGTCCACTCGCCGTCAATGGTCACGGCTGCCGGCTCGCCATCGCTGCGAGTCACCGGCCTCGCGCCCGAGAGCGCCGTGCGCTGGCGTCCCTCGACCTCGAGCCGAACTGCACCGAGCGGACGCGGAATCGACACCCCGATGGCGGCGTTGCCAGCGAGAATGCGAGCCCCACCGGAATCGCTTTCCTCCGTTGCGAACGAGGACCCAATAATCCCCGACACGTAGGGAATCCGGTCATCATCTCGAGCAGTCGCCGTGCGATCATCCGCCTCACCTTCAAAGGCAGCGAGCGGCTCGAAGGCTAGGAGGGGGTTCGACGCCACGGCCCGATCAATGCCCCCGCACGTGGCAAGCACGGCGGTCATCAACGCAACGGCACTGAAACGTCCTGCGGACATATCCCCTCCTTGGCATGCTGCCGGCGACGCCGAGCAGGTCGCGTTCCGTGCGACCCGGCGACATCGTAGGGAGTGTCACCCTGTGGCCGTCTCAAGATCCCACAAAACTCCGGGCAAAACAGGCGTTCACGGACCACGGACAGTTGGCCGGGTACGCTGCGCATAGTCATGGCAGTCTGTCGGTTGGGCGAGGCGGGAAAACGGCGATCCTTTATCATTTCAGCGCGCTGAGCTTGGTCTATTTTTTGACGTCTCCAAAGGGGTGCCACATGAACCGGTTTTCCATGAGTCGATTGGGAAGAGTGCTCGTGGGGTGTGGGCTCGTCATGGCACTGGGTGCCGTGCCAGTTCGCAGCCAAGAAGCCGAACCGCAAGGTCCGCAGCTTGCGTGGCAGAAGGGCCCCTGCGCCGGCCCGCTGGGAAGCGTGGCAGCGATCAAGGTGCCTGAAGGATTCGTGTTCCTCGGGGCCAACGACACCAAGACGCTCATGGAGATGCTCGAGAACCCGGTCAGCGGAGCCGAGCTCGGCACCCTGGCACCCGCGACGGACGACGAGCAATGGCTCGTCATCTTTGAGTATGACGACACGGGCTATGTGAAGGACGACGATAAGGCCTCGATTGATGCCGATGCCCTCCTCAAATCGATTCGCGTCGGCAACGAGGCGGGCAACGAAGAACGCCGCAAGCGGGGCTGGGGAGGGCTGTCGATCGTCGGCTGGGAGTATCCACCGAACTATGACGACCAGACCAAGAACCTCCAGTGGGCCATTCGAGGCAAGACCGACTCCGGCGAGCCGGTAGTGAACTACAACACGCGACTCCTCGGCAGATCCGGCGTCATGCGGGTGACGCTCGTCGGCAGCCCAGAGACCCTGGGCGCAACCGTTCCTACCATGAAGAAGCTCCTTGCCGGCTTTGAGTACATCGCCGGCAACAAATACGGGGAGTGGCAGGCAGGCGACCGCGTGGCGGAATACGGCCTGGCAGCGCTGGTCGCTGGCGGCGGTATGGCCGTGGCGGCCAAGACGGGCCTCCTTGCGAAGCTGTTCGCGATGGTAGCCAAGATGGGCAAGTTCGTGGTCATCGCGGTGATCGCGGTGCTCGCCGGATTGAAGGCGTTTGCTGGCAGGCTTTTTGGCCGCAAGGCGGAATCCTGAACGGGCATGGCCAGGGAATCGACACCCGTCACGTTCCGCGAGTGGCTGCATGAGCGATGCAGAAGTGCTGCTGGTCGTGCTGGCGGTGATCTATGTGATCGACTGCGCGAGCTGGCAGCGGCATGATGTCGTGGCGTTTGCCCAGCCATGGCTCGGGCGGTGGCGGATCGTCCACCCAGGGGGCCTGTTCGGGCACGCCAATGCGGGCCTCGTGATGGGAAACCCGCTGCCTCCGCTGGGCGGCCTCATCACGACGCAGCCCCTTCCGGTGTCGCTTGGGCCGGAAGGCATCTATGCCCACGTCTCGCAGAATCTGCACCCAACGGGCTGGCCGGCGTATCCGGGCGATCACGTTGCGTGGGAAGGGCTCCAGACGATTCGGATTGATGGCACAGCCGTCCTCGCTGGTCAGCGCGTGCTCGCGCGGACGATGTCGGCTCGGGAGGCCGAGTGGCTCGCCGACACCATCACGCGGCTCGCCGCATGCCCGTCCGCCGAGCGACCCGTGGCAATCGAGGCAGTGATTGCCGACACGCTGTGCACCGCGCGGGCCGGCAAATGCATCGACGCATTCCGTCAGGTGGCCCGCGGCGTGCTCATCCGAGGCAACCTGCTCCTCGTGTCAATCGTCGTGACACTTACCGCGGTCATGCGGTGGGAGCCGGCGCAGCAGCGGTGGCCGCTGATCGTCGTCTCGATCCTGCTCCTCGTGGGGCTGGCAGTGGTCGGGTTCGCGGCGGCCCATCGTCGGCTGTTTCCAGAGGCCCGGCGTCGCCGTTGGAAGCCTCTGCTGCGATTGATTGTCTCGCCCCCGGCACTTGTCCGCGCCGCCGACTCGCTCGGCCAAGACGTGGCCGCTGGGCTGCATCCGCTGGCTGTGGCAGCCGTGCTTGTTGACCGTGCGTCGTTCGAGGCCTTTGCCCAACGGGTCGTAGCCGACCTCGCGCACCCGTGCCCACCGGCCTGCCCGAGTGACCTGCCCGCTGCCCAGGCCACAGAGGCCTGGTATCGCCAGCGACTTCAGGCGGCGGTGCGCGCCATGCTCGCGCGATCCGACGTCAACGAGGAAAGCCTCTTGGCCGCGCCGGCTCCCGACGGCGATTCCAACCGGAGCTACTGCCCGCGATGCCGGAGCCAGTTTGAGCCCGTGTCTGGTACGTGCGAGCCGTGCGGCGGCATGGAGCTCGTGCCGTTGTCGCCGGCATCCTCCTGACGACGCGAGAGCCCATCACGACGACAGGCCCGCGGCGCGTGCTGCGCCGCGGGCCCGTCAGGTTCCGCCACGTCCCCTCCCCAGGGACGTATCCTTTCGCCGGTTCACTTTTCAACACGGCGACTCACGTGGCCACGAGCGGGTGGCCCTGCCTATCAGCGAACGGCTTCTTGAAGCATCCTCGAATTCGGCACCGAGTGCCGCGACACGACGCCGTTGTCATGCGTCTCGATGATCGTCGCCACCGGGCCCACTTCACGAACGGTTCCCTCGAAGCCCGCCACGCTCACGCGGTCACCCGCCTGGAGCCGCTGCCGGACGTAGTAGCCAGAGAGGATGCCCGCCATCACGTCGCGACCACCAAGGCCGAACGCCAGGGCAAAGCCCGCTGCCATCCCAGCCGAGCCGATCAGGATGAGCTTCTCGAGCAGAGCGAACTGGATGCCGAGCTGGTTGAAGGCCGCAATGAAGGTCAGGATCGAGAGCACCCAGTAGCAGCCCGCTGCAAGGTACTCCGCATAGGAAAGGCCCACTCGATCGGCACTCGTGGCCACGACGCCACGGACGAACGTTGCTGCCAGAAGGCCGACCACCACAACCACGGTTGCGACGAGTACCTTCGGGATGTAGTTCACCACTTCCCGCATCGCGAGCGAGACGCTCTCGAGGCCGAGAATGCTGAAGGCGGCCATCACGAACACGCTCATGAAGAGCCAGAAGACGATGCCGCCGACGATCACCGGCATGGGCCTCTTGATGCCGACTTCGTTCATGCTGCGAGCGAGGCCGCTCTTCTCAGCCGCTGCCTGGAGGCCGATTTTGTCGGCGATCATGCCGACGAGGCTGCCGACCCAACGGGCAACCGCGTAGCCCGCGACGAGCACCACTACCATCGCGACCATCTTCGGCGCGAGCAAAATCACCTGGCCCCACGCCTGCGTGAAGCTGTCCACGAGCGCCACACGCGAGACATTCACCGTTTCTTGGGCCGTTTCCACGGCCGTCGCTCCAATCAACACGAAATCGGTCATCGCTTTTTCCCTCTCCCCTGGCGTCGGCTGTCCCTCATGGACCGCCTTCGCTTGAACCATCGCGGGAATGGATGGGTTGTCCCGCAACTCAACCTGCCGGCAGCCGTGCCGGCGTGTGCTGTCATGTCTCCCGGGATCGCTCGCGGCCCTGAGGCCACGAGCCCGTCACGCTGAATTGCATCGCCGCCAGCAAGACCCCCATGAAGTGCATGGCCGCCCAGGGCAACGCCTGGAGGGCGAACGCGGCGACGTGGGCCGCCATCAGTCGCGGGTGCAGCTTCCGCCGCACGCCCGCGACGAATGCTGGCGCCTCCGGAACCGGAGGCACTTCTACGGCGGCGAGCGTGTCGAGCAGGTCCATCGTTGTGCGTTCCGACCGAGCGATTTCATCGCGTCACCCCGCGGCCTGCTGGCCACGGTCCCCGGTGACACAAGGTGAGTAGCCGGCCAGCCTCGCCGCGTCACAAAAATATTTTTGATGACGATTCGCCGCCGAAATCACGATCGCGCACCATGAAAGCCCCTCGCGCGAGCGAGGGGACGGCGGATCATTGGGCGATCCCGCTCATGATGGCTTCGCCAACCGCTCGCGGATGCGGCTCACCCGCATCCGGAGCGCGCCGGGCGTCGAGCCGAACATCTCGGCAAGCGCGTCATAATCGTGTCCCTCGGCAAACTTCATGATCACGAGGGCGCGATCTTCTTCGTCGAGCGTGGCAAGGAGTCGGTCCATATCGTGGGCGGCCGCAACGGCGGCGGCTGGATCGGGCTCGGCGCCTGCATGCGTCTCGGACGGTGGTGCCCCTTCGGGCGTCTCGGTCGTCTCCCGCCGACGCCGCCGCGACCGCGACCGCCGCACCGTGAGGCAGGTGCGCATCGC
>CAYZHH010000234.1:0-6152 GCA_964478275.1 uncultured Candidatus Kuenenia sp.
GAGCAGCTTGGCCCACGCGATCCGGGAGGTGTCGTGGGAGCGAGTCGCTGAGATTGCGTCGCCATCGCCATCGGCGTCGCGTGCCGACGGGGCAGCGGAGGGCCAGCAAGGCCGCCGGGGGCAAGGATGCCCCGCCGGCCGTGAAGTCAGTACTCGCCAGCGTTGCGGCAATAGGGTTCCATCGATTTGGTGTTCCGCTCGATGGCCATCACCACGGTTTGCCGGGCCGACCCGTCGGCGGCGCTCGCGACGATCGGAATGACCTGCCGCTTGTTCGGCATCTCCACGCGAACGCGGAAGGTGCCGTCTGGCCGGAGCTTGAGCGGCTCGCCTTGAAGGGTCACAAACGCGTCGGGATGCGTAGCACCGTAAACGATCATCTCGGCATCCACCTCGATCTGGAAGTTGACCGGCTGGTTTTCTTCCGGCTCGTGATCCGCAGCCGACGCATGGGCCGGGGGCGGCCCCATCGGCCGCTGGAGCCGCTCCTCGAAAAGCTCCTGGAGCTCCGTGCTGTTGCGATCCTGCGAGTAGCCACCGCTCATCGCGTAGATCCGCTCGCAGTCACCCACGATCTCACCCCAATGGGCATCGAGCGTGTCGCATTGCGACGCCGCCGGGGTCGTGACCGCGTTGCTCCGAGCGAGGGCGTGGAATCGTCCAGACGGGGAGAGATAGCCAATCTCGACGCGGCAGCGGAGCGGCTCACGGACATCGATGTACCAGTTTTTCACGCCGCCATGCACGGCGATCTCTCGAATCACCTGTTCGGAAGGCGAATCTTGGATGTGCGATTCCATCTGAAGCACCCGGAGCACCGGCTTCGCGGCGTGCCATTCCTGGCCAAGCGCGGCCTGGGCGCGGGTGATGCTCCTGGGAGTGAGGTCCCAGTAGGCGTGCATCCAATGTGGCCCGCGGACCATCAGCACCATGCGGTCACGAGGAGATGAACGGCTCCCGCGTCCCCCTTCCGCAAGGGTCGCAAGATTCTTGGCCTGGGCCAGGCGCTCGCGGACCTCGGCAATCCGACGAGCCACCTCCGGGTCTCGCTGGCCGCCCGCAGGGACATGCCGGGCAGCTTCACGACCCCCACGGACAGGGGGCGGCTGTTTGCCGAGCGCTGACTTCGCCTTTCGAACGAGCGCTCGGATCAACTGATCCTTTCGCATCGAATGCCAGCCCTGCACACCATGCTGCTTGGCAAGGCGGGCAAGGTCTCGGACAGGCTTTTCCCTGAGGCTGGCGGTCGTCATGCGGGTGGCTCCGAGCGACAGAAAAGCCCGCACCGCACGCCAGTGCAGACGGTTCACTCCTGAAGAGAGCGTACTCAGAAGGAGCCACGCGGGCAAACGGCGTGCCAGACCATGCCGGGCGCAAGATCCTATCCTGGCGCGAGTTATGCCTATTCAGCGGGCTCCAAAGACCCTCGAAAAGGGGGTCACTCCCCGCGGAGTTTCAGTCCACGTTCCGTCAACTTTTCCCGCACTTCGTTGAGGCTCGTCACACCAAAGTTCTTGCATTCCAGCAGGTCTTCGGCGGTGCGACGCACGAGATCGCCAATCGTATTGATGCCAAGCTTGGTGGTGCACTTCCGAGCTCGCACCGAAAGGTTGAGCTCCCCAATGGACAGTCCCATGATTTCCTGGTCATCCGCCGACGGCTCGACGGCGCTGAGCTCCGGTTCCGGAACGGACGCGGGGGCGGCAAGCTGCCCGAGCGAGAGCCCCTTGCTCAAGAGCATCTCCTTGATCTCAACAAGGCTCGTCTCGCCGAAGTTCTTGCTGGCGAGAATCTCTTCCTCGCTGGTGCGGGCAAGGTCGCCGAGCGTCATAATGCCCATCTTTTGCAGACAATTTCGGCTCCGCACCGAGAGCTCAAAATCGGTGACAGGCAGCAAGAGCACCTGATCGAGCCGATCACGGTTGCGGAGCAACTGCTCGTCTTCCTTGAGGTCGCTGCCCGCCGAAGAATCCTTCAGGAACAGCCTGGCCCGCGGGTGATCGGGGATGGCGTCGAGCACCCGTTTGTAGCACCGCTGGGCCTTTGTGAAGTCGTCGCGATCTTCGTACAGAAGGCCAAGATTGATGAGACTGCCCACGGATGGCGGATACCGCTTGAGAGACCGCTCGTAGCAGTCGACCGCGTCGTCATCGTTCCCGTAGCGGTCCTGAAGGACTCCCATCAAAAACAGGGCCTGAGCATGACCGGGATCGGCTGCCAGCGCGAGCTCGAGGGCCTCCGCAATCGACTCCGACTGGGCCCCCTCGTCGGACATGAGGACTGCCCGTGCAGCATGGACATCCGCCGACGTGGCATCGGAACCACCAAGCGAATCAAGCGCCGCGCGGGCATCGGCATGGCGACCGAGCTTGCGGAGCGACTCAGCGGTCGCGGCCACGCAGGCTGCCGCGTTGTAGCCGGACTTACGGGCCGACTCAAACAGACTGCAGGCCTTGTCGTGGAGCTCAGTTGACGCGTGCGCCAGGCCTTGATGGAAGAGGGCAAGCGCCCCACCGTCGGCGTTCTTGAGCGTCTCGATGGCGTCGTGGGCCCGGCCCAACAGACGCTGGCATACGCCCAATCGCACCGATGCCGCCGGGCTGCGATCGGTGATTCCCTCGAGCTCACGCACGGCGGCACGGAGATCACGGTGCGCCGCAGGGTCTTCACCAAGGGCCTCGACAATGCCTGCGACCTCGGCGGGGCCGAACGGGCCGTTTCCTGTAATGAGGTCGCGGATGTCGAGGGTCGCGGTGGCTGCCATCGGACGGGAGTCTCCAGAATGCGTGAACGTGAAACAAAGAGGCGAGGGAACGAAACGCGATACTGATTCGGGCTGTGAGCACATCCAGAGCCAGCGGCGGGAGTCGAACCCGCAACCCCCGCATTACGAATGCGGTGCTCTGCCAATTGAAGCTACGCTGGCGTCGCGATAACCCTGCATCGCCAACCCGCAAAACTAGCGCAGATCACGGGCTACAGTCAAGTCACCGCGTGAACGGGCCGCTGGTGAGCGGGGTTCTCGCTGTCAGCCGGCCTCGCTTTGCGGCACAAAACGAGGGAGGCGGGGCCTCCAACCCGGCAGGAGCGTCCTGCCAAAGGGAGTGCGGGTCAGGGGCAAGGCGACCGCACGCCCAACAGAGAGGTCGGAGACCCCGCCTTCACTACGGAAAACGGTGATCTGCCCGAGATCGGAAATCCCGGACTACCCAAATGAGATAGCAAGTCGTGTGCCAACCTGCCCATGACTTTGAGACAGTCCAGTGGCAACTCGGCTCGAGTGCCAGGATTCCAGCATCAAAACGCCTTGCTATGCGACGCAGCCAGGTGCGTCGCAAGGTGAGAATGGGGTAGCGATCCGTCCGAGAGCGCGCCGCATTTTGCAACGCACCGTTGCATTTCGCGTCGGCCGCTGGTGACAGAGCCCGGTGCCACAGCAGAGCCCGGTACCACATTGGAACCGCCATTGGGCCCATGCCCGACTCGGGCAAGGCCGGTATCATGCTCGACATGATGCACGGAGGCGGCTCGCACCGCATAGACACTTCCCTGCGCGACCTGGAGCGACACGCGTGAAACCCCGTCTTCCCGCCCTGATCGGGCCCTATCTCTGCGGCCCGGGCGAGCCACTCCTCGTCATTGCAGGCCCCTGCGTGATCGAACGTGAAGAGCTATGCCTCGCGATCGCTGACCACCTCGCGAGGCTTGCCACCCGACTTCCGATTCAGGTTGTGTTCAAAGCCTCGTTCGACAAAGCGAATCGCACGAGTGGCCAGGCCTATCGCGGCCCGGGTATCGACGAGGGGCTCGCGGTCTTGGACCGCGTGCGGCGGGCCACTGGGCTGCCTGTTACCACCGACGTCCATCTGCCCGAGCACGCAACGGCCGTCGGGCAGGTCTGCGACCTCTTGCAGATCCCAGCGTTCCTTTGCCGACAGACCGACATTCTCCTCGCAGCCGCAGCAACCGGTCGGGCCGTGAATGTTAAGAAAGGCCAGTTCGTGGCACCGGGCGACATGCTGCACGCCGTCGCCAAACTGCTCGCCGGCAACTGCAACAACATTCTCCTCTGCGAGCGGGGTACGTTCTTCGGATACGGCCGCCTGGTCAACGATTTCACTGGGCTGTCCGTGATGAGGTCGCTTGGCGTTCCTGTGATTTTCGACGCAACGCACTCGGTCCAGCAGCCTGCGAGCCTCGGCGAAGCGACCGGTGGCGACCGCAGCCTTGTCGAACCGCTCGCGCGGGCCGCGGCAGCCGTGGGCATCGACGGCGTGTTTTTCGAGACGCATCCCGACCCGGACACGAGCCCCAGCGATGGGCCCAACATGGTGCCGCTCGACGAGCTGGAAGGCGTGCTCGCACGGGTGCTTGCGATCCATGAAGCCCGTGTGCGCGGCGATGAGTCTCGCGCGGCGGGCGGGAGCGCAGACTCATGAGGGCCGTGGGGCTGCGGGCTGCGGCACTGGCCGGCGCCGCGGCGATTGCCATGGGAGTTGGATGCGGTGGTCCAGCGCGGAGGCATGAGCCCGCTGCTCACGGGGGCGCGGCGCGGCCACCGGTGTCTGCCGAAGATGGCCGGGCGATGCGCGAGCAACTCCTCGGCGGGGCCGTGTCGATCCTTGGCTCGCTCGAACGGTATGACGAAGCCCGTGGCAATGAGCAGGTGTTTGACCGGCTCGTGCAATGGAGCCATGCGGCCGGCGGGATCCCATCACGTGAGCCCGACCCGCTCCTCGCATCGTTGCCGGCTGACCTTCGCAAGGCGGGCGAAGGCATTGTGACCCGGGACACGTTCGATGCCGGCGGAGACGTGGTGGCGATTCGTGACCGCTGCTGGCTTGCTGCCGTCGCTCGCGCGGCCAAGGGCGAGGCCGCTGACGATCTCGCCCTCGCGGAGGCGCTCTTTCGCTGGACCGTGCAGGCGCTGGCACCGGTCGGCGACCCGCCGATGGTTCCGACGGAGTCCGCGCCAGGCAGTCGGTGGTTCCTGCCGGGCGAGGTCATGCTTGCGGGGCGGGCCAGTGGTCCGCAGCGGGCGTGGATTTTCGTCGAGCTCTTGCGGCAAGCCGGTCTCGACGGAGTGATCCTCGCGACGGCAGGCACAGGCGGAGGACCGCCACGCCCCTGGCTGCCGGCGCTGGTCAGCGGAGGCGAGGCCTATCTCTTTGAGCCCACCTACGGCATGCCCGTGCCGGGACCGGGCGGCGTCGGTGTGGCCACCGCACGACAAGCCGCGGATGACCCTGCGATCCTCGCCGCGCTCTCGCTTCCCGAGCGGGCGTACCCCGTCACAGCGGCCGATGTTCGGAGCGTGGGCGTGCTCGTCGTCGCCGACCCGTGGAGTGTGTCGCCGCGGATGGCCAAACTCGAAGTGGAGATCGCTCCCCGACATGGCATCCATGTCTTCGTGGATGCGTCGGCGGTCGCCGAGCGCGCCGCCGCGGCGGTGCCCGCTGGCTCAGCCGCAGCGCGAGGGCTATGGGCGTTTCCGTGGGAGACGGTCGCCCGACGTCCGTTGGCCGCCCAGTCGCTCGCCGACGAGATCGCGTTCCTGGAACTGCCGCTCCCAGGACCAGGGGGGCCCGGAGGCACCGTGTTTCGACCGCTCTTTGCTGGGAGGGTGCGTGAGCTTCGAGGCGACCTCGATGGGCCGACAGGTGCCAAGGCGGCCTACATGGCGGCCCGGCCTTCTCGTCGTGTGATGACGGACGCTGTGGGCTCACTGCCGGAGCCCCAGGCAGCGGCAGTCATGAAGCGGCTTGTTCGCGTGAAGGAGGATGCGACCTATTGGCTTGGGCTGGTCATGCTGACCGAGGGGCAAGATGCGGCGGCCGTGGACTATCTCGAGCGGATGACCCTCGAGGCTTCCCCCGACAGCCGATGGACCGACGCGGCGAGAATCAATCTGGCCACCGCCCTGATCGGTCTCGACCGGCCGACTGAGGCGGCAGCGGTCCTCCGGAAGGATGGCTCGCCGCAGCGTTTTGGAAGCCGACTTTTGGCCGACCGGCTCGAGGCCGAGGGGGGTGGTGACCCCGAGGGCAATTCGGACGATGCTGGTGCGCGGCCCGCGAAACAGCCGTAAGGCAGCGATTGCCGCCCCGACCAAGGCGCAGTAGAATCCGGGGCTTGCGAGGAGGCCCTCGATG
>CAYZHH010000235.1:0-6129 GCA_964478275.1 uncultured Candidatus Kuenenia sp.
CCTCCGCCGGCTGGCTTTAACCCGGGCCTCTAGCCCCGGCCCCGAACATGGCATTACCTTCTCAACTGGATCGCGTTTGGACGGTTCCGAACGTGCTGTCGCTGGCAAGGCTCGTCCTCTCGATCGCTGTCTTTGTCATGATCGAATGGAGGCTCGATGTCGCGGCGACCGTCGGCTTTGTGATTGCCGCGACGACCGACTGGGTGGATGGCTGGTATGCCCGTCGCTACGGCCAGGTGAGCCGCCTCGGTCGGATCTTTGATCCGCTCGTCGATAAGGTGCTCATCTGCGGCGCGGTCATCATGCTCGCCGATCCGAGTGGCCCGATCCTCCCGTGGATGGCCGTGCTTATCGTCGTCCGAGAGCTGGTTGTGACGGCGATCCGCGCTGAGATGGAACGCGCGGGCACCGATTTTTCAGCGGCGTGGAGCGGCAAGATCAAGATGGTACTCCAGTGTGCCGCCGTCGCCCTCGTGCTCGCGGCGAGGGCCTGGCCGGAGTGGACGCCGTTCACCGTGCCTCTCGCCGTCGCAGCGACGTGGACCACCTGGGCCGCGGTCATCGCGACCGCCTATTCGGGCCTCGAGTACCTCTGGGCAGCCCGCAGCCTCGTCCGGTAGGCCGCATCACGTCTCGATATGGTTGCCGACATTCACACCTCGATCGACGTCCCCGTATGGTTTCCGTGGGCCGCGTCGGTCGCGGTCGTTGCTTTCGTCGCGATGACGATGATGCTCGCCACGAGGCTCCGGCGCAGACTGCCTGTGATCGCGGTCCGCTCTCACGAGCCCGTGCCCTGGGATGGAAACGATGTGTTCGTGATCGCGATCGGATTCGTCGGCCTGGCCACGATGGCCGGGGCGATCACCGGGCCGAAGCCACCGCTGGATCTGAGCCTGGCGATGAGCATGCTTGTGGTGACCTTGGCGACGATCCTCGCGCGAGCGTGGCTCATGGCCCGTGGGGCAACGGCGGCCGATCTCGGGCTTGGACCGATCCAGCCGACAGCAGACGCGAAGCTCGCGATCATGGGGCTCGCCCTCGTGGTGCCGCCCCTCTTGGGGCTCGCGGCCTGGCTCGACACGATCAAGCCGTATGAGCACCCGGTCGTTGAGTTCCTCGCCACTCGACGCGACGCCCTCGGCATTGGACTCGTCGTCGTGACGGCCTGCGTTGTCGCGCCCGTTGGGGAAGAGTTTTTCTTCCGTCGCGTGCTCCAGGCATGGCTCGAAAAACTGCTCCCCGCAGCTGACGGGATCGCCGCCGTGTGCATCGCAGCCGCTGCCTTTGCCCTGGCCCACTACGGGCATGGCCTCGCTTTCCTGCCGCTCTTTCCTCTCGGGCTTGTGCTCGGGCTGATCGCCCGCCGCACCGGTTCTATTGTGCCCTGCATCCTCCTCCATGCCCTTTTCAACGCCGTGAGCGTGGCGATCCTCCTGGCGACACCCCCAAGAGGCTGACCCGCGCGGCCGTCTGGCAAGCAGCAAAGTTGCCCCAGATTACCGCCGATTCGTGCGAAAGGGCCCACAAAACCGATATGGATGCGAAGGGGCGTCACGAGCCAGAATTGCTTGGCCGCAGGATGTGGCCCCCCGCCGTCACGGACCCGACGCCTTGACCCCGCCCCGCACACTCACCACCCGCGCGCTCGACCTCGCCACGTACGCGGCGGTGCGCTTGGTGATCTGCGTGATTCAATCACTGCCACGAAAGGCGTGCGAGCGGTGGGCCCGCGGGCTGTCCGAGATTCTGGCCAACCGCGTTCGGATTCGCCGCGCAGTCGTCCGCGACAATCTCCGCACCGCTTTCCCCGACATGTCGCCCACGGATCGCCGGGAGGTGGCCCGCGGGATGTGGGAGCATCTGCTGCTGATGGTCGTCGAGATCGCCCATGCCAACCGCGTCATCCACAAGACAACGTGGCGAAAGCACCTTCGGATTCAGGGCATCGAGGATTTTGTCCGCATCCTTTGGCTCGACCGACCCAAGGTGGTCCTCTCCGGACACTTCGGGAACTTCGAACTGGCAGCGTATCTTTTTGGTCTCTTCGGATTTCGGATTTATTCGGTTGCTCGCGAACTCGACAATCCATTGCTCGATCAGTTTGTCACCGACTTCCGGGAATCCCGCGGGCAGAAGATCCTGCCCAAGAAGGGGAGCGCTCCAGACGTGGCGATCGTGCTCGAGGAGAACGGCGCCATCGGCCTTCTTGGCGACCAGGCCGCAGGGCCGAAGGGATGCTGGGTGGACTTCTTCGGAAGGCCCGCAAGCGTCCACAAGGCGATCGGCGTCTTCGCGCTGTCGTCGCAGGCTCCTGTGCTCGTCTGCTCGGCCACCCGTCGCGGCGGGCTCTTCGATTTGGATCTCCGTCTCGAAGGCACAGCCGATCCGGCTGCTGGTGGCCCCGAAGTTGGCGATCTACAGTCGCTCTCGCAGTGGTATACGACGCTCCTCGAGGAGGCGATACGCCGGGAACCCTCCCAGTATTGGTGGGTGCATCGCCGATGGCGAAATCGTCCGCGAAAGGCTAGAGTAACGCGGATTGCCGCATAGTGAACACGGCGGGCGTGCGAACGCGTCCCACTCCGATTGTCCTCTCGCCCCGATCCCCGAGCACGATGGCCGAATGGATCGCAATTGCCCGGGCTGACGAGTGTCCCCCTGGCACGGCCATCGAGCGGGTCGTAGGAGATCGGATGGTAGCCCTATCGAACGTCGCGGGATGCTTCCATGCGATGGACGGCCTTTGCCCACACCAGGGAGGGCCTGTTGGGACCGGCGCTCTTTGCGGTACGGTGATCACGTGTCCCTGGCATGGCTGGCAATTCGATGTCGTCACCGGCCGCCATCAGATTTCGCCGACGGTGCGACAGGCGGTTTTCGAGGTGCGTGAGCGAGACGGCTTCGTCGAGGTTCAGCTGACAGACCACGCGGCCGCATAGCCCGACGCCAAGGCAAAGGCCGCCGGCGGCGGACGCGGATGATCACCTTCGACTCTTTCCGCAACGACGACCCACCCAAGCTGGCCGATGCCTGGCGGGCCGCCGACCTGGGCTCCGCCGCCCTCCAGCCCATGACGTCCGCGGCCCTCGAAGACGCCGTCTTCTCCAAACCCTACTTTGATCGCCACGGTCTGGTGGTGGCCCGCGAAGGAGATCGAATCCTTGGCTTTGCCCATGCTGGCTTCGGACCCAACGCCTCCCGAACTGCAATCGACACCTCCATCGGTACGACGATGCTCATGGTCGTGCCATCCCACGATCGCCAGACAGAGATCGAGGACGGCCTCCTGCAACGCGCGGAGCAGTACCTGCGCGATCGTGGTGCCACCACGATTCTCGGTGGAGGTGGGCCCGATATTGGCGGCTCTTATCTGGGCCTCTATGGCGGGAGTGACCTTCCGGGAATCCTCGACAGTTCACCGCGGATGCGCGAGGTGTTCCGCCGGAACGGCTATGCGGAGCACATGCGGATCGCCGTGCTGCGTCGTCCTCTCGAGGGATTTCGTCCTCCGGTCAATCGACTTCAACTCGCGATCCGTCGGGCGACCACACTCCACGTGATCGACGAGCCGACCCGCCGATCCTGGTGGGAGGCGGCCACGACGACCGGCATGGCGCTTCGGCGGTACGAGCTCCTCGGCGAGGGCGACGCCCTCCTCGGCAGCGCGTCGGTGTGGGACGTGCAGCCCCTTGCTTCGTCGTGGGGGGTCTTGATCGCGGGCCTCCTGCGCGTCGATATCGAGGGTGTGCGGCGGCGGCAGGGGCTCGCCAGCTACCTCGTCGCCGAGGCGATGCACGACCTCGCCACCGAGGGAATGATGGTCGCCGAAGCGCATGTGGACGAAGGCAACGCGCCGGCAGTCAGGCTCTTCGACAAGCTTGGGTTCCGTGCCACCGATCACGGCACTGTCTTCCGCCGGCCGTGACGGCAGGCGGCCCATTTGATTCGCCTTGTCTTGATACCGCCCCTGGGGGAACAATGAGTCTCGGGAAACGATGGCTTGTGCATGCGCCAACTGCGGTGCGTCATTGGCCGTCCGAGAGCATTCTGGGGTGAGGGAAATCATGGCCAGCCTCCGCGACCTCTCCAACGCAATCGCCTCCGATGAGGAGGTACTCCGGGCTGGTGGAGGCCCTGAGGGGCATGCGCGGCAGCGGAAGCTCCGCCGACTCCCCGTCCGCGAGCGACTCGCCCTTCTCCTCGATCCCGGCACATGTTTTCTGGAGCTTGGCCTCTGGGCTGCGTGGAAGATGTATCCCGAATGGGGCGACGTGCCTGCTGCGGGGATCATCACGGGGCTCGGAGTCGTCAGCGGCCAGCCGTGTGTCGTGGCGGCGAGCGATGCGACGGTCAAGGCCGGGGCGATGTTCCCCCAGTCGGTCAAGAAACTCATCCGCGTCCAAAAGATCGCCCATCGTCTGCGGCTCCCTCTCATCTACCTCGTCGACTCGGCCGGCGTCTTTCTTCCACTTCAGGACGAAATCTTTCCCGACGAGGACGATTTCGGCCGCATCTTTCGGAATAACTCGGTCCTCTCGGTCGAGGGCATTCCCCAGTTTGCGGCTGTGATGGGCAACTGCATTGCCGGCGGTGCCTATCTTCCCGTGCTCTGCGACAAGATCCTCATGACCGAAGGCAGCCAGCTCTGCCTGGCCGGGGCCGCCCTCGTGAAAGCGGCCGTGGGACAAGACGTCGATCCTGAGGAGCTCGGCGGCGCTGCGATGCACGCCGGCACGAGTGGCACGGTCGATTTTCGTGAGAAGGACGACGCGGCCTGTCTCGCACGGCTGAGGTCACTCGTCGGATTACTGCCTCCGCGGGGCCCGGCCGCTGATGGTGGCCAGGCTCCGAGGCGAAATGTCGAGGACGTCTACGGAATCGTGCCAGCGGACGGCCGAGGCGAGTACGAGATTCGCGAGGTTCTTGACTGCATCATCGACGACGGGACCTTTGAAGAGTTTCGGGCGGAGTTTGGGAAGACGATCGTCACCGGGTATGCCCGCATCGGTGGACGGCCAGCTGGCATCGTGGCCAACGCCCGTCGCCGTGCCACCGACGCCCGCGGCGAGCTCCAGATCGGCGGCGTCCTCTACGGCGATGCGGCGGAGAAGGCGGCCCGGTTCGTCGATGACTGCGAGCAGAACCGCATTCCCCTCGTGTTCCTTCAGGATGTGCAAGGCTTCATGGTCGGCAAGCAGGCAGAGCAGTCGGGTATCATCCGATCAGGTGCCATGCTCGTGCGGTCCATGAGCACCGCCACGGTCCCAAAATTCACGGTGATCATTGGCAGCTCCTATGGCGCTGGCCATTATGCGATGTGCGGCCGTGCCTACGACCCTGCGCTCATCCTGGCCTGGCCAAACGCCCGCTATGCCGTGATGGGTGGTTCGCAGGCGGCGGACACGCTCCTTGCCCTTCGCGTTCGCGACGCTGAGAAGGCGGGGAAGAAGCTCTCCGAGGAAAAGGTCGCGGAGCTCCGCGCCATTATTCGGCAGACCTATCACGATCAGACTGACATCCGGTATGCCGCAGCCCGCGGCTGGGTCGACGCGATCATCCAGCCACACGAGACGCGGGCGTGGCTCGCGGCGGCGTTCGCCATCATTCAGCCACGTGACCTCCTGCGGCCGCGGTTTCTTGAGAGGGACGTGTGATGGGCGTCATCCGCATCGGAAACGCGCAGGCTTTCTGGGGCGACCGTCCTTCGGCCGCCCGAGACCTTCTCGCGCAGCAGCCCGACCTCGACTTTCTCACGATGGACTACCTCGCGGAGGTATCGATGTCGATCCTCGCGATGCAGCGGGAGCGGGATCCTTCGGCTGGCTATCCCCAAGATTTTGTCGAGGTGGTTCGGGATCTTGCTGACTACTGGACTGCCGGTGGCCGGTGCCGCCTCGTCGCCAACGCCGGTGGCCTCGATCCCGCGGGGTGCGCTGCCGCATGCCGCGAGGCGCTCGAGCGGGCCGGCTGCCGGTCCCTTACCATCGGCGTCGTCTCGGGCGACGACTGTCTCGCGATTCTGCGGTCAGCGACAGGAGCGGTCGGCAGCGATGTCTTCAGGAATCTCGACACGGGCGAGACGCTGGCACACGTGCGGGATCGACTCGTCACGGCCCATGCGTATCT
>CAYZHH010000236.1:0-6109 GCA_964478275.1 uncultured Candidatus Kuenenia sp.
GTCAGGATCCTCCGCAGGCGATGCCTCGCCAAAAAATCCGGCGGTGCTTGGGCGTCTGCCCGACGATGCGGTTCCGAAGACGGAAGCTGAGTGGCAAAAGCGGCTGACCGCCCAGCAATACCGCGTCACGCGGCAGAAGGCGACCGATCCCGCCTTTGCAGGCGAATACACCGACACCGAGACGCCTGGCACCTACCGCTGTATCGGCTGCGGCGAGCCGCTCTTTCGCTCAGACGAAAAGTTTCACAGTGGCTGTGGGTGGCCGAGCTTTACTGCTCCGGTCGATGGTGTGAAGGGAGACGCGATCGCCGAACATGCCGACCGTTCCCACTTCATGGCCCGCACGGAAGTGACCTGCCGCCGCTGTGGCGCCCACCTGGGCCATGTCTTCGACGACGGCCCGCCCCCCACGGGCCTGCGGTATTGCATCAATTCGTCGTCGATCACGCTTGACGCGAAGAAGCCCGCGAAGTGACGCGGCGGGGCGGCCGGGCCCGTTGGTTCTGCCGAAAACGGCGTGCACCCTGTAGAGTGTGATGGTTCGGTGTTAGTGATCCATCGAGGGGAAACCGCATGCGTCATCGTCGTGGCTTTACGTTGGTCGAGCTTCTGGTCGTGATCGCGATCATTGCAGTCTTGGTGGCCTTGCTCGTCCCGGCCGTCCAGGCGGCTCGCGAGACGGCCCGTCGGACCCAATGCAGCAATAACATGAGGCAGCTTGGGGTCGCGATCCAGAGCTACGAGACGTCGAACAGCAAGCTGCCGCCCGCTGGTTTTTATGAGCCTCCAACACCAGAGCCTCCAACAAGCTTTCTCTTTCTCTTGTCGATGTCGTGGAACGCTGCCATCCTCCCCCAGATCGAGGAAGGCAGTCTCTATCAACAGCTCGAAAGAAACTATCAAACCAATCCCGCGTGGATTTTTAGCTCAGATGCCAACAAGCGGGTTGCGCTTCAGCCGGTGGCAACTTTCCTCTGCCCGAGCCAGGCCACGCAGAGGAGCGTGCTCTCAAGCCTTCCCAGTGGTAGCAGTCTTCAGGATGTCGTCGATGGCCAGGACACGTATACGTCACACTACCAGTGCAACCCAGGGCCGCTCGGCAACAACCCAGGGCCCCCAATAGTGCCCTATCTCTCGGCGGTCGGGGGCAACTACGCCATCGGGGGCGTCATGCTCCACAACCGCGGCGTGGCCGTGGCCGAGATCCGTGACGGAACGTCCAATACGATTCTCCTCGGCGAGCTGTCGTGGCAAGGGGCGCCGTCGTATCGCTCATGGCTCCAAGGCACATGGGTTAACGACCCCATCCAGGCGATGGGGTCGGGGAAGAATATCCAGAATGGCATCAATACTCCTGCCACGGGCTCTACTCCTAACGACAACAACCAGCCGCTCGGAAGCATGCATCCGGGCGGAGCGGTGTTTGGGTTTGCCGACGGGTCGGTCACTTTCGTCGATGCCTTGATCGACATCGGCGTGTATAAGGCAGTGGCGAGCCGTGCAGGGGGCGAGTTGTCCACCGCCTTGCCGTAGCGGCTACGCGCGACGCGAAGAAACCCGCGATCGAGCAGCACGCAGAAGCGGGAGGGCGATGAGGCCGCAGGCGAGGAGCACAAACACGGACGGCTCGGGGACGGCCACGTAGTTCAAGACGAGATTGTTGCTGCTCTGCGACACGTTCCAGGTGCCGGTGGCAGCCGGACTGCTCGAGAAACCCGTGGTCGAGATCGTCCAGTAGGAAGCGTCGAATCCCGTAATGCCGGTTGTCGTCGTGAGGATCGTCCAGGAGCTATTGGCATCCGCGAAGTTCGGGACATTGCCCGGGGTGTTGCCCGCGGTCAGCGAAAGCACGTTGAGGACATAGCTCCCGGCTGCAGCGCCTGTGAGGGTGAGGCTGCCTGTGATCTGAACCTGGTCGATGTTCGTGCCAGCGACTGAGGCAACCCAATCGTTCAGCTCCCAGTCGTAGCTATTCGAGCCCCACGACTGGCCCACGCCGAAGCCCATAACGCCTGGGCTGTTGCCGGGCGAGAGCGTGTCGCCGACGTTGTTGAGCGTGAGCGCGGCGTTCAGTGTGCCAGTGCCGCCGAGGATCGCACGGTTCGAAAGGCCCGCACCGTTGAGCGTGGGCGCCACCGAAAGGGCCGTCGAACTGTTGCTGGCAAGGGTCGCGCCTGCCAGCACGCTGATGGCACTCGTTGAGTTGATGGAGCCTGAGCCGCTGAGCAAAAGCGTGCCGGCGCTCACCGTGGTGGTGCCGGTATACGTGTTGATGTTGGTGAGGGTCTGCGTGCCGGTGCCCGTCTTGGTGAGGCCACCATTGCCACTGATGACACCGGCATACGAGGTGCTCGTGTTGTTGCCACCGGTGGTGAGCGTGCCAACGCCGAGCGTGACGTTGCCGCCGGTCGCGCCACCGCCTGCGAGCGAGCCGATCGTCTGGCTGAAACCATTGAGGTCGAGCACCGTCGCGGCCACGTTCGCCGTGGTGACGGCCGAGAGATTCCCGAAGGCCTGGCCACCTGCCGCAGCCCCGGCGCGGAGCGTACCGGCGGTCACCGTCGTGGCGCCGGTGTAGGTATTCGTGCCATTGAGGATGAGCGTGCCGGTCGAGAGTTTTGTGACGTTGCCGCTGCCGGCGATGACCGATGCGAAGTTGGTGCCCTGGGTGATCGTGTTCGTGCGGCTGAAGGCGAGGGTGCCGTTATTGGTAATGCTGCTCGAGGACGAGAGGGCCCCGGTTGTGCCAGCACTTCCAATCTGGAGGGTGCCACCGCTGATGAGCGTGGCCCCGGTGTAGGTGCTCGTGCCGGTAAGGGTTTGCGTGCCGGTGCCCGTCTTGGTGAGGCCACCATTGCCACTGATGACACCGGCGTACGACGTGCTCGTGGAGTTCCCACCGGTGGTGAGCGTACCGCTCCCGAGGGCCACGTGGCCGCCGGTGGTGCCACCGCCCGCGAGTGAGCCGATCGTCTGACTGAAGCCGTTGAGACTGAGCACGGCCGAGGCCACGTTCGCCGTCGTGACAGCCGAGAGATTCCCAAACGCCTGGCCGCCCGCCGAGGCGCTGGCGCGGAGCGTGCCGGCGCTCACGGTCGTAACCCCCGTGTAGGTATTGGTCTGGTCGAGGAGCCACAGGCCGGCGTCGTTCTTGGTCACCCCGGTGGCTCCGCTGCCGTTGTTGGCGATGACCCTGCCAAACGTATTGGTGCCCGTGTTGGTGCCACGCAGCGTGAGGGTGCGGGTCTGGTTCGCGGTGCCGTAGGCGAGGGCGACGGTGTTGTTGAACGAGAGCGTGCCTGAGCCGGAGGAGTTGATCGTGGCACCGTGGGCGGCCAGCGTGCCATTGATCGTGAAGCCGCGGTCGGTCGTGACGTTGGCCGAGCCCGAGTAGGTGAAGGTGGTGGCGTTGCCGAGGAGGAGATTGGCCGCGGCGTTGCTCGAGGCCCCGATCGAGCTGTTGCTGCCGCCATTGGCCAGGAGCGTGACTTGGAGCGTGCCGCCGGAGGCACTGATTGCCGTAACCCCCGTGTAGGTGTTGGTGCCATTGAGGACGAGCGTGCCGCTCGCAAGCTTCGTGACGCCGCCAGTGCCAGCGATGACCGACGCAAAATTCGTGCCCTGCGTGATCGTGCCCGTGCGGCTGAAGGCGAGGGTGCCGTTGGTCGTGAGGCTGCTCGACGGCGAGAGGGAGCCCGTCGTGCTGCCGGCTCCGATCTGGAGCGTGCCGGAGCTGACGAGGGTGGCACCGGTGTAGGTGTTCGCTCCGCTGAGAATCAGTGAGCCGGGACCGTTTTTCTGAAGGCCGTCCGAGCCGGCGATCAGGCTTGAGATCGTGAGCGTGCGGTTGCTCTGTGTGACGTCGATCACGGGACTGCCAGCCGTCACGTCTAGCGTCAGCGTGTTGGCGCCGGAGATGGTGAGGTTGTGCGACGAGGTCGTGGGATCGGTGAACGTGATGTTGCCGATGGTGCGGCTGGCACCGAGCGTGACCGTGCGGTTGGCCGTGATGTTGAACGTGAAAAAGGCGGTCGAATCCGCGCCGTCGGCGATGGTGCTCGCGAGCCAGTAGGTTGCGGTCGTCCACGCCCCGTTGGCATTGACGTTCGATGTGCCGTTCGCGGCCCAAGCAGGCGAGGCAAGCGCGGCCGCGAGCACGGCGGTGCCCGCCAGCCACGTGGCGAACTGCAGGCACTTGTTTTGGAAACGAGAGATCACGCAGCAACCGAGTCGGCGGGCCAAAGGGACACACAAACACAAGTCTTCCCTGCAATTTCCGTTCCGGAGCCCGCGCGGCTCGCTTACGAAACAGACAGCTTCGTTTCGCGGCCAGAATTCGCATTTTTCTGGTGCCAAGGGTTTTTTTGCGCAGCCCAGCCTCGACGGGAGGTGGAGCGATTCGCTCCAGGTGGGTGGTCCCTAGCGACCAGGGGTGGAGCGATTCGCCCCACTCACCGTCTCGCCCATGTCGGGTACCACTCGCGGTCATGCACCGCCTGGCACTCCACTGGCAGATCGCGATTCTCACGGGGGACGTGGCCGTGAAACTCATCCGTCCCGGGCTCCACGGGGAGCCACGGGTGGAGGGAGTCGTGGGCGACGCGGTCCACGCAGAAGGGCTTGGCGACGTCATCTTTCAGCAGCTCGAAAACCTCGTGCCGGAGAATCCGTTCGCCGCGAGCGTGGGGGCCGCGGGGATTCCCCACGCCGGGCGCGTGATGATGGCCATCGTTCTTCAGGCCGTCGGGCTCCCCATTGAATCCCAGGGGGTCATTCTGGCGGTCGACCGCGTCCTCGACATGGCCCGCACGTCGGTCAACGTCTGGAGCGACGCCTGCGGCGCGGCCGTCATCGACGCGCTCGAAGGCGATTGACGCTCGGCTCAACGCGACAAGCCCAGGCCACGACCGCAAAAGCCAGCCCCATCCCAGACGTGCCCGCGGCTGCTACACTCCGGGGTTTCCCGGATGGCCGGCGACGGCCCCGGCAACCCCGCCAGGAATCCCGAAAACCGTGCCCAGCCAGCCTGCCGTTACCCGGGCCCAACAAAAAGCGATCCAAAAGGCCGACACCCTCATCGAGGCGCTCGGCTGGATCCGCCGGTTTCGCGACACGACCACCGTCATCAAACTCGGCGGCAGCGTTCTCGAACACCCCGATGCCCTGCGGCATCTTCTGCTCGACATCGTCTTCATGACGACGCTCGGCATGCGGGTGGTGGTCGTCCACGGCGGCGGCAAGGCCATCAGTAAGGCGATGGATGAAGCGGGCATCGTGCCGCGATTTGTGCAGGGCCGCCGCTACACCGACGAGGCCACGCTCGCAATCGTCGAGAAGGTGCTTGCCACGGAGCTCAACCACGAGCTGGTCGCCCGGCTCGAGGAGTATGGCGGCCGGGCCATGTCGCTCAACTTTCTTTCAACGAACGTCCTCTTCGGCGAACGGCTCGAGCTCGACGGTCCCGACGGCGAGCCGCTCGACCTTGGCCATGTCGGCGAGGTGAACCGCGTTGATCGTCTCACGATCGACAACCTCGCCTATGCCGGGCAGATTCCGGTGATCCCCTCGATGGCCGTCGGGCCAGATGGGCACAAGCTCAACGTGAATGCCGACACCGCCGCTACCGCAGTAGCCGCCGCCCTCGGTGCCGACAAGCTCGTGGTGCTCTCCGACGTGCCGGGCGTCATGCGCGATGTGAGCGACCCCGAAAGCCTGATTCTCTCACTCTCCGCGAGCGAGGCCCGCCGGCTCATCGCCGAGGGCACGATCGCTGCCGGCATGATCCCCAAGATCGAAGGCTGCCTCGACACGCTCGCCCGTGGCGTGGGCAAGATCCACATCATCGACGGCCGCCTGCGGCATTCCTTGCTGCTCGAGATCTATACCACCAGCGGTGTCGGCACCGAGATCGTCCGCGACGCTCCCGTCGCCTCCAAACCGGCCGTTGCGGCAGCCGCCGCCAAGTAGGCCCATGAGGAACCACCGGATGACTGTTCGCGCAATAAAAGCCCCTGGCGATAGCCAGGGGGTCGTGCAACGCCAGACGGTCCATTCAATCGTCCGGGGGCAATCGCTCTTCGGTTCGCAATCCCCTCACTACCGTGAGGGG
>CAYZHH010000237.1:0-6072 GCA_964478275.1 uncultured Candidatus Kuenenia sp.
ACCCGCCACAATCTCAATTTGAGGGTAGCATCACAATCTGTTGCGGACCAGCAATGGGGTGCGGTCATGCCGAAGGTGTTGGATATGGCGATCGGCTGCGAAGCCTTGGCCACCGTGCGACAGCTTGGAGCCCACTGGTTTTCGGGCGGGGCGGAGGTTGCGCCCCTGCGGACCGCCGGCTTCAGCGGGGCCCCCGTATTTTTGATTCGCCCTGCCGATGCCCCGCCCCATGTCCTCAAGGGGTTTTCCGTAGGCACCACCCGGCCGCGGGCCGAATGGGTCCACGCGATCGCCAACGGGCTCCGCCGAGCAGGTGCCCAGGCGATCCCCGCCATCCGCGAGCACGCCCCCGGCGACACGCTTGTCACCACGGGCGATGGACGGCTCTGGGAGATGGTGGCGTATGTTGATGGCAGCCCGGTTGACGATCCGTCTCCTTCGCAGATCGCCTCGGCCATGCGAACGCTTGCAGGGCTTCATACTGCGGCAACGACGCTCCCGCAAGGGCCGCCGGAGCGCGCTCCATCGCGTGCAGTCACGGAACGGATCGCGCGGGCTCACGGGCTCTGCGAACAGTCGTGGCGGGAACGGCTCGACTCCGCCACGACATGTTCACGATGGCACTCCATCCTCATGCCACGACTCGCTACCGCCTGCGACGCCTTTGACGCAGGCTCCGGCGCGGCAAGCCTGACCGCGCTGGCCGCATGCTCGCCTCGCCCCCTGCCCTGCCAGGTCGTTCTGCGGGATGTCTGGAGCGAGCATGTCCTTTTTGATCATCGTGATTACGGCAACCCCGATACCGTGGCGGGCATCATCGATCTGCACGCCGCGGGCATCGACACGCCAGCGACCGACATCGCGCGGCTCCTCGGCAGTTGGATGCCGTCGGATGCACGCCTCGGCCCGTCCTGGTGGGCATCGGCGATCGCATCCTACGAGGCCGTGCGACCACTCGATGACATGGAGCGTCGGCTCGTGCCACTCCTCGCGGCCAGCGGCATCGTGTTTGGACTCGATAACTGGTTTCGCTGGACGCTCATCGAGGATCGTGTGTTCACAGACGAAAGCCACGTAGTGTCCCGCGTCGACCGCCTGGTCAAAAGCCTCCCAACGGCCCTGAAGGTCATGATCGACACGATGCCCAACGCCGGTTTGACGCCCCAAAACTCCAGTCCGTAGACTTTTTACGTCGAGAAACCTCCAGGGACTGGGGGGCCGCCAGGCTGGCGGAGGCTCGTTTCCTTCCTTGACGGATCGCCTATGACCAGCAGGATCTCCATGATGCGTGTCGTCGTCGGCCTGCTTGCTCTTGCCCTGATGTGGCCAGCGACGTCGCCCGCTGAGGATGCAGTCGCACCGCTCGGTGGGGGCGACGTTGCCGATTTTGACCCCCTGGCGGGCCTTGGTGGCGATGAGGCCAGCGAGATCGAGATCACGGCCGTGATCGAGCCTGGCACGGCTGGCAAGGCCGACATGCTCGCCGTGACCGCCGCGCTCGAAGAGGGCTGGCATCTCTATGCGATCACGCAAAAGCCCGGGGGGCCTCTGGCCACCAAGATCGCCGTCGCGGCTGATTCACCCCGCCAGTCCACAGGGCCGTTCGTGCCTGATCCACCGCCCCATGTGCGGAAGGTCGATGACATACCCGCCTGGAAGGGGCTCGCCATCGAGGAACATGCCGACACGGTCACCTGGCGGGCGCCACTCGCTGCCGGGGCCGGCGACGTGAAGGGCTCGGTGCGGTTCCAGCTCTGCCAAGACACGTCCTGCCTCCCTCCGCGGACGATTTTCTTTGTTGCGAAGGCTGCGGGCTCGGGCCAGAAACCCGACGCCGCCCCTTCGGCAGCCGTCATCCAGCACCCGCTCGAGCGGTCGCATGCCACGCTGGAAGCGGAGTTTGGCCCGGCGAAGCAGGTCGAGGGTGCCTCCGGAATACCGGTGCTGGTGCGGCTCGTGCCCGCGGAGGGCTGGCACCTCTATCAGCCATCCGGCTCGGCAAAGACGGAGATCGGCCAGGGAAAGCCAACGCTCGCGAGCGTGGTCAGTGATACGGACCGCCTGCTCGGCTTCACGGCGGCCGAGGTGCTGCTCTCCGAAGAACCGGAGCTTGCCGAGGCGGGCGCCGTTGACGGGCCGATCATCCTCGAATTCGTGCTGGCCCAGGGCAACGAGACGGTCGAGGTCCTGATCGGGTTTCAGACATGCAGCGACACGACATGCGATCCGCCGTCGGCTGTTCGGCTGGCCATCGAGCTCCCGACCACCGATGCGGCCGGCCGGATCGAGTTCTCGTCGGCGAAGTATGGCGAGGTGGCCAAGGCGCCGGCGACTTTTGAACAGGCTGCGGCCGCGCCAGCGGTTGATCGCGAGAGTGACGTCGCGACGCCGGGGCCCATGGCACCAAGCCCACGTTCCATCTCCGCCGCAAAAGACACTCCGCTTTCGCTGCCCTGGGCGATCCTCATGGGGCTCGCGGGCGGATTGATCTTGAACCTGATGCCCTGTGTGCTCCCTGTGCTGGGCCTCAAGCTCATGTCGTTCGCCCAGCAGTCAGGCCGGGCGCGGCAAGAGGTTTTTCAGATGAACCTCTGGTACTGCGCGGGCGTCTTTGCCGTTTTTTTTGTGTTGGCGACCGCGGCCGTGGCAGCCAACATCGGGCTCGCTCGTACAAACCTGGGCTGGGGCCAACAATTCGGCTCGATCCCGTTCAAGATCGGGATGCTTGGGATCGTGTTCGCGTTCGCACTCTCGTTTCTCGGCGTGTGGGAACTGCCGATTCCCGGATTCATCGGAGAGAAAGCAGGCCATGTGCAATCCCAGGAGGGGCCGCTCGGGGCCTTCCTCAAGGGCGTTCTCTCGACGGTGCTCGCGACCCCCTGTAGCGGTCCGTATCTCGGTACGGTGTTCGCCTACACGCTGACGCAGCCGACGGCAGTCACGTATGTCATTTTCGGTTCCATCGCGCTCGGCATGTCGTCGCCATACATCCTCGTCGGGCTGTTTCCGGCCCTCGTGCGATTCCTTCCGAAGCCCGGAGCTTGGATGGAAACGTTCAAGGAGATTCTTGGTTTCGTGATGCTTGGTACCGTCGCGTATCTCTTCTACTTGCTCAGGCAACAGCCGGATTGGTTCGTGCCAACCTTCACCATGCTCGTCGCCATTTGGATGGGCTGCTGGTGGGTCGGCCGCGCCCAGGAGCGGACAGGCGCGGCGAGCTTCGGGCGCTGGGTGCAAGCCGGCGTGGCAGCGGCCGCAGTATCAACGGTGGCGTTCTTCTGGCTCGGGCCGCACGACTCGTTCATTCCGTGGGAAAAACCCTTCTCGCCGGGCCGACTTGCCGAACTTCGTCACGAGGGTGCAACGGTGATGGTCGACTTCTCCGCAGACTGGTGCCCGACCTGCAAGACGAATCTCTTCTTTGCGATCGAGACGACGCCGGTCAAGGCGGCGATCGAGAAGAACCGCGTGGTGCCGATGCTCGCCGACTGGACGGACGGGTCTGATGAGATTCGTCAGGTGCTCGAGGGGCTCGGCAGCCGGTCGATTCCGCTGCTGGTCGTCTATCCCGGTGCCAAACAAGGGGCGCCGCTCCGCGATCCGATCGTGCTTCGCGACGTCGTGACGCAGAGCGAGGTGCTTGCGGCTCTTGAAGAGGCGGGACCATCGTGCTGCCCGCCGCCGGAGATGCGGGCAGCTTCCGTGCCAATACCCGCTGGACAATGACCTCGCAGCGGTTCTTCGAGGCTGCGGAGAGAGTGGAGCGGAGTTACGGCCGTTTGCGTTTCGATGGGCCAAATCGGCGCGGGCCAGCGCCCTTTCCGTGACGGGGAGGCCCGCGACGGCCGCCGCCTGGACCGCCTGGACCGCGTGGCGGTCGATCAGGTTCAGGAGCCTCATCGACCGCGGCCGAGGGCTCGGTTGGCCGCGGCGCGAAGTGGTGCAGAATGGCGGCGGCCACCTCCGTCGGCGTGTAGCCCTGCTCGAGAAGCCGCTCCACGAGGAGCGTGTGCTTGGGGAAGCCGCCACCTTCGAGCGCGCTTCGGAGCTTCTCAAAGAGCGCGTCGGACCGACGGCTCTCGACGGCTTCGATCGTCGGCACATGCTCCCGCCGAATGCGTGTCTTCGTGAATCGCTCGATCGACTGGAGCTTGTAGATGCCGGCGCCCGACACGAGCGTCACCGCCCTGCCCTTTCGGCCCGCACGCCCCGTGCGACCGATGCGGTGCACGTAGTCCTCGGCGTCATACGGAAGGTCGTAGTTCACCACGAGCTCGAGGTCGTTCACGTCGATCCCCCGCGAGGCCACGTCGGTGGCAACGAGGAACTCGAACGTTCCCGCCTTGAACTTGCTCATCACGCGGGTTCGCTGGGCCTGCGGCATACCGCCGTGGAGCCGTTCGGCGGAGCAGCCGCGGGCCACGAGCGAGTCGGCCAGTTCCTCTACCATCTGCTGGGTGTTGCAGAAGATGAGACCGCTCCGAACGTCGTAGAAGTCGATGAGCCGCGAGAGCGCGTCAAACTTCGCATGGTGGCGGACTTCGTAGTAGATCTGGTCGACGAGTGGTGGGCCGGCAACCACTCGCTGGGCGATGCGGACCGTCTTCGGGTCGCGGGCGTGCCCCCGCACAAGCGCCTGGATGGTTGGCGGGATCGTCGCCGAAAAGAACACCGTCTGCCGTGTTGTCGGTGCGGCCGCGAGAACCTTCTCGATATCCTCGCGGAACCCCATGTCGAGCATGCGATCGGCCTCATCCAGGATGAGCATCCGCACAGCCGAGAGATTGAGCGTGCCGCGGCCAAGGTGGTCCACGAGCCGTCCGGGCGTGCCGACCACGATGTGAGGCCCCCGCTTCAGCTCGGCAAACTGCCGTTCGTAGGAGGCGCCGCCGTAGATCGGCACCGACCGGAGACCACGTTTGAAGGCCGCCAGTTTGTGCACCTCATCGGCGACCTGGGTCGCCAGCTCGCGGGTGGGGACGAGAATCAAGACCTGCGGCGCGGCGATGCCCACGTCGACCCGCTCGATCGCCGGGATACAAAACGCGGCGGTCTTCCCGGAACCGGTCTCAGACTGACCGACAACGTCGTTTCCCGCCATGATGAGCGGGATCGACGCCGCCTGGATGGGCGACGTCTCTTCGAAGCCGAGCTTCTCGACCGCGCGAAGTACCTCGGACGAGAGCCCGAGCGATCCAAAGGGAACGTGTCCTGGCCGGTCCTGGGGATTGGCCTCGTCGGGGGGCGTTGGCTTGGCCATCAAGAACTTCTTTCTGATGCGAACGGCGTCATCGCAGGATGACGCGTTCCTCGGTGGTGTTCGATCCGCGCACGACCCCGATGGCCCATGCGGCGTGGCCCAGGTCGGCGAGCTGGTGACGGATGCTGTCGGCGAAGTGGGGCGAGACCACGAGCACCATACCGATTCCCATATTGAAGACGCGGTCCATCTCGTCGGCCGCGATATTGCCGAGCCCCTGCATCCAGGGGAAGACGGCTGGCATCGTCCATGACCCACGATTGATCACGATCTGCACGGTATCCGGGACGATCCGGGCAAGGTTCTCGGCGAGGCCGCCTCCCGTGACGTGGGCGATGCCGTGGACGACGTGCTTCACGCGGTAGTGGCCGAAGACCGACTTGACTGCCCGAGCATAGAGTCGCGTGGGCTCGAGGAGCGTTTCACCGACCGTACGACCGCCGAGCTCAGCTGGGCGATCGTCGATGGCATGTCCACCGATCTCAAAAACGGCCTTGCGGACAAGGCTAAAACCGTTGGAGTGGACGCCGCTCGAGGCGATGCCGATCGCCACGTCGCCTGGTTCGATCGCGGAGCCATCCACGAGCCGTTTTCGTTCGACGACACCGACGCAGAAGCCAGCGAGGTCATACTCGCCGGGATGGTACATGTCGGGCAGGATCGCGGTCTCGCCACCAACCAAGGCACACTCGCTCTCCACGCAGCCGTCGGCGATGCCCTTCACGATCTGTTCAATGAGCGGCGGATCATCCTTCGAGAGCGCCACGTAGTCGAGAAAGAACAGCGGCTCGGCCCCGGTGCAGAGGAGATCG
>CAYZHH010000238.1:0-6037 GCA_964478275.1 uncultured Candidatus Kuenenia sp.
ACACCGCGACGACCGTCACCTTGACGGCATGATGACGGCATGATGACGTCGATGACGGGGGAAACGGGAGAAAAGGACGAGCACCTTCTTAAGGGTGGGCAGCGGAAGCCGTTGGATACGGGCGTTAGAGAGCAGCAAAAGACAGGAAAAGGAAAGGAAAAATCCGGTAGCTTCCGTCACGCTACGCACATTCGAGTCGGGTTCGATCCAGAGCTGATGCATTGACAGCATACTGGCTGATGCTAAGATGCTCGAGTGAGGACAACAGTAACCCTAGACCCTGACACGGCAGACCTTCTTCGGCGGGAAATCGCTCGGTCTCATGTGAGTTTTAAGCAGGCCATCAACGACGCTATTCGCCGCGGGATCGCCGGCACTCAGCGCGGAAAACCTGAGGCAGCTTCGGTGCTCGGCTTTCGGTCCGACTACCGCTCGGGAGTTGATCGGCTTCGGCTCCAGCAACTGGCCGATGACATGGAAACGGACGCGGCACTCGCCCGGACAGCGCGTCTGGAATGATCATTCCAGACGCGAATCTCATCATCTATGCCCACAACGAAGCGGATCCCGACCATGGAGCCGCTCGGGCCTGGTGGACGGCTCTCCTTGAAGGCGATGAGGACATCGGCATCCCGATCGTTGTAGTTCTTGCTTTCCTCAGGCTGACCACATCCGCCAGGATTCTCACTCACCCGCTGTCCGTTGGCGAAAGCGCCAGGCGCATTGAAGCTTGGTTCGAAGCCCGGCCCGTGCGACTCATCACACCGGGACAGGGGCACATCGCCACTCTCCTTGCGACTGTTCGGGCCGTTGGCGTGGGCGGCTCGCTCACGACTGACGCCCATATCGCCGCGCTCGCTCTTGAATATCATGCCGAGGTGCATACGTCGGACCTTGATTTTGGCCGCTTCCCGGGAATTCGCTGGCGGAATCCACTCGTTGAGTCGCGGTGAAATGCCAGCCACTCATAGCCCGGGCCAGAGGGACGAAGGGGTGAGCGATTCCCGCGGCTCTGGTACGCTCGCGGAGCACACCCCGTCGACACACGCCATGCTTCCGCATACCGGCCCGGCCATCGATCGCCTTCATGCCGCCCATGAGGCGATCCGGGCCGAGCTCTCCCGCGTCATCGTGGGACAGGAGCAAGTGGTCGAGGAGCTCCTTATCAGCCTCTTCAGCCGCGGCCACTGCCTGCTTGGAGGCGTGCCCGGCCTGGCCAAGACGCTGCTTGTGAGCACGCTCGCCCGCAGCCTCGATCTCTCCTTCTCGCGGGTGCAGTTCACGCCCGACCTCATGCCGGCCGACATCGTCGGCACCGACGTCCTGGAGGAAGACCGCGCCACGGGGCAGCGGCAGCTTCGGTTCCTCGAGGGACCACTCTTTGCCAATGTTGTGCTAGCCGACGAGATTAACCGCACGCCGCCGAAGACCCAGGCGGCGCTCCTCGAGGCGATGCAGGAGCGGCAGGCAAGCGTCGGGCGGACGCGGCATCGGCTGCCCGATCCCTTCTTCGTGCTCGCGACCCAGAATCCGATCGAACAGGAAGGGACCTACCCGCTGCCGGAAGCGCAGCAAGACCGCTTCATGTTCAAGGTCTTCGTCCGCTACCCATCGTTCGACGAGGAGTTTGAGATCGCTCGGCGGACCACCGGGGTGCCCATGGAGGAGCCGCGGCCGGTCCTCACCGCGGCCGATATCGTGGCGCTCCAGCATGGCGTCCGCAGCGTGCCGGTGAGCGATCATCTCATGCGGTATGCGCTGGCCATCGTGCGGCAGACGCGGGCCGGAGAACCAGGAGTGCCCGACTTCATCTCCGACCAGCTCGTCTGGGGCGCGGGCCCGCGGGCCGTGCAGTTTTTGATTCTGGGCGCCAAAGCAAGGGCCCTCCTGCGTGGCCGGAGCCACGTGGCCACCGAGGACATCGCCGCCCTGGCGCCGCCGGTCCTGCGGCATCGCATCGTCGTCGGATTCACCGCCGAGAGCGAAGGGGTCACGCCCGATGCCATCATCGAGCGGATTCTCCACGGCACGCCCACGCACGAGGATGCACTCGCCCGTGATCCGCGGTTCCAGACGATATTTGCGTCCTGAGGCGATCGCTCGCATCGCCCGGCTCGAGCTCCGCGCCCGGGCCGCGGTCGATGGTGCGCTCGTCGGCCTCCACAAGAGCCCCTCGAAAGGGCACAGCGTGGAGTTCCTCCAACACCGCGAGTATGTCCGCGGCGACGATCTCCGGCGGGTCGACTGGAAGGTCTGGGGCCGACAGGATCGGCTCACCATCAAAGAGTTTGAGGAGGAGACGAGTCTCCGGCTCACCCTCCTCGTAGACGCCTCGTCGAGCATGGACTACGCCGGCAAGGGACGCCCGACGAAGTTCGACTTCGCCGCGACGCTTGCCGCCAGTCTCTCCTGGCTTGCCCTCTCCCATGGCGATGCCGCAGGCGCCACCCTTTTCGATGACCGCCTCCGCGGCACCGTGCCCGCCCGTCATCGCAAGAGCCAGCTCACCGAGATCTGCGAGGTGCTCGAAGGCCCGAGAAACGCCGGCGAAAGTGATTTCCTGACGGTGCTTCGGCGAGCGGCCGAATCGCTGCCAAGGCGAGGCCTCGTCGTGATCGTCTCCGACCTGCTGGGGGATCGCGACGGCCTTCTCCGCGGCCTGCGGCTCCTGGCGCGGCGCGGCCACGACCTCGCGATTCTCCACGTGCTCGATGACGACGAAGTCGACTTCCCGTTCGAGGGGCCAACTCGGTTCGAGGGTCTCGAGCTTCCGTCCCACCTCGCCTGCAACCCGCGGGCGCTACGAGAGGGCTACCTCGAAGCGGTCGAGGCATTTCTTGCCGACGTCCGTAAAAAGGCCGGCAGCGTGCAGTCCGACTACGCGCTCGTGCGGACCGGTGAGCCACCCGAGCACGCGCTTGTGCGGTTCCTCGCCCGCCGCGCGCGAGCAGCAGGCCAGTAAAAACTCGTCGAGGTATCGCTCCGCACTATGCCAGCCTTCGATTTTCTACCGCTTGTCTGGTGGGGGCTGCCGCTGGCCGCGGCGCCGATCCTCATCCACCTCATCAATCTGCTGCGGTACCGGCGGGTGCCGTGGGCCGCGATGGAGTTTCTGCTGGCGAGCCAGCGAAAGTACCGCACCCGCGTGCTCTTGAAGCAATTGCTCCTGCTTGCGCTTCGCACTCTGGCGATTGCTGGCATCGTGCTCGCGCTCGCCCAGCCTCGCTGGCGGGCGGCGCTCGGCGGCCTTTTTGGCGGAGGGTCGCGGCATCTCGTGCTCATCGACGACAGCATGTCTATGGGGGATCTCACTCCCGACCGAGCCGGCGGGGCAGGGCCCGCGTTCGAACGTGGCCGCCGCGTGGTCGAGCGAATCGCCGCCGATCTGGCCGCGCGATCGAGTGCGTCGCTCGGCATCGGGCTCTTCTCGGAGTTTGGCAGCGCGGGGGCGCTCGCCGTCGAGCGGGAGTCGCTGACCCCCGACGCGGTGCGGCTGCTGCGGGACGAGATCGCGAGGCTCCGGGTGTCGTGGGGCGCCGAGGGACCGGCGGCATCGCTGGCCCGCGCCGCGGCAAGCGAGGGGGAGACTGACCGCACCGTGTGGGTCGTGAGCGATTTCAGGGCCCGCGACTGGCGGGGCGGCGAGATGGTCGAGGCGCTGCGGCGGCTGGCCGACGCGGGCGCCCAGCTCCGGCTCGTCGATTGCGGCGTCGATCCGGCACCGGCCGGCAATCTCACGATCGAGCGGATCGAGGCAGTCGGAGGTGTTCCGGCCGCCGGCGTGCTCATGCCCGTGGAAGTGAGCGTCCGTAATGACGGCACATCGGTCGCCCGCGACGTGCTCGTTGAACTGCGGGAAGACGGTGGCACGCGGCCCGCAGTACGGATCGCAGAGATCCCCCCTGGCGGCATCGCGACGCGGCGATTCGACACGCGCTTCTCCGAGGTCGGTGGGCATGTCGTGGAGGCTCGGCTTCCCGCCGACATCCTCCCGGCCGATGACGCCCGCACATGCGTGATCGACGTCGTGGACCGTGTCGAGGTGCTCCTCGTCGCGGATGATCCTGCCGCGAGCGGCCGCGATGGCGATGCGTTCTATGTGGCCGCGGCGCTGGCTCCCGGTGCCGGCGCGCCCACGGGGCTGGCCCCGCGGATCGAGCCTCCCTCGGCACTCGCGGCGATGGATCTCTCGCCGTACGACTGCATCTGGCTGCTCGATGTGGAGCGGCTCGATGCGGGTGCCATCGCGGCGCTCGAGGCGCATGTGAAGGCGGGTGCCTCCGCCGTCTTCTTCTGCGGGCCGCGGACGAAGGCCGATACGATCAACCGCACACTCGAGCGCGGTGGCGAGGGGCTTTTTCCAGTCCCTCTCGCAGGCCCGGTCGAGGTGCTGCCGGCCCAGGGCCCGGGCCGCGTGCCCGATATCACCGTCGAGGACCATCCCGTGGTCGCCGTGCTCTCCGGGCAGCGGAATCCGCTCCTCGATGCGGTGCGACTCGACCGCGTGATGGCCGTCCAGCGGGATTTCGATGAGCGTGCCGTCAAGGGCCTTCGGCGACTTCTGTCGCTGCGTACGGGAGGCCCACTCGCGATCGAACGTCCCTTTGGCAAGGGGCTCGTGGCGGCTGTGCTCACCACCGCGGCGCCTACCTGGAACACCTGGGCCCGAGGCAATCCGAGTTGGGTGGTCGTCATGCTCGAGCTTCAGAACCATCTTGCAGCAAATCGCCGTCGGGCCGAGGGCCTCGTGGTGCCGGCTGAGTTTGTCGTACGGCTCGACGCTGGGGTCGATGAGGCGGAGGTGGATTTTCTTTTGCCTCCGGACGGGGCGATCGTGCGACAGATGGCCAAGCCTGCGGAAGGCAGACTCGAGGCCAGTCTTCGCGCCGATCACCCCGGCGTCTATGCGGCCCGGTGGCGGTCGCTCGATGGCCGCGAACGAGAACGGCTGGTGGCGGCGAGCATCGATCCGGCAGAGGGGCGACTCGAACGGTTTTCACGGGAGCAGCTCGATCGCGCGCTCGTGGGCATCCCGTTCCGCTACGACCGCGCCGAATCGCTCGAGCCCGACACCGACCTGTTGGCTGGGATGCCGCTGGCCCAACCTCTGCTCGTCACGCTGCTGGTGATCCTGGTCGCCGAGCAGTGCGTGGCGTTCGCGGCCAGCTACCATGCGAGCCCACGCCACCGCGGCCGACGCTGACCCCGAGGCTCACATGACACGTGCATCCATCAGAAAGCTTCGCGTCCATAAAAGCCCCCAGCGCCAGCCGGGGGGCTGCGGGTGGAAGGCCGGCCCATTGGCCATCACGAGCGGGCTCGCCCAACAACCCGCAGCCCCCTCGCTGGCGCGAGGGGCTTCCATGCTCATGATGTAATCCGATTTCGATCAGGCCAAGAAACAGTCACACCCGATGCATCATCCTTTCATCCCCGTGCTCGTGGCCGCAACCGCGGATGGCCTGCGGCACCGCGTGACGAGCAGGCTCGTGGAGCGTTTTGATGCGTGGTGGCAGACCCCAGCGGCGGTCATGGCTGCGCTGGCGATCGTGGCGGTGGTCATCTGGCTGTATCGCCGTGATGGTGGCGAGCTCCCTCGGGTCGTGCGCCGCCTGCTCGTGCTCCTTCGCCTGGCCGCCGTGACCGCCGTGCTCGTGGCCCTGCTCGATGTCGAATGGATCAGCGAGCAGGAAATCACGCTGCCGTCACGGGTGGCAGTGCTCGTGGACTCGAGCGCGAGCATGGCGCTGGCTGACGATGCGTCTGCTGCCGAGGCGACCCGCAGCCGCATGGGCGTGGGCATGCTCGAAGACGGTGGGCTTCTGGCAGCGCTCCGCACACGGCACGAGGTGTCGCTCTGGCGGTTTGACGCCGATGCCGAGCCGATCGCGCTCTTGCCGTCACGCGCATCAGGGGCCGTTGATGACAACGACCCGTCGCCGACGACCGACAGCGCCTGGCAGGAGGCGGTGGCTCCGCGTGGTGTGGAGACAAGGCTCGGCGAGGCCCTCGCGCGAGTGCTCGACCGCGAGCCTGC
>CAYZHH010000239.1:0-2432 GCA_964478275.1 uncultured Candidatus Kuenenia sp.
GCGGCGCCGGCCGCCGCGGTGGCGGCCATGCAGTCGGTCGTGCCGCCGTGGGTGCCTCCCGACGACGACGCAGCGCCCCTCTACCGACAGGCCTTCGGCATGATCGAGGCCGACCACGCTCTCGAGGCGGAAGACTCGCCGCTGCGCAATTTGGCGGCGGCAGACATCGGCAGCGCGACCGTCGGCGATCTCCTGGCCCGGCATGCCACCACGCTCACTCTCCTCAGGCGGGCTGCCGATCGGCCTGGCTGCCGATTTCCACGAGACTGGTCGCGGCCCTCGATGGACATGCTCCTCCCGGAGGCAATGCCGATGCGGCAGGCTGCCCGGCTCCTGGCCCTGGCTGCACGGCGTGAGGCGGCCGATGGCGACGGTTCCGAGGCCCTCGGCGACTTCGTCCGTTCGGTGCCCTTGCTCCAGCGGCACTTCCTCGGCGAGGAGGCCTTTGGGCTCGCGACGTTCGCCGAACTGGCAGATGGCACCAGTAACGGTTCGGAATTACTGCGCCGGGCGATCGCCGTGGAAAGTGCAGCGGGACGAGCGGCAGTGGAGCCGCTGAGGATGCTCGTGACGTGTTTTCTTTTGCCGGCGGACCTGCGAGCGTACCGCTCAGTGATGCACCGATTCCAACGACTGGCCGACGACGCGGCCGCGGACACACCGTATCCGGAAGTCACCCGCCAGGCCGCGGCAATCGACAAGGATCTCAGCGAGCGACGACAGGGCATCATCACGACTGAGCTCGCCCCGGCCCTTGGTGGCGTCATGCGGTCGCAGGCACGAGCCCAGGCCCTTCACCGCTCGGCCGAGGTGCTCCTTGCCGCCACGAAGGTACGGCTGAAGACAGGTGAGCTCCCCAAGTCATCCGAGCCACTCGTACCTGGGTTCATGATCGCGATCCCACGTGATCCGTTTTTGAACGAGGGCCCGCTCATCGTGAAGGCCGGCGTGGACGAGTGGCTCGTCTACTCCGTCGGCCCCGACGGCGAGGACGACGGCGGGCCGGTGAGGCCTGGTGCCGCGGTCGTCCAGGACAACGACGACGTCGGCCTACGGCTCGAGCGATCGCGCTGATGGTCGCCCGGTTGGCGCAGCACACCACTTCCCGAAGGGCCAGCCGCTCGGAACGGTCAGGGGTCGAGGACCACCGCGACCGGGCGCGAGTTGCCGAACGTCGTGAAGCCCTGACAGCTTCCCGGTAGTTCGACGAGGCATTGAGGGCAAACCCATCCATCGCGGGCGCGGAAGGATGGGATCCTTCCGCACGAGCGGAGCCTCGACCGGCCAGCTCGCGAGAGAAGCATCACTTCGAGCCAGGGCAGCGTGTGCGGCACGCTGACTACGAACTCGGCGTGCTTGAGAAAATCAGCGGCGTCGGCTCCCGGTCGGTGGGCACCGTGGTCTTCGAGGGCTCCGCCGGCACGCGACAATTCATCCTCGGCCACGGCGGCCTCGAGCCAGTCACGGTTTCAGGATGATCAAGCGGAAGTGGCCACAGTAGAACGCCGGAAGCTGGAATCCAAGCCCGCTTCGCGATTCACCGATCGTCTCGCCTCCGGACAGAAATGCCTTGAATGCGCCCAATGAGGTGGGCCGCCATCGAATGGCACAGCTCGATGCGAGATCGCCGTCGTCCATGAGGCTTCCACACCGTGGGCAACGCGAGACCAACACGGTGCTGGCCGCCTCTGGGCCTGCGTAGGGATTCGTGGTATCAGACATGGGTTCTCGTTCGGCAGTCCTGATTCAGTGACGATGGTGATCCAGTGAGCCTGTGGAGGAAACGTCTTTGTGAATCGCGGACCGATGGCCAACGACTCATCCAGAGAAACTGAAGTCACCTCTCGCAATGGGCCAGGAACTCCTTCGAGCATCCTGTCACCCACAATTCGCCATTGCGATATTTGGCCACTCCAAGGAGTGCGTTGCCAATGAAGATGGAGACGACGGTGACCAGGAACATGATGAGTACACCGAGCACGACCGTAGGATTCTCGGACATGGATGCCGGAGGCAACGCGAAAAACAAGAGGACCGCGGATACGATCTTCACTACCATCCACGTGCGATTTCGTTTTCGAACGGCCGGCGCAACGCCGAATACGAGGATGCAACGCTTGCGAACGATGAAATACACCAGCACCAGCAGGAATCCGCTCAGCAGGATCAGGAGGCCAAAGACGGGAAAGCACCAGCTCAACCGATGCTCGCGCATGTCTTCAGGGGCAAGCGGCGCGTTTGTCTTCACGCAATAGGCGGGCAGCACGGTTCCTGATCTGACGACGAAGGATAGGACGGCCAACGCCGTTTTCGCAACGGGCAGGTGGGTGGTGGTCGGGCTTTGAGGGTAGCCGATCCGGCCTGGAGTCTGTGAGGATTCCAGGAGAATTCCGGCCCCTTCATCCGGTATGAAGGGAGATATCTCCGACTGC
>CAYZHH010000239.1:2532-5938 GCA_964478275.1 uncultured Candidatus Kuenenia sp.
AATGGGCTCCCATGAACCTGAAACGATTCGCTTCCGCCGCCCTCGTGGTGGCCGTCTGCGCCGGCCTCGGCTTCGAGCAGGGCAAGGACCCGCCCCCGACGATCCCCGCACAGAAGGACCCCCACCGACACGAGGAATTCCTCAAGGTTGCCAAGGCCGGCGGCGTCGATTTGCTGTTTGTCGGCGACTCCATCACCGACGGCTGGCGAGGAGCCGGCAAGGCCGTCTGGGACAAGAACTTCGCCCCGCTCAAGGCCGCCAACTTCGGCATCAGCGGGGACCGCACCGAGCACGTCCTGTGGCGGATGCGCAACGGCGAACTCGAGGGCATCCAGCCCAAGCTCGTCGTGCTCATGATCGGCACCAACAACCGCGATCCGGCGCCCGACGTCGCCCTGGGCATCAAGACCATCCTGCTCGACATCCACGAGCGCGTTCCCCGGGCCAAGGTGCTCCTGCTCGGAATCTTCCCCCGAGGCGCAAAGCCCGACGTCGCGCGCGCCAAGAACGACGAGGTCAACAAACTGATCGCGACGTTTGCCGGCTCGCTCGAACTCGGCCGCGTGTTTTACCTCGACATCGGCGCGAAGTTCCTGTCGGCCGACGGTACGCTGCCCCGGGACATCATGCCCGACTTCCTGCATCCCAACGACAAGGGCTACCAGATCTGGGCGGACGCGATCCTCGACAAGGTGAAGCAGCTCCTGCAGGACGACTCCGGGAGGCCGCTTCCGAGCTTCTCGCCGCCCTCGACCGTGGCGAAGATCGCGCGCCTCGAGGAGCTCATCGCGGCCGGCAAGATCGGCTTGGGCGTCAAGGCCCTCGAGAAACTTCAGGACGACAAGGACACGAAGACCGCCGAGGAGGCCAAGGCCGGCCTCGCGGCCGTCGCAGCCTGGAACGCGTCGGTCGACGCGGAGATCTCGCGGTTAAAGGAGGCGGGCGACATCGTCGGCGCCGCCGAGCTGGCCTCCGGCATGGCGTCGAATTACAGCGGCGACGCCGCGAAGCCATACTCGGAGCAGGCGTCCGAGCTAAAGAAGGACCGCGACTACAGCGTGGGGAAGGAGTATTCCAAGCTGGCCTCGTATCCCGCCGAGCTGCGCAAGGACCCGCGCTTCGTGAAACTGGTTGAGGTGTTTCTGAAGAAGCACCCCGAGGGCTATTACGCGAGGCAGGCCCAGGCCCTCATCGGGGCCAAGTGACCCGGTATCACGGGGTGATCGCGCTAATTGGTCGCCCGGAATGGGCAGCACACCACTTCCTGAAGGCCGGAGCCGAGGTGGCGATCAGGGGTCGAGGACCACCGCAACCGGCAGCGAGTTGCCGAACGTCGTGAAGTCCTTGAAGGTCCAGACCACGTCCTTGTCGGGCGTGACCTCGATGATCTGCGGGTTGTCGGGGCCGGCGTGGCAGTTGACCACGATCGTGTTCCCGTTCGGCAGCCGGCGGACCTGCGTCACCCAGGCAAGCGTGATCCCGGGCAGATCGTGCTGGTCGAGCCGCCAGGCGATCTTCTTCTCCGGTGTCACCTCAAGCACGGAGTGGCCGTTGCCCGTGCCGATGAGCGTGTTGCCATTGTCGAGCCGCTCGCCCGAGTAGACCTGGTTCCCGAAAGCCTCCGGGCCGTGCCCTCCCTTGCGGGCATGGCCAAAGAGCGGCACGTCGAACTCCCACACGATCTTCCCTGTGGCGTCATATTCACGGACGACACCGTCCTTCTCGTGGGCTACGAGGGTAGTGCCGGCTCCGGTCCGGCGGGCGTTCCGGGTGTCGGAGTGCGTCGAGGGAGCGTTGACCACGAGCGGGATCTCGCGGCGGATCGCGCCGGTGCGGTCCACCTCGATGATCCGGGCCGGGCCCGACTCGACGATCATCGTCATGCCGTCAGGCAGCCGCTGGAAGGCATGCACCTCGACGGCGCGGTTCGCATTGCCATTGCCCTTCGCGTCGTATTCCCACACGGGTTCGCGGTTCGCCCCGAGCTCCACGATCCGCGTCCAGCCGTCCTGGTAAAGGAGATGGCCATCGGGGAGGAGGTGCAGGTCGTGGATCTGTCGGCAGGGGAGCTTCCACTCGACTCTGCCGTCGGGGCCGATCATCGCAAGTGTCTTCGTCGAATCATCAGCCGCGATCACGCGGCGGGGAGTGCCGGTCTGGACAGCGGTGGCGGGCTGCTCGGCCAGGACCGCCGACCGTCCGGTCAACGCGGCCGCCTGCAGGCACAGAAGCAACGCAGCAATCCTGGTCATGCGAGCACCCCTCGGATCGGTTCGACATGCTCGACGCCCACAAGCTTTTGGTTGAGGCCGCCGAAGAAGTACGAGAGCCGGTTGGGGTCGAGGCCCATGAGATGGAGCACGGTGGCGTGCAGGCTTTTGACGTGGAAGCCTGGCTTGTCGTCATTGCCGTGCCCAGGCCCGGGGGAGATGGCGGCGGCGCCGAGCTCGTCGGTCTCCCCCACGCTCACGCCTCCCTTGATGCCCCCGCCAGCCATCCACATCGTGAACCCGTAGGCGTTGTGGTCGCGTCCCGTGCCTTGGGCGTATTCCGCCGTGGGCTGGCGGCCAAACTCGCCCCCCCAGATCACGAGCGTCTCGTCGAGGAGACCCCGCCGTTCGAGGTCTTCGAGGAGCGCTGCCACCGGCTGGTCGGTGTTACCCGCATGAAAATTGTGATTCTTCTCCAGGTCGCCGTGGGCGTCCCAGTTGTCGTCGTTGTGGGCACCGCCGGAATAGAGCTGGATGAATCGCACGCCCCGCTCCACAAGCCGGCGGGCGAGCATGCAGCGGCGACCAAAGTCAGCCGTCCGCGGGTTGTCGATGCCGTAGAGTTTTTTTGTTTCCTCCGTCTCACTGGCCAAGTCCACTGCGTCCGGTGCGTGCTCCTGCATCTTCCAGGCGAGCTCGTAGGAGGCGATCCGAGCGGCAAGCTCGCTGTTGTCGCCACGGGAGAGCAGATGCGCGGTGTTGGCGTCTCGCAGCGAGTCGAGCATGGCCCGCTGGGCTTCGAGCGGCATGTCGTCTGGGGGCGCAAGGTCGAGAATCGGCGGCCCTTTGCTCCTGAGAATCGTGCCCTGGTACGTGGCCGGCATGTATCCACTCGACCAGTTTTTGGCCCCTGAAATCGGACCGCCGGTCGGATCGAGCATCACGACGAAACCCGGCAGGTTCTCGTTGACGCTTCCGAGGCCGTAGTTGACCCACGACCCCATGCAGGGAGCCCCCGACTGGATTTTTCCGGAGTTCATCTGGAGCATCGCCGAGCCGTGGATCGGCGAATCGGCTGTCATCGAGTGAACGAAGGCGATCTTGTCGACATGCCTCGCAACATTGGGGAACAAGTCGCTCACCCACTTGCCACACTCGCCGTACTGCTTGAATTTCCACTTCGGGCCGACGACCCG
>CAYZHH010000240.1:0-5889 GCA_964478275.1 uncultured Candidatus Kuenenia sp.
GTGAGAACCCACACCAGTCGGCAGCCCTCTTCGCGCCAGCGGGCACACACCGCGGCCTGGCTGGCTTGCGGCAGCTCGCCGGCAAGGAGCTCTCCTACAACAACCTGCTCGACCTCGACGCGGCCACCCGGCTTGCCGGGCTTCTCCAGGATCCTGGTGCCGTCGTCATCAAGCACACCAATCCCTGCGGGGCGGCTGCCGCCACCACCCTTTTCGAGGCCCTTACCGCCGCAATGGCGGCCGACCCCACGAGCGCCTTTGGATCCATCGTGGCCGTCAATCGCACATTCGATCTGGCATGCGCCGACGTGCTGGTGGCCCCTGGGCTGTTCGTGGAAGTGATCGCGGCGCCGGCCTTCGATCCGGCCGCAGTGGCATTGCTCACGACGAAGCCGTCGTGGAAGGCGAGTGTGCGACTGGTGGAGATGCCAGCGGGCGATCCCTGGGAGACAACCGCGGGCCTCGAGCTCCGGAGCGTCGCCGGCGCGTTCCTCGCCCAGCGGCCCGACGAGCGGTGCGATGATCCTGCGTCTTGGCGAGTGGTCACGAAGACAGTACCGCCAGCGGCTCTCACACCGGCCCTCGATTTTGCCTTCACGGTCGTGCGCCGGTTGACGAGTAACGCAATCGCTGTGTGCCAGGGCACGAGCCTCGTCGGCGCTGGCACCGGGCAGACAAGCCGCGTGGATGCGGTGCGGCTCGCGCTCGAAAAGGCGGGCGAACGAGCTCGCGGAGGCGTGCTCGCCTCTGACGCCTTTTTCCCGTTCCCCGACTCAATCGAGCTCATCGCAAAAGCTGGCATCGCCGCAGTCGTTCAGCCCGGCGGCTCGAAGCGGGACGCGGAAGTAATCGCTGCCGCCGATGCCGCCGGCATTCCGATGGTGTTCACGGCGCGTCGCCACTTCAGGCACTAGCTGTACGCTCGGCGGGCCATCCATGGCCCCGGCGAACTTTCCGGGCCTCCGCCCGGCGACCGCACCTCCTGGCGGTCGTGTTTCGTGTGTGCTTGGTGGTGGATCGCCCAAGCAGACGGGGCGCATCCCATCCTGGCTCCGCTTGCAAACAACGCCGGCGACGGGGCACAGGCAACCCCTCGCGGATTCCGCACTGTCAGAAAATGTTCACATGCCAAACGCCATAGAAGCCCCTCGCGATAGCGAGAGGACGGCGGGTGGTTGGGCCACCCCGCTCGAGATACCCACGGCCTGCGGTCTTCTACCCGCAGCCCCACGGCTATCGCCATGGGCTTTTACGGAGGCGACTCGACCGCAATCAAAGCCCCTGGCCCCAGCGACGGTGTGCAAATACGTCACGGCTCGGGTGTGCCTCCGGGTAAGATCGCGGCATGCCCGACATTCTCAATGAGATCGTGACGCGGAAGCGGCGGGAGGTGGCGGTGGCACGCGAGAGCGTTCCGCTGGCCGTCCTCGAGGCGCTGCTTCCTTCGGCGCCGCCGGTGCGGGATTTTTTTGCTGCCGTGTCGGCCGCACCTCCGATTCGGCTCATCGCCGAGTTCAAGCGAAAGAGCCCGTCGGCGGGTGAGATCAGGCCCGGTGCGACGGTCGAAGAGGTGGTGCGGGCGTATGCCGCCGCCGGTGCCGCGGCTCTCTCGGTGCTCACCGATCATGCCGGCTTCGGGGGGTGTCTCGCCGATCTCGAGGCCGCCCGAGCTGCGGTGCTGCTCCCGGTGCTCCGCAAGGAGTTTGTCATTGATCTCTATCAGGTCGTCGAGGCGCGGGCCCACGGGGCCGACGCGGTGCTCCTCATCGCGGAGTGCCTCGACGACTGCCATCTGCGAAGCCTCTACCGGGCGATCCTCGACCTCGGCATGACGCCGCTCGTGGAGATTCATGACGAAGAGAATCTCTCTCGAGTCCTCGACCTCGGGGCCACGCTTGTCGGCGTCAACAACCGCAACTTGAAGACCATGGCCACCGATCTCGACCATGTGCTGAGGCTGCGGCAGCGCGTGCCCGACAACGTGGTGCTCGTGGCAGAGAGCGGCATCAAGACCCGCGCCGATGGTGAGCGGCTCGAAGCCGCCGGCATCGCCGCGATGCTTGTCGGCGAATCCCTCCTCAAGCAGCCCGATCCGGGCGCGGCCGCGGCAGCCTTGCTGCGTGTTCCCGTCACTGAGTGACGGCCCTGCAGCCCGGTACCTCCGACACGGGGTGAATCCGGTCGCACTCGCACAGCAGTCTTGTCACGGAGTGACAGGGCCCTGGAACGGGCTGCCCACTCAAAGAGGTCAAGGGGTTCCTCACCCAGGCACGGCCACGAAGCGGTAGCCGATGCCACGGACGGAGAGAAAGTGAACAGGCTTCGAGGGGTCGTCTTCAAAATACTTGCGAATCGCGAGCATGAAGGTATCGACCGTGCGGGTTGCCGGAGCGCGGGTGAGGCCCCAGACTTTCTGCAAGAGCTCCTCACGAGGCACGACCTTGCCCTCGTGCTCGACGAGATACTTGAGCAGCTTCATCTCAAGGTTCGTCAGTCGCACCGGCTCACCGCGGACGGTCACCTCCCAGGTATCGAAGTGAACCTCGGTCGAGCCGAAGCGGTAGGCTGGCGCGGCCGCACGCTCCATGCCGACGGCCGTCATGTCCCGGCCCCGCCGCATGAGCAGGTTGCGAACGACCGACAGGAGCTCCTCGAGATCAAAGGGCTTCTGGAGATAGACATCGGTGCCGGCGTCGAAGCCGCGGATTCGGTCTTCCACGAGCGTGCGAGCCGTGAGCATCACGACGGGGAGGTTGTTGCCTCCCTTGCGGATCGCCTCGCAGACGGAATAGCCGCTCATGCCCGGGAGCATGATGTCGAGGACGGCAAGGTCGATCGGCGGGCTTGCCGACGCCATCCGATCGAGGGCCACCTGGCCGTCGCCGGCCACGGTCACGGTATGGCCATCGGCCTCGAGATTGAACTTGATGCCGAAGGCGAGGTGCTCCTCGTCCTCGACCACGAGGATGTGCGGCATGATCCAGCGAGCGGAGACAGAAGTCAGGACCGCTGCAATCCTACCGCGCGAGGGCCGGGCGGAAGGCCTTGGCGTAGCCGCGGGCCACGAACCAGTCCCAGGCGTCCTGCACGGTGTCTTCGAGCGGCCGAAACGTGTAGCCCAGCTCGTTGATGGCCCGGCGGCACGAATACCGGTGGTCGATGAGCGACACCGTCGTGGCGACGGAGTTGAGGTCGCCCTCGCGGCCGGTAAGGGCAACGGCGAGGTCGCCGAGCCAGCCGGCAACCCGCACGCACGGACGAGGGGCAAGGCCGATCGGCTGCATCCTCCCCGTCACACGGGCCATGACTCGCCAGGCGTCGAGGTAGCTCATCCCATGACCACCGAGGATGTATCGCCGCCCCGTTCGACCCTTCACCAAGGCGGCGAGGATGCCGGCGACAACATCCCTGACATCCACGAAGTCGTTGCTGCCCGGCGGTGCGAACAACCCCTTCCCAGCACCCACCTCGAGCAGCATCCGGCCGCTCGATGGCTTCCAATCCCAGGGGCCAAGCATGTAGACGGGGTTCACGATCACCGCGTCGAGACCGCGATCAACTTCCTCCATGACCACCGCCTCGGCATCCCGCTTCGTGACCAAATAGGGAAACTCGGGCATACCACCCGGCAGCGTCTCTTCATCAGCCAGCGCGCCATCCGAGCGGAGGCCGATCGTATCGACGCTCGAAATATGGACGAGCCGTGCCCCAGCCCGCCGTGCCGCACGGGCGATCCGCCGCGTGCCCTCGACGTTCACCTCCCGCATCTCGTCACCATGCCGCCAGCCGCAGTGGACGAACGCCGCAGCGTGGATGACACACGACGCCCCGTCGATGGCCCGCTCGAGCGTCGCTTCATCAACGACGTTGCCCGAAAACCGGTCTACGGCAAGGCCGGTGAGAGCGGTCGCGACCACCCGGCTCTCGGATCGCACGAGCGCCCGCACGGCGGCCCCGCGTGCCAGGAGTTGGCGAACGACGTTATTGCCGACGAGGCCAGTCGCCCCGGTGACAAGGCAGGTGCCCTGAATTTCAGATTGCCGAGCCGCGATCATCGGACAGACTCACATCTTCAGGGGGCCAACGAATGATGCCGGGCTGATCGATCCGTCGCCCGCACCCGACACCGATTCTTATGTCGGACGAGAAGCAGCGCGACGTTCAGCAAGCGGTGGATTCAACCGATGTTGACGAACGTACGGCCGCCCCCCGAAGATCGTCCGAATTGTTGGTCTGTCAAAGTGTTGCAGCGTAGGACACGGAATTCGGAGGCGGGCGGGAGCCTCCGGAGGCGGTTTCTCCGCAGCGCTAGACGACTTTGAAAGACGGCCCAGAGGAGGAATCAACGTGGCGGACGTGGCGGACGTGGTCATCGAGCCCGTGGAAACGCGGGGCCAGCAGAAGCGGTTCGTGAATCTCCCCTGGCGGATCTACGCCGACGATCCGTGCTGGATGCCGCCGCTGCTTCAGTCGCACAAGGAGCTGCTGGGCTTCCGGAAGCACCCCTTTTACGAGCGATCAAAGAGCCGTTCGTTCCTCGCCCGTCGTGGAACGCGTGACGTGGGTCGGATCACGGCGGTCGTCAACGCCGGCCACATCGAGCGGTACGGGGAGCAGCGTGGCTTCTTTGGGTTTTTTGAATGCGATGACGATCCCGCGGCCGCCCGCGCGCTCTTTGGCGCCGCAGGCGATTGGCTCCACGCGGCGGGCATGACGACGATCCGTGGCCCGGTGAACCCGTCGCTCAACTACGAATGTGGGCTGCTGATCGAGGGCTTCGAGACGCCACCATTCTTCATGATGACCCACAATCGTCCGTACTACGCCAGCCTCGTCGAGGGTTGTGGCTTCGGAAAGATCGAGGATCTCTACGCCTTCTGGGGCAAGACCTCGATGCTGGCCGCGCTCGATTCAAAGCTGGGCGTGATGGTGGAGGGGGTCAAGGAGCGGTTTGGCGTGAAGGTCCGCCCCCTTGACCGTCGGCGATTCGACGACGAGGTGCGGATGTTTCTCGAGGTGTACAACTCGAGCATGGGCGGCACCTGGGGCTTTGTGCCGCTCACGTCGAGCGAGGTGACGCACATGGCGGCGAGCCTCAAGCACTTGATCGTGCCCGAGCTCACACTCGTGGCGGAAGTCGAAGGCAAACCAGTTGGCACGGTCTTCTGCCTGCTCGACTACAACCCGCGAATCAAGGCCATCAACGGACGACTCTTCCCATTCGGCTTCCTGAAGCTCCTCTGGAACAAACGCGGCATCAAACGGATGCGGGCGATCAGTACGAATGTCGTCCCCGAGTATCAGGCTTGGGGCGTGGGGCTGGTGCTGACCGCGGCGCTCATCCCGCCGGTGCTCGAATGGGGCATGGAAGAGACCGAGTTCTCCTGGGTGCTCGAAAGCAATCACCTCTCGAAGCGGACGCTCGAGCGCGGCGGGGCGATCGTCACCAAAAAATACCGCATCTATCAGGACGACCCGCCACGGTAGCTCGGGGGTGCCCGCGCCGAAGCGTATTGGAGCCCGTTTCCTCCGGAACCGAATGCACGCTGGAATCCGCTGTAGGAGTCCGCTTCCTCCGACGTGCGAAGAGGCTCCGGTGGTTTCTGGCACAGGGCGACCGACCCGAGGCCGTCGCCGCCCTCATGGAGATCTTCACGAGCGAGATGGAACGGCTCGTGCGCGAGGCCGCAGGCGCCCCTCGAACATCTCGTGCGGTACTGGGCCCGGCCCGCGTTCGCACTCGACCGGCTCACGGTCATCGGTGGCGGCGACATCAGACTCGTCGTCTTCATTACCGAGCCAGGACCGGCGGGAGACGGCTCACTTCGCGCCGGGGGCTTTTATTCGGTGGTGGCCATGAATGGCCATCCTGTTCGGCACGAGATTTGC
>CAYZHH010000241.1:0-5886 GCA_964478275.1 uncultured Candidatus Kuenenia sp.
GGTTGCAATGGGCGCTGGGTGGCGATCGCCGTGGGCAGTGCAGCGGCAGCAAGCACGATCACCATCGCACTTTTGACACGGAAATCGATCTGCGGAAACATGCCGAGCCCACCGGCGGCAACGGCCGCGGCCATCCGCACGACGACCGCAGCTGCAACTGCTGGATCGGCTGCAAGCAACGCGGGAAGCGACGGGTGGTCCATGACTCGCACCTGCTCGAAGGCAGCCCCGCGTTTCCGGGTTAGGACCCTGTTGCGGCCGTGCGAAACAACTCCGCAAGCCGCTCCACCATCCACGGCAGGGTGAGGAGCAGCACGAATCCCATCGCAACCAGCCGAGGCACCAGCCCCACCACGGGTTCGTGAATCCCGGTCGCGGCCTGCACGAGCCCCGCCACAACGGCGACGGCGAAGCCGGCCGCAAGCACGGGCAGGAGCGCCAGGCCGCCGGTGACGATGCTCTCCCGCACGAGCTCAAGGAGCGGAATATCACCCATGATCCACCAATGCCTTCAGGATGGGACAAAACCTTCAAGGAGCGCCCGCACCACGAGCGTCCACCCGTCAGCCGTCACGAAGACGAGTAGCTTGAGGGGCAACGACACGATAGACGGGGGCAACATGACGAGCCCGGTCGAAACCACGAGGGTGGCCACGAGAATGTCGAGCACGAGGAACGGCAGCAGAAGCCGAAGGCCGATGGTGAATGCGGTCTCGAGCTCGCTCACGAGGAAGGCTGGCAGGAGGGCCTCGAGCGGTACGTCGTCGTAGGTTGCCGCTTTGCGGGGTCCGCCAGGAAGCCGAGAGAGGAACAGGAGCACCGTGTCGCGGTTGCCCGCGGCCTCGATCTGCGTGGCCATCCAGCGACGGACCGGGAGTGAGCCGCGCTCGAACGCGTCGGTCATCGCGAGCTCACCTGCTTGATAGGGTGCGACCCCATCGTTCCAGGCTTGCGTCCATACAGGCCACATCACCATCGCCGAAAGAAAGATGGCGAGCGACAGCACGATCTGATTGGAGGGGACACCCGCGGCGCCAAGGCCTTGTCGCACCAGCGCGAGCACAACCGACATCCGCACGAAGCAGGTCGTCATGAGGAGGACCGCCGGCGCGAGCGACATCACGCCGAAGAGCAGTGCCGACGGCAGGATCGCCGCAAGCGGACGCCCACCGAGGAGCGTGGCTGGGCTCCACGTGGATTCGGACCCAGGGGCTGATAGTGCGTTCTCGAGCGGCCCTGGCACCGGTATCGCGGCGACCTCGACAGGTTTGAGTTCGACTGGCGACTCAATGGCCACGGGGGCCGGCCGGATCGAACCGTCCTCGGCGGAGCGGCCGGTTGGGCCGAGTGCGGCGCACACGAAGGCAACGACGAGGATTCCCCGACAACGCCCGCTCGTCATGCTGCCCCCCCGCCGGCTGGCTGCCCAGGCTCTCGGACGGGGCTGCGTTCACGGGTTGCTCCACGGACGGGCCTCGGGCTACGACCGCCGAGGCACGCTGTCACAATCCGCTCGGTTACCTGCGGATCATCGAGCGTCGCAAGCGTCTGGCAGCCGGTGCTGGAGACACTCACGAGCAGCGTGCGCGGGCCGAAGCGCACCACCCGCACGGCATGCTGGCTGCCGAGGGATGCTTCGCCCAGGATGTCGAAAACATCAGGCGGGAGGTCACGGCCACGGCGACGGGCTTGACGAAACCGGAATGCCGCGAGGACGGCGAACGCGACACCGATCGCCGCAAGCACCGTCCAGTCGCCGAGCGGTCCAGACGGCGAACGGCGGCCAGACGGAGCATCCGTCGAAGTGGAATCCCCGGTGAGCGGCAACGGCTTGCTGGATTCGACCGCGCTCGTCTGGATCACGGGCGATGCTTTGACGTCGTCGGGAAGTGGTGGCATCGGCGGCGGCCCGCCGACGTCGTCGCCAACCGCGAGGCCACACCCCATGACGACCGATGCGGCCAAGGCAATGCATGCCGTCGTGATCTGCCGGTGGCGGTGGCTCATGGTGTCTTTCATGCGGCTGTCCGATGGGGCGAGTGATCGTGATCGAAGGAGGCCGCGGCGCGATTATCGACATTCGACCAGTCGATCGGGTCGGTCGCCCGTCGGGTCGGACGTGGCGACCGTGGCTCGCTTCGCCGAGGCCGCAGCACGAGGAACCCGAGAAGCCCAGCGGCCACGGCGATCACGGCGAGCCACACCTCGCGGGGCACATCCACGGCCCGTCCCGCGAGAATCGCCCTCCATGCAGCCTCCAGCGATACATGCCGGTCGTCGCCCGGCTCGAGGGCAGTCGTCGGCGTGGACGCCACAAGATCCAAGGAAGCCCGCTGCGATAACCGCGGAACGCCAGACGCTGTGGCAGCCACGCGGGTGAGCAGGAGCCGTCGGGCGTCGGGCCGCGGCGTGGCAGGAATGATGCTCATGACATGATCGCGGAGACGCTGCTCGACGTCGGCAGTCGCCGCGGTGTCGAGACCAGCAAAAAATTCGTCGGGTATCGCGAGCGAAACGAGGACAGTGGCAGGCTGCGTGTCATCCACGGCTGCGGCCACCACGGCACCCTCTTCACCAACGGCGGCCGGCATGTTGGCTCCTGCCACCTGCTGGCCGGGCAGCGGTGCCGCGGGCGGCGGAAGCCGCGGAGCGGGCGACCCGAACGTCACGGTCACATCGATCACAGCGCCCTTCACGTAGGCAAGGGCCTGTCGGAGTTTTGTGGTGAGATACCGCTCATGGGCAATTCGCCGCGCCAGCACGGGGTCGGCCAGGGCGACATCCTGTTCGTCCTCCACTGAAAGGGGCCCGGCAAAAACGCGGCCGCTTCGAAGCTCAGTGACGGCCACTCGCTCCGCCGCGAGCCCCGCGATCGACGCCGCCACGAGGACGCGGATCGCATGGACGCGAGCAGGCTCGATCTCGATGCCCGGCTGGGTGCGAATATTGACGCTGGCCGTCTGTTCCCGACTGCCGCTCAGCCCGGAGGACGACCGTGTATCGACGTCATAGAGAACGGCGGCCCGCTCGATGCCAGGCATCGAGCAGATCACGTAGGCAAGCTCCTCCTGGAGAGCCACCCGCAGCATCTCTTGTTGCACCTTCGTACTCTGCCACGGGCTGTTTTTCTCGAGCGCCTCCCGGAAGCTGCGTCCGAACTCCCGCGGGAGCGCCTCGGCATCGACAAGGGCTCGCATGTAGGCGCTTTGTCGCGGCCTCGGCACCCAGATGCGACCGTCCTCGGTGCGGTGGTCGTTGAGTTGGGCTCGGTCAAAGGCGGCCTCGACGATCGCCATCTCGCCGGATGGCAGCACCGTGCCGTGAAGGAGCTCGACCTCCTCGCTGATGGGACGGTCCCTCAGGAGCCACGCGGCCCAGCCGAGCGACGCAGCGACGAGGCCGATGCCAACCACCTGCGCGGGCGTCACTTGGGAGGCAAACCGCCGCGCTTGATCCCCGCTGGCCAGATTCATGAAGCGTTTCTCGAGGCGAAGGAATCAGGCCGCTGGTCGGACGGAAAGGCCGTAGACGTGTCGGGGCGGGAGGCACAGGGTCACGGCAGTCCCTCCCTCGGGACAGGCGGTGACCTCGACACGTCCGCCGAAGTGCTCGGTGAAATCACGGGCGGCGGCCAGATTGAATGAGGACAGACATTCAGGACCAGGACCAGAGCTGGCCACCTCGATCTCGAGGCCACGAGGCGTGCCGACGACGGTGACGACAACCTCACGGAGCTGGGGAGCGTCGCTGGCAGGTGCCGGTCCAGATGCAGCCTCGCAGGCCGCTGCCACCAACGGAGCCAGACCGGTGCGGAGTGCCTCGGCATCAATGGTGGGCTCGTGCCCCGACATGACATCGAGCGTGATCGACACCTCGGGAAGGCGGCGGCCACGGCGGGATGACGTCACGTCATCGGCGATCGTTTTCAGAAGCGTGCCGAGCGAGTCGGAGCGGCGTGGTCCACGCAAGGGGAGGACGTGCCGTGGACCATCCGTCCGGGACGCGTCATGCGAAGTGGTCATGGGAATCCTTTCCCGGTAAGGAGCCGTCCAGTTTTTCCAGACGGTGTCGTTCGGCTAGACCGCTCCGTGCGGCTGAAGCGAAGCCGTCTTTCCGCAGGTCTCATCCATGAGCCAGCGGTTGACATCGGCCAGGGTCGTTCGCGAGAGCTCATTCCCTCGCTGGTAGATACGAACAGCGAGCGTGCCGCCGCAGGCGTGAAAGAGCCTCAGCGTTCGGTCGAGTGCTGCGGGGGCAGCCGTCACGCCTGCTGACGTGGCGCACATGAGCATGGGCATGCGACGAATCTCATGGAGCCTGGCGAGCACGGGCTCATCGAGCGGAAAGCTGCCGCCAAGCGAAACGGCACCGGCGAAGGCATCTGGGTGGCGGCAGGCCATTCGGAATGCCTCGGTGCCCCCCGCGCGATGGCCGACGAGCCAGATGCGGCGAGCATGGATGCTGAGGCGGTCGGTCACGCGGTCGATGGCCCGCCAGACAGCCGTGTCGCCATGAGCCGGTTGAACCGCCACGAAATTCTTGAGGCTGAGCCGCATCATCGCGCGGCCGAGGTCGAATGAATCAGCCGGATCATTCAGCCACACGAGCAGCGGGTAGTCGTATCCAGGCTCATAGCCCTGGGGCACGAAGACTCGGGAATCCCCAGGCCATGCGGCGGCGTGCGGAAGGACGGACCTGGCCTGCGGCCCGCGGTGGATGGATCGGCGGGTGCGGTTCATCGCGGAAGGCTCCTCAGGCGAGGCAACAGGGGAAGCGGGTTTGTAACGCAACCCCCGCAGGGGGGCAACGTCACCCCGCGGCCGGATCCCCCGGCCTGGCAAGTGAGGAAAGGGGCGCAAGATCGGGCTCGAATCCCCCGCCTTTTTGGCGGCGAGCGACCTTCAGCTCGCGGTCGTGAGCCGGTCCATCGCGGCGACCAACTCCGTGACAGCAGCAATGCTGCTGTCGAGACCAGCTCGCTCCTCCGGGAGCAGGTCGATCTCGATGATTCGCTCGACCCCGCCACTGCCGAGAATCACAGGCACGCCGACAAAGTATCCGCCGACGCCATATTCCTTGTCGCAGTACGCTGCCACGGGGAGAACCCGCTTCTTGTCCCGCACGATCGCCTCGACCATCTGTGTCGTCGCGGCGGCCGGTGCGTAGTAGGCACTTCCAGTCTTGAGGAGGCCGACGATCTCGGCCCCGCCCTTTCGAGTGCGGTCGATGATGCTCGCGAGGCGGTCAGGCGCGATGAGTTGCGTGACCGGGATCCCGCCAACGCTCGTGCAGCTCGGCACCGGCACCATCGTGTCGCCGTGGCCACCAAGGAGCATCGCCGAAATGTCCTCAACGCTCACGCCGAGCTCGAGAGCCAAGAACGCGCAGTACCGTGCGGTATCGAGCACACCGGCCTGCCCCATCACGCGGGCGGCCGGAAAGCCGGTGACCTGGAACGTTCGCTGCACCATCGCATCCAGCGGGTTGGAGACCACGATGACGATCGCATTCGGGCTCGTATCGCGAATCTTCGCGGCGACGTCTCCTACGATTTTGGCATTCGTCGCGAGCAGGTCGTCGCGGCTCATGCCGGGCTTCCTCGCGATCCCGGCGGTGACGACGACCACGTCACTCCCCGCCGTGTCGGCCCATTCCGTGGTACCGATAATCTTTGCGTCGAAGCCCATGATCGGCGACGCCTGAAAGAGGTCGAGCGCCTTTCCGGCCGGCATGCCCTCGGTGGCCGGGATATCGAGCAGCACCACATCACCGAGCTCGGCGGCAGCAGACCAGTGAGCGGTGGTCGCGCCGACGTTTCCGGCACCGATGATGGAGATCTTCGCGCGTCGCATGAAGGGTCCTGTGAGGAAAGGAAAGAAGGTGAAG
>CAYZHH010000242.1:0-4728 GCA_964478275.1 uncultured Candidatus Kuenenia sp.
CCTCGCCGCCATGCAACTCGCCGCAGGTTTTGTCGAGACGGGCGCCTCGGTGGAACCAGCCATCCGCCGTGCCATCGAGCATGTGTACGTCGAACGAGTCCAACCCGGCCCCGACCGGCAAGCCATCCTCTCCGCCCTCCGCACCGTAGGCCTTTGATGCTGGACACCGACTCTGATGCACCCCGCCGAGGACTGATATTGGATACCGACCGACCGAAGCCAGCCGAGCTGGTTGCCGAGCTTGGCCAGCTCGTCCGCATGGGCGCCAGACGGCCAGACATCGTCGTGGTCGAGGGAAAGCCCGGCTGCAACTGGTCGTTCAACTGGCACGACGACATCGTCACAGTCGATCCCGATCACATCCGACGGTTTGCACCCGACTTCTGCCGAGGCATCGCCCTCCACGAGGCAGCCCACGCGGCCGTCACCCGCCTCCACGACATCCTCTCGAAGCCACTTCTCGGGCGGCTCATGCCGCTGCTCAACACCATCGAAGACATCCGCATCGAAACCTGGATGCGACGGCGGTTTCCCGGCGCGGCCCCGTGGGTGCGGGCCTACAACGATGCGCTCTACGGCGTGGTCCACCGGCAACCGCTCCAGCGATCACGGCAGGTTCAGTTCCTTCGAAGCATCCTCGAGCTCTGGTGGCTCGGCGCCGCCCCCGAAGGCATTCTGCCCGAGGTGGCAGCGGCCCTCGTCACGTGCCGGCAAGCACTCGCCGACGCCCCCGCCTGCCAGCCCCCGCTCGACGACGACCACCAAAAAATCCTCGCCAGCCAACGGGGCATGTGGGAAATCGTTCGTGCTCGGATCGTGCCCACATGGGACCGACTCGTGGACCTCGATCGCCGCGAGGGCATCGAAGCACTCGCCGATTCCGAGATGCAGCAGTTCATCGGCATGGGCCCGGGCCAGTCGGACCAGGGCCTCCGACGACTCGGCGAAACCGACGGTGGACGGGGCACTCGCGATGCGGCCTCCCGAATCTCGGCAGAGCTTCGGACCGATGGCTCCGACGGGTACCTCGCTGCGTGGGGACGGATCGCCCACCTTGCCGACTCGCTCGGTGATGAGCTCATGCGACGGCTCGTGCCACGCCAGCGACTTCGATGGACGACCGGTCACGCCTTCGGCAGCCGTGTCGATCTCCGAACGGCCATGCAGTTCGAGGCCGACCCGAGGCAATACCGGCGGCTCTGGATGCAGCCAGTTCTCCCCCACCGTTGCAATCCCGCTGTGGCGGTCCTTGTCGATAGGTCGGGCTCGATGCAAGGGCCCCGAATCGAACGGTCGTTCGAGGGGCTTGTCTTGCTCTTGGAGGTTTGCCATCGCATCGGCGTGCCCGCTGCGGCATGGAGCTTTGCCAGGAACGTGAACCAGGAGATCGCCTGGGACACCACGCTCGATGAACCTGCACGCCGCCGACTTGGGACACTGCCCGCACGGGTCGGAGACCTCACCTTGATGGCCCCGGCACTCAATGCGGTCGGCACGGCATTCGCGGCCAGGAAGGCTGACCCGAAGATCCTGTTTGTTCTCGGCGACGGTCATGCCGACGAGGCGGAACACGTGCGGCAGGCAGTCTCACGCCTGGAGAACGACGGGGTGATCGTGATCGGCCTGGGCCTCGGCGAGGGCACCGACGCCCTCGCCAACTTATTCACCCGCTCGAAGACGGGGTTGCCAGCAGACCGCATCGTCGAAAGCGTCGCCGAGCTGCTTTCGGAAACCCTCCTCGCGGAGGTGTGAGCAGAGCGAGAGGCTCCTTCAACGCTCAATACGTCTCGTCGATCCCACGAGCGGCGAGAGCCTTGGTGAGACGATCCATCATTTTATTGATGTGCCGACACACGGTGGGCGCCGAGGTGCCAAGCTCCCCGGCGATTTCACGCTGAGAACGATTCGCGACAACCACCAAGCGATAGAGCGTGCGATCGTAGTCCGAGAGAGACTCGACGCATTCACGAACGATGTCCGTGAGCTCGAAAGCGTCCGGATCGTACTTCACGGGAGCCTTCAATGCCTCGGAACGATCGGCAGCCCCGTCGTTCATCTCCAAGGTGTGGAGCGACCAAACCTTCACCTTCGACCGAGACTCTCGATTCTTGCGACAATAGGACCTCACTGCATTCATGGAGACTTTATAGAGCCACCCCTTCAAACCGCTCACCGGATCCTCACACTTATTGGGATCAAACCCGCCTTTGAGCTCTCCCGCACCGATCCTGAGGAGATTCCAGGCCACGCCCTGAGTGCAATCGTCGACGGACGTTTCGACAGCCGCGCCACCGGGTCCAGTGACGAGATGTTTCTTCAAACGGGTTTTCACCGCAGAGGTAATGACAGTCTTGATCTGAGGCCAAAGCACGTCAAAATCCTTACCGGTCTTCTGGAAGTGAACGATCGCATCGACGGCCATGTGTCCCATCCTTCTCTCCCCGCAAGTGTTTGGGCAGCCTGTAGGCAATGGCAGGCCATTGCAGGGGCCACAACGCTCGGTCCACCTGTCATCACTGGTACATTTCAACGTTTGGCCGCGGCATGCCAGGCACTTGCAGGTGATGCGACGCTCCGGCCCCCAAGGGGCCACAGCCGCTTCGGCGGCATGCTTTGGGGATTTCAGGCCTGAATCGGCCTGCTTGGCTCGGGCGCAGGGGGCGAAAGTGTCGGTTTTCATTAGTCATTCCTCACGGGAAAGCCACCAATTCGAGGGGAGGAAGCACGATGCCCGCTCCCGACAGCAGAATTGGTCCTGGTACAATTAGTCCTCTCCATGCACACCGATTCTTGGCGCACCGATTCTTAGAGAAGGCTTCCGAAGAATCGTGCGGGGCGTGAAGCGCTGGCAACGCTCAGGCGTAGGATGTTCTGGCGAGGCTCAAAGCCGCCCTTCCAGCCCCAAGGCCAGAGTGGGCTGAGAACAAGCCGTCCATTTCCCCGCATCGCCTTGCGACAGGGAACTACGACTGGGATGCACCAGGGATCGCTAAAAGCACCTAAAGCTTTCCGCCATGTCGATCAACCTGGAGCAACTCGAGGCCTATCTCGTCGAGGAGGACCTGCGGTATCAGCTCACCGACGAGGGTTTCCTGCTCACGGGCTTTGCAACGACCAACTACCGCGACCCGCAGGGCCGTTCCGGCGTGGGGATCGCGATCCACGTCCATGACGACGGCGAGTATGTCGAGCTCACCGCCCCCAACCTCTACGACGCCGAGGCCGCCCGTCACCCGTCGGCGCTATTCGAGGTGCTCCTCGCGATTTCGATGCGGACAAAGCTGCTCCGGTTCGAGTTCGACCCAGCCGACGGCGAGGTCCGTGGCACGGTGGAATGCGCAATTGAAGACGGCACGCTCACGAAGCGGCAGTTTCTCCGCATGCTCCACGGCCTGGCCGAGTCGATCGACCGCTGGGAACCCGTGATCCGCGCCGCGATCGACGAGGGCATCGTCAACCTCGCCCCCGTCACCGGCCGCTGAACGGCCCCGGCGACTCGCTGGGGCTTGGCAGGCTCGAGGCACAAAGTGTACACAGCCGTATATGCTTCTTGGGGCAATCGCTATCCACGAAACGCTTGCGCATGGCTGGCGTAGGATCATGTGGCCCGGCATGTCGCCAGGCACTTTCCCGTTCCCGGATGACCCGCGATGACGACCTTCATTCACACGGCCGACTGGCACCTCGGAAAGCCCTTTCACGGGATCGAGGATGACCAGAAGCGGGCCCTCGTTCAGCAGGAGCGATTCGCTGCAATCCGCAGGATCGGGGAGCTCGTACGGGAGCGAAACGCTTCGTTCGTCCTCGTCGCCGGCGACACGTTCGAGTCGCCGCAGCCCACGACCGCCGTGATCTCCGCGGCCCTGAGCGCCATCGGCGGCCTCGGTGTCCCTGTCTATATGGTTCCGGGCAATCATGACCACGGCGGTCCCGGCAGCCTCTGGGGCAGCGACTATTTTTCCCGGGAGTGCACGGAGCTTGCCCCAAACCTCGTCGTTCTGCTGACGGCCGAGCCGGTGGTCCGAGACGACGCGGTCATCCTTCCCTGCCCGCTCCAGCGGAAGTTTGAGGCCGAGGATCCGACGGCGTGGATTCGCGGTCTCGATCTGGCAGCATTCGGCGACCGTCCAAGAATCGTCTTGGCCCACGGCGGCACCGTCGCGTTTGACCAGCCTCAAGACGAAGAGGAGCTTTCGAGCCCGACGCGGCATATAGACCTAGCACTTCTCCCGAGCGATGCCATCGACTACGTCGCGCTCGGTGACTACCACGGCCTCATGCAGGCCGGCAACAAGGCGTGGTATTCCGGCAGCCACGAGATCGATCGCTTTCCCAAGACTGGGCAGCAACCGGGGCATGTCGCTTGCGTCACGGTCGGGCGCGGCAACGCTCCGCAGTTCGAGCCCGTGCAGAACGGCAGGTTTCGGTGGATGCCTCACGAGATCACGCTCGATGAGGCCACGGGGCGCCTCGAGGAGGAGCTTCGCGATAAGACATCAGACGCAGAGTTTGCCCATTGCCTCATCTCGCTCGTCCTTCGTGGCAGCGTGTCGCTGGCCGCTCGCGCGGAAGTAGACCGTATGATCGAAACATGGACGGCCAGGCTCTGCCGGCTGAAGTTAGACGACCAGCTCGCCATCGCCCCAACGGATGCCGAGATCGACATGCTCGTCACGCAGGGCAATGATCCGATCATCGCGGGCGTGGCTACAAGCCTCCGTAGTCAAC
>CAYZHH010000242.1:4738-5886 GCA_964478275.1 uncultured Candidatus Kuenenia sp.
CTCCGCATTCTGTATCAACTCTGTCAGGCGGAGGGAGCACGAGCATGAAGCTGATTTCGGTCACCATCCGCAACTACCGTGCTCACCGCGAACTGACTGTGAATTTTGATTCGCAGCGAACGCTCATTGGCGGGCCCAATGAGTCTGGCAAGAGCACGCTCGTAGAGGCGGTGCATCACGCCCTCTTCTTGCGGGCTCGTACCACGACGACGGCGATCCAACACCTTCGATCCGACTACCACGGGGGTGATCCGAGCGTTGACCTCGTCTTTGAAGCTGCCGCACAACGCTACAGCCTCTCAAAGACTTTTACGGGCAAACAGAACGCCCCTGTCAGGCTTGCGTGCGAGGGAGGCGACTCGCTTCAGGGCGATGAAGCCGAACAGAAGATCCACGAGATTTGCAAGCTTGAGGCCGTTGCGGGCCGGGGCATCGAAGAGCGGGTTCGCATGCAGTGGGCACATCTCTGGGTCTGGCAGGGCAGTGCCGGTGACAACCCGTTTGCTGCCGAAGGCCCAGGGAGAAACTCGATCGCGCCGGTCGACCATCTCCGTGACCGTTTGGGCGCGGGGGCGGTGCTTCAATCGCAACGCGACACGGCCGTTGCCTCGAAGATCAAGGTGGAAGTGGACAGCCGCTACAAACAGAAGCAGACCCCAAAAGCGGATTCGCCCCTGGGCAAAGCCGTCGCGGAACTCGCCGCAGCCAGCAACGAGTACGCAGCCGCCGAGGCATCCCTCCAGGCGTTTGACACAGCGATCAGGACGATTGAATCCGCGAAGGAGACCATCGCCGAGTGTGGTCGAGAGCTGGCGACGATCCAGCAGGAGTTGGCCGCTGTTCGCGTTCGACGAACGGAGAGTGCGACGCTGCATCGGCAACTCACCGAACAGTCTGTCGCTGCCAAGGAAGCTACAAAAGCTCATGACGAGTTCGTCGCGGCGGACATCGACATTCGACGCCTGGAGCAAGAGATTGCCCAGCTAGAAGCAACACTCGCCCCCGCTCGCGGGGCTCGCGAGCGAGCAATCGCGGCCGCCGATCTGGCAGGCACGCGGCTCCAAGACGCCGGCCGCACTCTCAGAGAACTCGGGGGAACCCAGGCCGCGGTCAATGCTCGGCGAGACTGGCTGGCTTTGTGCGTGCGG
>CAYZHH010000243.1:0-2212 GCA_964478275.1 uncultured Candidatus Kuenenia sp.
GACCCGACCATCAAGCCTCGCCGTATCGGCCACGGGATGCGGGAGCACGATCTTCGCGACGACGCGTTCACGCTCGTGATCGGCACGCTGTCTGGCGACGCAGAGGTTCCTTGGATGAAGCCCGAGGATGTCGTCGTCGTCGCGGCTCGGGGCTCCCCGTGCAAAGCCCGGCTCCCAGGGGCATGGCCTTCGCTCACTCGAAGTCGCGCCGCCTCATCCGATATGCACCGTATCTTGGATAGCCTCGGCAGAGAGGCCGCGAAGCATGTCGGCGCGGTGATCTTCAAGAATGAGCTCAATGGCGGCCTTGAGGCTTTCCTTTGCCGCTTCGATGGTCGCGCCCTGGCCCGTGCGCGCCAGGAATCTCCGGGCACACGGCCCAATAGCCGCCCTCTGGTGCCGCTTCGATGATCGCTGTGAATTCCGCTTTCACGGCGGACCTCGCTGGAAGTGAGTGATTTCGAACCCGACACGCCAAGCAAACCCGGTGGGCCACCCGTGCCGCTGGCGGCCTGACGTGCAGACGGGCTTTCGTGAGGGCATACTAAGAGGCTTCCAGACCGTCCTGCCTTCCGCACCCCGCGAGCCCATCTATGGCGACAGCCTCTGAAGCGACCCCACGGCTTGGCGACGATGACGTCGCCGCGATCGACCGGCTCCGCGCCATCCAAGGACGGCTCAAGCAGGAGCTCGCCCGCGTCATCATCGGCCAAGACGACACCATCGACCGGCTCACGATCTGCCTCTTCGCACGCGGCCACGCGCTCCTCATGGGCGTGCCCGGCCTCGCGAAGACGCTGCTCGTGAGCAAGCTCGCCGAGTGCGTGTCGCTGAAGTTCAGCCGCATCCAGTTCACGCCCGACCTCATGCCGATGGACATCACCGGCACCGACATCCTCCAAGAGACCGCCGAAGGTCGCCGCGAGTTTCACTTCGTGCCCGGCCCCGTCTTCGCCAACATCGTCCTCGCCGACGAAATCAACCGCGCCCCGCCAAAGACCCAAGCCGCCATGCTCGAGGCGATGCAGGAGCACAAGGTGACCGTCGTCGGCAAGACGTCGCGGCTCGACCCGCCCTTCTTCGTGCTCGCCACCCAAAACCCCGTGGAGCAGGAAGGCACCTATCCGCTGCCCGAGGCCCAGCTTGACCGGTTCATGTTCTTGATCGAGCTCGACTATCCGAATGAACACGAGGAGGTCGCCATCGCCCGCACGACCACGGGCGGACCGCCCCCGGAGCTCGATCATGTGCTCACCGGCCCCGACATCATCGAATACCAGGAGCTCGTGCGGCGGGTGCCGGTGCCAGACCATATCTATCAGTTCGCCGCCCGGCTCGTCCGCAAGACGCGGCCCAAGGGAGAGACCGCCCCGGCCTGGCTCAAGCCGCTCGTGGCGTGGGGCGCGGGACCACGGGCCGTGCAATACCTCATCCTCGGGGCCAAGGCGCGGGCGGCGCTCGCGGGCAGCTACATGGCGAGGCTCGAAGACATCGAGGCGGTCGCGGCTCCCGTGCTTACCCACCGGCTTATCACCACGTTTGCGGCGCAGGCCGAAGGCATCACCGCCAAAGACATCGTCGCCCGTCTTGTCAAAGAGACGATCGCAGAGCAGGTGTGATCCTGCGGGTTGTGCCATTTGGTTTCCCGCGTTCGCTCGCCCCCTCGTGACTCTCTCGCATGTTCTCCGATCGTCAGCCTCGAAGTTTCCTCGAGCCCGCCGTGCTCGCCCGGCTGGCTGGGGTGCCGCTGGTGGCCCGCAAGCCGATGGTGGGCGGCGTGTCAGGGCGTCATGCGAGCCCCCATCGCGGGTCGAGCGTCGAGTTCGCCGAGTATCGCAAATACGTTCCCGGCGATGACCTCCGGCGACTCGACTGGCGCGCCTTCGGTCGCTCCGACCGCTTCTATGTGAAGGAGTATGAGGCCGATACCAACCTCCGGCTCCTGCTCGTCCTCGACACGAGCGGCTCCATGGGGTTTGCATCGACGAAGCCGGGTGTCCACACGACGCAGCCTCTCGCCAAGCTCGACTACGCGCGGCGAATCTGCGGAGCCTTGGGCTACCTCGCCAGTCAGCAGGGAGACGCCGTTGGCATCTCCTGCGCGGCCGCGGGCATTGTGCGCACGCTGCCACCACGGCGAAGCCCAGCCCACCTGCGGCTTGTCTTTGACGTTGTCGAAGAAGCCAAGCCGCAGGGCATCACCGGCCTTGCC
>CAYZHH010000243.1:2222-4042 GCA_964478275.1 uncultured Candidatus Kuenenia sp.
GGCCTTGCCGACGTGCTCCACGAGCTCGCCGAGACCGTCCGGCAGCGGGCCCTCGTCGTCATCATCTCTGATCTTTTTGTTGATCCGGCGGAGCTGTCGCGCGCGTTTAGCCACCTCAAGTTTCGCCGGCACGACGTCGGCGTCTTTCACCTGCTCGATCCGCAGGAAGTGGCGTTTACGTTCCAGCGACCCACTCGGTTTCTGGACATGGAGGGGGGCAGTTCGATTTTTGCCGACCCCATCGAGATCGCAGACCGCTACCACCGGGCGGTGGCCACGTATCTCGAGACCATTCGCCAGATCGTGCTCGAGGGTGGCATCGACTACCACCGCGTGCTCACCGACGAGCCGTATGAGCAGGTGCTCGCGCGGTTCCTTGTTGGCCGCGCCGTCGGGAGGGGGCTGCGATGACCTTCCTCCAGCCCTGGGTGCTCGTGGCGCTGCCGCTCATGAGCCTCCCGCTCATCATCCATCTCATCAACCAGCGGCGATTTCAGACAGTGCAGTGGGGAGCGATGCAGTTTTTGCTCTCTGCCAAGGCGCTCTCGAGCGGCTACTCAAAGCTCCGACACTGGCTCATCATGCTCTTGCGGATGCTCGCCGTGGCGGCCGTCATCCTGGCGGTGGGCCGGCCGCTCTCGCGAGGCTGGCTCGCGCTTGCCGGCGGCGGACGGCCCGACACAGCGATCGTGATTCTCGACCGCAGCCCGAGCATGCAGGCCCGCGATCAAGCGATTGAAGGCACCAAACTCGTGACGGGACGCACGCAGTTGGCGGAGTCGCTCGTGCTGCTCGCACCGGCGCGGTGTCTGGCTATGGCATCCGCCGACGATGAGCCGATCGAGATCGATCCCGGTGTGCTCGCCGAGCTGCCCGCCGCCGGCCCGGCTGCCGCGGCCACCGACATCCCGGGGCTCCTCCGGGCGGCCTACGACCACATTCGCGACAACGCCGCGGGCACCACCGAAATATGGATCTGCTCCGATGAGCGATCCAATGACTGGGCAATCGACGACGGTGGCTGGGCCGGCCTCCGCGATGCCTATGCAAAACTGCCGCAGCAGGTTCGGTTTCAGTTGTTATCGTTCGCGCAGACCGAGCCAGCGAACCTTGCGGTCCGTGTGACCGACGCCACCCTCCAGAGACGCGGCCGAGAGCACGAGCTCGTCGTGAGCCTCGTCGTGTCACGGCCCGACGCCGTGGACCAGGCAGCGACGGCGCCGATCACCGTGCCCGTAAAATTCGAGCTGGGGGGCGTGACGAGCGTGGTGGATGTGGAGCTTGCAGGCCGCGAGACAGTGCTTGCGAACCACACGCTCGCGCTTGGTCGCTCGGGCGTGCGGGGCTTTGGCCGCGTCGCGATTCCCGCCGACGCGAACCTCGCCGACAACGAGTTTTATTTCACGTTCGATGAGCCGCCGCCGCGGGTCGCGCTTGTCGTCGCCCACGAGGGAGCCGCGGCGCGAGTGCTGGAACTGGCTGCGTCGATTCCCCCCACCAAGGATCTCGTCGCGCGGGCCGATGTCGTGATGCGGGGTGGGCTCGCCACCGCCGCCTGGGACGAGGCCGCGGTCGTCCTCTGGCAGGGGCCGCTTCCGAGCGGCGCCGATGCGGAGCTGGTCGAGAGTTTTGTGAACCGCGGCGGGCAAGTGATTTTCTTTCCGCCGGAGGAGGTGGATGCCACGCTGTTCGCGGGCGTGGCCTGGGGCGAGTGGACCAGCCACGAGCCCGCGGCGCGGCCCGAGCAGTGGCGGACTGACCAGGATCTCTTGTCGAACACGCTTTCCGGTGGGGCTCTGCCGCTGGGTGAGCTTGAAAAA
>CAYZHH010000243.1:4052-5840 GCA_964478275.1 uncultured Candidatus Kuenenia sp.
CCGTGGGATCGTTGGCGAGCAGGTAACGCTCGCCTCGCTCGCCGGCGGAAGCCCGCTCGTCGCACGCGTGGCCGACGGCCGCGGCATCTATTTTTGTGCGGCGCTGCCGACGCCGCGGGAATCGACACTCGCCTCCGAAGGCATTGTGCTCTACGCGTTCATTCAGCGGGCGATCGACCGGGGGCTCGAGCCACTCTCGGGCGCTCGCCAGCTTGCCGCCGGAGCTGCTACCGCGGCGCTGGCCACGAGTGGCGGGGCGGCCAGCGCCTGGGAGCGGCTGGCAGGTAGCGACGACGCCCTCTCCACGGAAGACGGGCTGCATGCCGGCGTCTACTCCGTTGCCGGGCGGCTCGTGGCCGTGAACCGACCGGCCGCCGAAGACACGGCCCGCGTGGCAGCGGCCGAACGCATCGACAGCGTCTTTCGCGGGCTCTCGTTCTCGCGGATCACTGGCAAGGCCGGCACAACCGACAGCCTCGTCCAAGAGATCTGGCGGGCCTTCTTGATTGCCATGCTCATCGCCCTCATCGCCGAAGGGCTTTTGAGTTTGCCCAGGCAGCGTGCGCCGCAGGCAGCGGAGGTCGCGTTATGAACCCCGCGTCCAGTTTTGAAGGGCTGCGATTCTTCACGACGCCGTGGACGGTCGGCTTGTCGGTGTCGCTCGTCGTGGCCGTGGCACTCGTGGCCATCCTCACGTGGCGGCGGAGCGGGTTTGCCATCGGCACAGGGTTCGTGGAGCTGCTGCGGGCCGTGATTGCGGTGCTCGTGGCGGTGCTGCTCAACCAGCCGGAGTGGGTCGAGGAGTTTCGACCAGAAGAAAAACCGGTCGTCGCCGTGCTCGTGGATGCGTCGCGAAGCATGGATACACAAGACGTTGTCGCCGCCGGGGACAAGCCGGGAGCAACAAGAACGCGTCGCGAGGTCGTCGCGGATCTCGAGGGGGAATCCTTCTGGCGGTCGCTTGAGGATCGCTACCAGGTTCGGATCGAGCCGTTCTCGCCGGCACCGGAGGCGACGGGCACCGATCTTGCCGCGGCGCTCGCAGGCACGCTCGAACGGCATCCAGGGCTTCGGGCCGTCGTGCTCGCCAGCGACGGCGACTGGAACGAGGGACCGCCGCCTCTCGAGGCTGCCCAGCGAATGCGGCTGGCGCACGTACCAGTTTTTGCGGTCCCCGTGGGCAGTCAAACAAAACTCCCCGACGTCGAGCTCGTGAGCCTCGACTGCCCGACGGTGGGCGTCGTCGGCAAGCCTGCCCGTGTGCCGTTCACGATACATTCGTCGCTGGCCACGGAGCGGGTCGTGCCGATCGCGCTCACGACCAACACTGGCGAAAACCTCCGCAAAGACGTGCGGCTGCCGCCGATGGCCACGGTCACCGACTGGATCTATTGGACGCCACCGGGCGAGGGCGATTTTGTGGTGACGGTCACCGTGCCTGTGCAGGCCGGCGAGCTTTTGCCCGACAACAACACCCGCACCGCGCCGATTGCTGTCCGCCAGGAGCAGCTCAAAGTTCTCGTGGTCGAGAGCGTTCCGCGGTGGGAGTATCGTTATCTTCGAAACGCCCTGTCACGAGACCCGGGGGTCGTGGTGTCGTGTCTGCTCTTCCAGCCGGGCTTGAGCAAGCGGGGCGGTGGCACGCGGGACTACATCGCAAAATTTCCATCGGGGCTCGATGAGCTATCGAAGTACGACGTGGTGTTCCTCGGCGATGTGGGCGTGGGCCCGGGGCAGCTCACCGACGAAGACTGCCGACTGCTCAAGGGCCTCATCGAATATCAAGCG
>CAYZHH010000244.1:0-5752 GCA_964478275.1 uncultured Candidatus Kuenenia sp.
GTCGAACACATGGGCCACGATTTGCCCCGACTCAAAACCGCTCCGCCAGATCATGCCCTGAAGGGCTTTGAGCGATGTGTCTTTCACGTCGCGGTTCATGAGGTCGATCGCAGCGAGGGCGGCCCGCGTGGGATCGGCGGCGATCGCGTCGGGCGTCACTGAGGTACCAGCGGCCGCGGTCATCGCAGCGGCCAAGTCGAGCACGTGCGGGTCGCTGCGGTGCGCCGCAAGGAACGCCCCGACCTCCTGCCGCGCATGCGCAAAGAGCACGTCGTAGACGAAGGCGATGCTCGATGTGGTCCCCTCGACGTCGAGGAGAATGCCCCGGCCGTCGAAGACGATCACGAGGCCGCCTTTCCGATCGATGCCCCACGGCCTTCACCCCGGAGCCACGCGGGGCCCATGCAGAGCGGCTCGTAGCCCGCATGCACGCCATCGGAGAGATAGGAGGGCGTCCAACCGGTGGTGTCTTGAAACAGCCGGATCGCACGGATCCGACGGTCGCCGCAGAGATCGAACCAGTGCCGTGTGCCCATCGGCACGCTGATGAGGTCGCCGGCATGCACCTCAATCCCAAAGACCGGGCGGTCGCCGGGGTTGATATGGAAGACGCCGCTGCCCTGAAGAATAAACCGCACCTCGTCTTCGGTGTGCGTGTGCTCTTTATTGAACTTCGCGAGCATCGTGTCGAGGTTCGGCGTCTCGGGCCGCACGTCGATCACGTCGGCCGTGACAAAGCCGCCGCGGGCCTTGAGGTCGTCGATCTCCGGGGCGTAGGCCGCGAGGATCGCCTCGGAGGGTGCGGAAGGATCGACGCGGTCTTCGAGCGGCCAGATCTCATAATGGAGTCCGTGGTCGTTCAGGAACTGCTTGATTTCGACAGGGTCGCTGATCCGGCGGGCCTCGGCGGGCACGGTGACAATCGCCATCGGAAATTCTCCTCGCAGAAACTGGCTGAAATCGGATGGAGCGGCTGCGCGAACCCTGCTACTGCTGCTGCGCCTGCTGCATGGCCGCGGGGCCGGACGGGAGCGTGCGGCTACGGGCCACGCACTCAAAGAGAAACTCAAAAATCTCGATGTGCCGACGGGCCTCGGCGAGATCGCGACCCCAGGTGTAGAGGCCATGCCGCGCGATCAGAAAACCGTGGACCGGCGGACGGCCGGGAGCGGTGAAGTCGAGCCCGGCGAACTGCTGCTTGATCCGTGCCGACAGTTCCCGCATATCCTGCGTGTTGGCGAAGATCGGGACATCCTCATGGGTGTCGTGCGTCGTGATGCCTTCGAGGCCCTTGAGCATTTCGTAGCCGGCGATCCGGAGCGTGCCCGCGCCGGCGCCAGGCGGAAGGTCGGCGCCCCCGAGGATCGTGCCCCACGCGGAGTGCGTGTGAAGGACCGCGCCGACCGACGGCATAAGCTCCGCGATCGTGCAATGGAGGAGCGTCTCAGCCGAACTGCGGCGGTCGGAGCCGTCGGCGACGCGTCCGACCGAATCGACGCGGACAAAATCGTCGCGCGTGAGAGCCGATTTGTCTTTGCCGCTCGCGGTCACAAGCAATTCGAGCGGATTCCGCGACAGGATGACGCTGTAGTTGCTACTCGTACCGAGCGACCAACCCCGGCCATGGAATTCGCGGCCGATGGCCCGGAGCTCGTCGATGGCGTCAGCCGTATGGAGGGCAGCAGGATGGAGGGCAGCAGGCGTACTCATAACCCGAATCTACGAAAGACCCCGGGGCAGCCGCAATGAGCCGGCGCGGCCTGCGGTGAATGGAAGCCCCTGGCGATAGCCGGGGGGCTGCGGGCTGAATGACGGCCTCGTTTCCATTGTGAACGAGCCTGCCCAACGGGCCGCCTTCCCAGCGCTATCGCGACGGGATTTTATGGAATGTCAGCAGAAATCAGCATTACAGGTATGGGGAGAAAAGCCGGGCGATGCCGTCGCGGAGCCGCACGGGGAGGCTGCGGGCATCGACCTCGGCGAGCGTCTTCGGCCGTGACCGCGCGATGACCGAAGCGATCCTGTGGTCGAGCCGTGCCGCGAGGTCCCGGTCGTACGTCTCGACATTGAATTCGAAGTTGAGCCGCATCGAGCGGTCGTCCCAGTTGCCGCTGCCAAACATCGCCCAGGAGGCGTCTACCACCATGAGCTTCGTGTGCTCGAACGGAGGCGGTGACATCCAGACATGACAGCCGCGACCGAGCACCTGCCAGAGAAGCGCGGTCGATGCCCAGCCCACCAGCGCGAGGTTGTTTTCTTCCGGGAGGACGATATCGACCTGCACGCCCCGCGCGGCGGCCACATCGAGCGCCTGGCAGACGGCGTCGTCCGGCAGGAAGTAGGGCGTCATGATCCGCACTGACCGCTGCGCGGCGGACACGGCCCCGGCAAGGACCAGCTTGATCCGACCGATGTCGGGATCATCGGGGCCAAACCGAATGCCCCGCGCGAGCGAGGAGCCGACGGCCGTGAGCTCGGGCTTCCACGCGGGGCCGCCGAGCGTCTCCTCGGCGGCAAAGGCCCAGTCTTCGATAAACACCTCGAGCAGATGTGCCACGATCGGCCCGCGAAGCCGGAAGTGCATGTCGCGGACTGGATTCTTTGGCGTGTGCGAGAGACAGCAGCCGTCGCGGATGTTGAGGCCACCGGTGAATCCGATCCTGCCATCGACGACCATGATCTTCCGGTGGTTTCGGAGATTGGCGTAGGGAAGATAGATCGGGACCGTCGCGGGAAGGAACCGCGCCACCCGCACACCGCGCCTGGCGAGAAGCTTCGTGATCGGTCTCCAGGAATATCTTGCCCCGATGCCATCGACGAGCACGCGCACCTCGACGCCCCGCGTGACGGCCCTGGCGAGGGCCTCGACGAATTCCCGACCGGTGGGATCGTTGTCGAAGATGTAGGAGGAGAGGCCGATGCTGCGGTGGGCCGATTCGATCGCCTCGAGCATCGCGGGAAAGGCCTCATCACCGCCGTCGAGCGGCTCGATAGCGTTGCCATCGACGAGCGCCCGGTTCGCCACACGGCCGACGAGCGTGGCGAGTGAGCGCAGCGGTGCGTTGTCGGGGCCGATGGCTTCACGCAGCCGCGTAAGGTCTGGCACGGCCGTCCTCGTCTCGAGCGTCGTGCGGGCGATGCCGGCCCGAAGTTGCTTGGCCCGCGAGCGAATCCGGTTGACGCCCAATACGAAATAGAGCCCCGCGCCGATCCCAGGTGAGAGCCAGATGAGGCCAACCCAGCCGATGGCAGAGCGGGTGTCTCGCTTGACGAGGATCGCGTGGGCGGATGCGAAGAGCGAGAGACCGATGATGCTCCAGGCCAACACGTGCGGCCAAAGCACGAGCCACCACTGCCACGCATCCCGCAGGCCACCATCCATCGAGCCAAAGGTACCACCCGCGGGCCATCGCGGGCGCTCAGCAACGCGCGCAGGTGACATAACCACCCCCTCATAAGGGGTGGTGCAAATCGCCCCGGGTGGGGAGGCCTCCCTGGTGCGAATCGCCCCACTCGCTTGGTCCGCTGGGGCGATTCGCTCCGCCCGTCGCTTCCGTGAGCAGCCCGCCGGAGGAGGCTGAAAAACGCTCTCGCTGCTGGAATCTAGGCTCGCCAGCCCCGAGACCTGGATTTTGGCAACCTGCGGCGGCCGTGGCACGCAAATTGCAGGTCTCTCTCGCGTCCGAAACGACTCGCGATCCACGTACCCCAGGGTGCTTCCATGGTGACCAAGGCCTTCTTTGACGCACTCAATCCTGCCGACGATCGGCGAGCACCCAGCGTGGTCGTGGTGGATCCCCACTTCGAGGCCTATAAGGATCTTGCTGCCCGTGCGCGGGACGGCCACTTCGGCCTGCACTTTCGGTCGAGTGGCCAGGCAGCCATCAAGCTCGCCCGGCGGTTCGAGGTTGATGCCTGGATCGTCGGCACCGACCTGGACGACATGAGTGGCCGGGATTTCATAGCGCTCCTCGCCGAAGTGCGAGGGGACGCAAAGGTCGTCGCCGAGCCGATCACCTGTGCCGAGCTGGAGGCCCTTGTCGGCATGCCTGTAGCTGAGCGAGGACGTCGCCTGCACCTGCGTGCCTCAGCCGGCTCATGGGTAGCCCTGCCCGTGAGCGTGGGCGCGGCAGTTGTGGCGCTGGCCATCCTCATGGTGGGCTAGGAAAGCCTAGAACCGAGCAGGATGCGGCTCCTCAGTTGGAATATCCATAAAGGGATTGGCGGCCGCGATCGCCGCTACTCGCTCGCACGGATCATCGACTGCATCGAAGCCGAGAATCCCGACTTCATCTGTCTTCAGGAGGTCGACCGGCTCGTTCCTCGCAGCCGGCATGACGATCAGCCGCGTCTGCTGGGCGGCTACTTCCGCTGCCATTCCTTCTTTCAGGCAAACGTCCATGTGGGTGGTGGCACCTATGGGAACCTCGTGCTCTCGCGATGGCCGATGACAAGCCGGCATCGCATCTCGCTTCGTCGCGGTGGCCGGAAGTCGCGAGGAGCGCAGTTCGTCCTTATCGAATCCCCCGAGGGGCTTGTGCATCTGGTCAACACGCACCTCGGATTGGCCGAGGGCGAACGGCGCTGGCAAGTGAGCAAGATACTCGGCCACATGCTTTTTCGATCGGCCGACCCTCACCCCACGCTCCTTGTGGGTGACTTCAACGACTGGCGGGACACGCTCGCGAGTGGCGTCCTCGCGGCGGGTGGTTTTCGGCAGGTGACGAGGCCCGCCTCGAAGTTTCGGACGTTCCCGGCCTGGCTCGCGATGGGCGCGCTCGACAAGGTGTTTGTGCGCGGCGGCATCGAGGTGCGGCAGGCCCGCGCTGTCTGCACGAGCCTCTCGAAAACCGCGAGCGATCATCTCCCGCTCGTGGTCGATTTTCACCTTCGGTAGAGAACGTCGTGGGCGGCGGCAACCGTGGCGGCGATGTCGTCATCGGTGAGCGCGGCGGACACAAAGAGCGCCTCGTATTGGCTGCAGGGCAAGTACACACCGCGATCAATCATGCCCCAGAAGAAAGCCGCGTAGCGGTGCTTGTCGCTCATCGAGGCAGTCCGCCAGCCCGACACGCGGACGGGGCTCGGCCCGTCCTGAAAAAACATCGTCATCATGCTGCCCGCTCTCGCGATCCAGACGGTGAGCCCGGCCGCCATTGCCGCCGCACGAAAGCCCTCTTCGAGCAATGCAGACCGTCGCTCGATTGCCGCATAGGGCGGATCGTCGCTCAACACGTCGAGTGTGGCGGTGCCTGCGGCAACCGCAAGCGGATTCCCAGAAAGCGTGCCCGCCTGAAACACTTTTCCAGCCGGCAGCACGTGGTTCATGACGTCACCCCGGCCGCCGTACGCCGCGAGCGGCAGGCCGCCACCAACGATCTTGCCGAGGACCGTGAGATCGGGCGTGACTCCGAGAATCTCCTGCGCGCCGCCGAGCGCGAGCCGGAAGCCGGTCATCACTTCATCGAAGACCAGCAGTGCCCCGTGCGCCTGCGTGAGCTGTCGCGCGGCATCAAGAAATTCTCGAGCGGGACGCACGAGCCCCATGTTGCCGACGACCGGTTCCATGAGGACGGCGGCGATCGCGTCGCCCTCGCGCCGAAAGATATCCTCGAGCTCTTCGGGCTCGTTGTATTCAAGCACGATCGTGTCACGGGCCGTGCCGGCGGTGACCCCCGGTGAGTCAGGCACCCCGAGCGTGGCCGCCATCGAGAAGGCACTGGCCTCGGGCACGAGTTTTGGGGCGCCGACT
>CAYZHH010000245.1:0-5731 GCA_964478275.1 uncultured Candidatus Kuenenia sp.
AGCTTTGGCCCGGCATGGGTGCCGGCGAAGAGCGTTTTCCCGTCGGGGGCGATCGTGACGCACCACACACTCGACGCGAGCTTCTCGGGCCCGACCTGCTCGGCTTTGGCCGCCACATCCCAGAGTTTGATGGTGCCGTCCATGCAGCCGCTCGCCAGTCGTGTGCCGTCGGCGGAGAAGGCCAGGCTCGTGACCCAGTCCTTGTGTCCCTCGAGCGTCGCGACCGCTTTGCCGTCGGATGCCGTCCACAGCCGCACCGTCCGATCGGCACCGCTCGTCGCGATGGTCGCACCGTCGGGCGAGAATGCGACGGCCCAGAGTGCATCGGTGTGTCCCTCGAGCTTTCCCTTCTCACTCGCGGACGCGACATCCCAAAGCTTCACGAGCTTGTCGCCGCCGCCGCTGGCGAGCGTGGCACCATCCTGCGAGAAGGCGACGCACGTTGCGGCGGCCGCATGAGCCGCGAGGGATTTCACCTCCGCGCCGGTGGCGGTGTCCCAGATCACGACCGTGCCATCCTCGCCGGCGGTGGCAAGCTGTTTGCCGTCAGGTGAAAAATCGAGCGACCGCACCCAGCCTTTGTGCTTGGCGAGATCGTGCTTTGCCGTGCGGGTGGCCACATCCCAGATCCGCACGAGCCCGTCGTATCCCGCCGTCGCAGCAAGCTTCGCATCGGGCGAAAACCTGACAGCCCACACAGCCGTGGGATGGCCAGCGAGCTCGCCAACCCTCGTTCCGTCGGTCACATTCCAGAGAACGACATCACCCGGTCGGTACAGGAGGCTCTCTCCGCCGGCCGTGACGAGCAGCGCGCCGTCATGGGCGTAGTCGGCTGCGATGACCCACCGCGTGAAATCAGCAATTTTTGTCGGTGCCGTGGCGGCGGGCTTGGCATCGCCGCCGACCGCTGCCGGCGCGGCAACGACGATCATGGACCATGCGGCTGCCAGGGAGATGGCGCCGGCGTGACGTCGGCTGGTCCGCATGAGCGTGAGGGGCATGGCATGAGGTTCCGAAGGAAAGGTGTTCTGCACGATCGATGAAGAGCCGGTCGGTCGTGGATCCCCCGAGGGCCATGAAGCCGACCATGCGGTTGCCAGTATAGGTGCCGCAACCCGCGGTCGCCTCACTGAACTCGCTCCCCTCGCCATGCGACACGTGGACGATGCGTTTGCGTTTCGCTGATGCGGGCGGCAAGATGCCGCCATTCGTCAACGGAATCCGGGCTGAAAGGGGAGCATGAAGACTTTCGGATACCTCGGCATCGATGTCGGCACGCAGGGGCTTTCGATTGTCTTCGTGGACGAAGCCTTGCGGGTGCGCGGCACGGGCAACGGGTCGTATGACATGGTGCCGGGGCTCGACGCCGGGGCCTACGAACAGCGGCCCACCGACTGGGAGCAAGCCCTTTGTGCGGCGATGGCCGACCTGCGGGCGAAGCTCGCAGGGCTCGGGGTGGAGCCCGAGGTGCGGGCGATCGGAATCTCGGGGCAGATGCACGGGGAAGTGCTCTGCAACGCGAGCGGCGAGCCACTCGCGGCTGCCCGGCTCTGGTGTGACGGCCGCAACGAGCCCGAGGGGCACGAGCTCACCGACCTCCTCGAGGTGAAATGCCCCAAGCGGCTCACGGCATCGCGGTGGCTTTGGACGATTCGCAACAGGGCCGACCTCGCCCGCAAGACGGTCCACATGACGACGCCCGGCGGCTGGATCGCCCGCCGGCTCACGGGTGAGTGGACGCTTGGCATCGGCGACGCTTCCGGGATGTTCCCGATCGACCAGGCCACGCTCGACTACGACGCCAATCGCATGGCCGATTTCGACGCCCTCGTCGCACGCACCGCGCCGGGCCTCCGTGTGCCGCCGCTTCGCGAGCTCCTGCCAAGCGTTCGCCAGGCTGGCCAAGATGCCGGCTCCCTCGATGCCCGCGGAGCCGCGCTCCTCGGACTTCCGCAGGGGATTTCTGTAGCCGCGGCCGAGGGAGATCAGCCGGCGGCTCTGGCTGGATCGCTCATCGCGAAAGCCGGCACCGTCTCAATGAGCTTTGGCACGAGCGTGGTGGCCAACTCGGTTGGAGATCGACCCTTCCAGGGTGTCGATATGGCCGTGGACCATTTCTGCGCCGTCGATGGCAAGCCGATCAATATGGTGTTTTTGCGGAACGGCACGACCCCCATGAATACGGTCGTGGCGATGTTTGGTGATGTGCTTCCCGTCGGCAGCGACCCCTTTGAAGTTCTCATGCCGCTGGTGGTGACCGCCGCTGATGACTGCGGCGGGCTCGTCGCGCTGCCCTTCATGGACGACGAACCGGGCCTTGGTGTCTCCCGCGGCGGCACGGCCTGCCTCGTGGGTCTTGCGAGCGAAAGTGCCACCCCGGGCAACGCCGCCAAGGCGATGCTCCTCGCCACAATTTTTGATCTCCGCATGGGGAGCGATGTGCTTGATGCCCAGGGTCATCCCCGCACCGAGATCGTCCTCTCCGGCGGCCTCGTGAAGACGCCCGCGCTCGGCCAACTCGTGGCCAACGCCTTTCGGACTCAGGTCGTGATTCTCGACGGCGCCGCAGAGGGCAGCGCGTTCGGCGCGGCGCTGCTAGCCGTGTACCGCGATCGTGGTCGACAGGGCCGCGCGACCTCATGGGAAGCGTTTGTGGCTGAGCACGTGATGCCCGCAGCCCATCGGTTCACGCCGCGGGCCGACGCCGCTGCCACACTTGATCGGTCCTATGCCCGTCACCGCCGCCTGGTGGCGCTGCACCAGGAATTGGGTGCTGCCGTCGGAGGCTGATTGAACGCTCTCCGCAGCGCTGGGTTGCCCGTGCCATTGAGCCGGACGCTCGCGGTGGCCATCGTGGCAATCGCTTCACTCGGAGAAAATCGAGCTTCGCCATCCTGGCTACGCTCGATTTTCTACGCCGGCTCTATGGCACGGGCAACCCCTCGCGGATGCTTTCGTATCGCGGTCACCCCGCAGGGCCAGCGCACACTAACCCGCTGTCCCTGGACAATACCAACACCGCACTCTGCTATCATTCTTTAGGCTCGATTCGCAAGATCTCAATCCACCCGACCAGCCGGGCCGCCGGGGACGGCGCTACAACACCCACAGATTCTGCGGAAGAGCCCTATTTTACGATCGTCAGGTTTTCGTCGGCGGGAATTGTGATGGTCGCCTTCTTCCGAAGGGCGGCGAGGGCGGGGGCAGAAATCCGCTCAAGGCGCGGGAGGTAGACCGGGGCCGTCGTGCTCGCGAGAGCCTCGGCTACCGCCAACGCTTCGGGACCGTCAAGCGACTTGAGCCCGCCCAAGTAGACAGCCCGCTTACGGGCGGTCAGCGCTGTGGCGAGGTCGGGAGTCAGGCGGGCAAGCGCAGGCAGGCTCAAGTGTTGGTTGCCCGACGCCAGAGCCTTTGCCGCTTGGGGCGACAGAGTGTTGAGGTTCCCCAGATAGCCTGGACGACGCTCGGCGTACACGGCTGCGACTTCAGGCGACATCGTCCTCAGCCTGTACACGCTCGCCGAAGCGTTCGGTTCTGAAAAAATCTTTCTTGCTAGGGCTGGTGAGTCGATTTCTTCGAGGATCAGGAGCACTTCAAACTTGTGCCGCGCAAGGATATCCCCGACACCTGGCTCCAGTCGGCTGACGAGTTCGAGCCCGATGGTACCTTGGTGCTTGAGAAGTACGGCGGCTACGTCCTGGGAGATAGTTGCCGCACCAAGGCTGAGTCTCCGCCGATGGGCTGCGAAGGCCTCTGCCGACTCGACGGACAGGGTCTCTAGCTTGGAGAAGGTGAGGTCTGCGTTCCACGTCGCCAGAATGACCGCGATGGCAGGCGGAAGCTCCTTGAGCCCAATTCGAAGGCCCCAACGTCGTCCCTTCACCAGCATTCTAGCAACTTCGGGTGATATCTCAGTAACACCAGACAAATAGATGCTATTTCCGGGCTCAGCCACGATCGCTGCGGCTGTCTCAGGCGACAGCGTTTGAAGCCCCGACAGGTCGATGTACCCCCCGCGCTTCGATAACGCGCGAGCTGCTTCTGGACTGAGAGTTTCGACGCTGGGGAGCGTTAAGAAAATGTCCGGAAATGGAATAACAAGATTTCTCGCGACATCTTCGGAAAGCGTCTTTACGTTCTGAAGCGTCAATACTGCGTGTTTCTGGGCAAGGTCTCGTGCGGTCTCCGGGGCGATATCTACTTCGTTGTAGACGAAGCCCAACCCTAGCTTGGGATATTCGACCTGCGCGACAAGATCCTGTCCCATGGCACCTGGGGCGATAAGTAGCATGGCCACCTGTAACACCTGCCGCATGCACACAATGCGGCCAGGACGAATCTCGGGTTCCATCGGATGTTCCTGAAACACAAGGGCAGATTTGTACACGTGCACATCGATTCTCGGTTGTCGCAACCTGTCCTCATCCGCGGAGATTTCCGGGAGGTCTCGTCAACGGGAAAGCATACCATGGGTCGGCGCGATTGGGCAGAAAATCGAAACCAGCCTCCCGAGCTCGGTCGCGAATATACCGATCTGCTCGAATACTCTCTTCGCGATCAATCGTATAGTCGTACTGACCTTGCGGCGGATCCAAGTTTCTCTTGTTGTATCCTGGTGTACCTCCGATTGCTCCGTGCGAGGCATTCAGGAATCTCCGACGAACGTACACGTCTCCTGCGTGTGTTATCCGCCACTGCCCGGTATCCTGAAGCGCTTCGCGTCGAAACCCTGCCGTCCCAACGTAATCAACGTTGAAGTGAGGAATGGCGTCGCTCTGTGGGCCGACAATGGTTAGGGCATTGACCTTGGCATCGACGACGTTCCATGCCGGGTCTATTGTGTCCGCCATGTCTACTGGGTCGTATAGCCCTACGTACTCGACTGTCCTCGGCAGTGCGCCTGCCAGTGGATTGGATAACTGATTGGCGAGCCCTATGGCGATCATTCCGCCACGACTCCAACCAACGATCGCGACCTTAGTTCCGCCCCCGGCGTCATCGATCTGGTTATTGGCCTCTTCGAGGGCCGCAGTATAAATATTATCGGAGTCCCCTCCAAGCCCTTCGGCCGGCCCCGGTTTGTAGATCGTCATCGCAAACGGGTCGCTGTCAACCACAAGATTGCGTACGTGCGAGTTCCAACGGGTGCCCTCAAGCGTGGCCCGATGGTTGAATAGATTTCCGGCGGCATTCGTCTTTGCAAGCCATGCCTCGCTGCCGGTTCCATCGATACCGATCACGAGCTTGTTCGATACGACTACCACGGTCACGAGATCGTCGTCGCTATAGCCGTCATCGGCCGTTACGGTAAGCGTGATGGGCACCAACTGTCCGGCCGACACCCGCACTCCCTCGACATAAAGCGTGACTTCCCGGCTGGATTCGCTGAATCCAAGTGCCGTGACATCGTTGATGAGTGCGCCCGATGGCACGAAATCGCCGCCAGCGACAACGCTTCGGGAGTCCCTGCCGACGCTCGCATTTTCTGTCCAGAGTCGGATGAACCCACCATCGCCTTCCGGAAGGGCAAACGCTGGCCCGGGCCCGACCTCCGCAGGGGCAGAGTCGGCGTAAGAAACAGTCACTCTCAGTGACCCGATTGGTAGGTTGCCTGGGATCTTCAAGACAACGGGCACAAAGTTCTTCCTCGCAATGCCAGACGCGGGCGCAGGATAGCCAAAGCCGTCGGCGTAGTCAGGAATGCTGTCGTCATCAGTGTCGTTGTCGTTGA
>CAYZHH010000246.1:0-5693 GCA_964478275.1 uncultured Candidatus Kuenenia sp.
GCCATCGGCGGGAATTGCGGGGAGGCGGCAGCCTTCGAAATGCGGGCTGGCACGATCCTCGTGAGCGGTCGAGTAGGTCGGCACGCCGGGCTTGGGCTCCGCCGCGGGTCGCTCATAGCGCTCGCGGATCACCCGGCTATCCCGGCAACATTCCGCCGCGGCCGTGCCTGGACGCCCCCTTTTCTTGGCCTCATCCTTGGGACTCTCGCCCGCGTCGGATTTCGACCGCCGATGGCCGTGCCAGCACGCTTTCGGCACTGGCACGGCGACCTCCTCACCGGCTGCCGCGGCGAGATTCTCCATCCGGAACCGGCGTAGCCCACCCCGCTTCCGTCACGCCCGGCGGTCGTGTATCCTCCAAGGCTCGCCCGAGAGATCCAAAAGCACTTCGGTTTTTGTATGCCAACGATCAGCCAACTTATTCGTAGCCGTCGCCGCCCCAAGCGGAAGTTCTCCAAGTCGCCGGTGCTTGAAAAGTGCCCGCAGAAGCGGGGCGTCTGCCTTCAGGTGCGGACGATGACGCCGAAGAAGCCGAACTCGGCGCTTCGGAAGATCGCCCGTGTGCGACTCTCCAATAAGAAGGAAGTGACGGTCTACATCCCGGGCGAAGGTCACAACCTTCAGGAGCATTCGATCGTGCTCGTCCGAGGTGGTCGTGTCCGTGACCTCCCCGGTGTCCGCTATCACATTGTCCGCGGGGCCCTCGACACGCTCGGCGTCTCGGGCCGCAAACAATCCCGTAGCCTTTACGGCGCCAAGAAGGGCTGAAAGACAGGAACCAATCGATCATGGGAAGCATCACAGCAAGTCGTACGCAGATTCGCCCCGACCCCCTGTACGGGTCGTTGCTGGCGAGCAAGTTCATTAACTGTCTCATGAAAGATGGCAAGAAGAGCGTCGCCCAGGGCGTCTTCTACAGGGCCCTGGACATCGTCGGCAAGAAAATCACGGAAGTCGAGCCGATCGAGGTCTTCAACCGGGCGCTCGAAAACATCAAGCCAGCTGTCGAAGTGCGTTCCAAGCGAGTCGGCGGTGCGGCCTACCAGGTGCCGATGCAGGTCAATCGCAACCGGCAGCAGTCCCTGGCAATTCGCTGGCTTCTCCAGTCGGTCCGCGAAAAGAAGGGGCGAGCCACTCACGAGAAGCTCGCCGACGAAATCATCGCCGCCTCCAAGCGGGAAGGTGCCGCCGTCACCAAGCGTGACAACGTCCACCGTATGGCCGAAGCCAACAAGGCCTTCGCCCACTTCGCCTGGTAAGGCCAGACGACGTGCCTTGCCTCACGACGGCACTGCCATCCATGGCCAGCGCCGTCAGGTCAGGCCTGCTCCGCCGGCCGGTTGCGGACAGCACTCGAGGACTCGGTCAGGAGACGATCCTCTGCCAACGACCCGCATCCAGCCTTGTCAAGGAATGGGAGCCATCCCTCACGAAGCGGGCGTAGCCTTTCGTGTGTGGGCGCCTCACGCCGACGCCGTCTCTGTGACCGGCGTGTTCAATCAATGGTCCGCCGATGCGCACCCCATGCAGAAAGAGGACGGCGGATTCTGGTACGCAGATATCCGCGCGGCCGCGATCGGCCACGAATATCGCTACCGCATCGTGAGCGGCGACAAGCAGCTTTCACGCATCGATCCCTATGCACGCCAGGTCACAAGCTCGGTGGGAAACTCGGTCGTTCACGACCCACGCTTCGATTGGGCAGGCGATGATTTCCACCTCCCGCCAAAGAACGAACTGGTGATCTATGAAATGCACCTGGGCACGTTCCACGACAAAGAAGATGGCACGGCCGACAAGTTTGCCGAAGCCGTTCAGAAGCTCGATCACCTCCAGCGTTTGGGTGTGAATGCCATCGAGGTGATGCCCTTGGCGGAGTTTGCCGGCGGGGTGTCGTGGGGATACAACCCCTCGTGCATCTTCGCGGTGGAAACCAATTACGGCGGTCCGGCCGGCTTCAAGCGCTTCGTCAAGGCGGTGCATCAGGCCGGAATGGGGGTCATCCTCGACGTCGTCTACAACCATTTTGGACCGACCGACTTGGATCTGTGGCAGTTCGACGGCTGGGCCGAGAACGGGCAAGGAGGCATCTACTTTTACAACGATTGGCGGGCCGAGACCCCGTGGGGTTTGACCCGACCCGACTACGGCCGTCAGGAAGTACGCCAGTTCATTCGCGATAATGCCATGATGTGGCTCGACGAGTATCACGTCGACGGCCTGCGGCTCGACATGACGCTCTTCATGCACAACGTGCGGGCCAGCGACGACCCGGGTGGCGATCTGTCAGACGGTTGGAACGTGATGCGGTGGATCAATGAGGATGTCCACGAGCGGTATCCGGGCCGCGTCACGATCGCCGAGGACCTGCAAGACGACGACCGGCTCACAAAGCCCGTCCGCGAAGGGGGGGCGGGCTTCACGGCGCAGTGGTGCTCGCGGTTCGTGCATCCCGTGCGGGCTGCCGTCATCACCCCGGACGACGCGCACCGATCGCTCGACAGCGTGCGCCGCGCCATCGAAGGGCGCTTCAACGGAGACCCGTTCCAACGCGTCATCTACAGCGAGTCGCACGACGAAATCGCGAATGGAAAATCCCGCGTCGCGTCGGAAATCAATCCGCAGAATCCGGACTGTTGGGCCGCTCAGAAGCGCACCACCCTGGCCGCGGCATTGGTGCTGACCGCGCCAGGCATTCCGATGCTCTTTCAAGGGCAGGAGTTTCTCGAGGACGGCTGGTTCCAGGATTCAGTGCCGCTCGACTGGCACAGGTCGCAGGAATTCAGCGGCCTCGTGCGGATGTATCGAGACTTAATTCATCTGCGTCTCAATCGGTTCGGATCAACGCGGGGATTGACCGGGTCGGGGCTGAACACGTTTCATCAAAACCAGGCCGAAAATGTCCTTGCCTATCACCGGTGGCATCAAGGCGGCCCGGGTGACGACGTGGTGGTCGTGGTGAACCTCTCCCACCAGGCCCACGAGGACTACCGGCTGGGGTTTCCCTCGCCTGGACTTTGGCGGCTGCGCCTGAACAGCGACTGGAACGGTTACAGCCTTGCCTTTGGCAACCAGGCCAGTTCCGATGTCATTGCTGGAACCGAGTCGCGTGACACCACGCCGACGCTGGGGGCGGTGGAACGGGACGGCTTCCCTGCGGCCGCACCCGTAAATATCGGTGGCTACAGCGTGCTCGTTTTCTCGCAAGACAAGCCCACGTGAGCCACGCGGTCGGCAAGGCCGTCGCGTGATGGCGTTGGATCCTGGGCTGAATAGGCCTGTGCGAAAGCTCTCGCGTGCAACCCAAAGATCACCATCAGGTTCTGCCGAAGACGTTGTTTGCCGCCATTCGGCTGGAGAAACCGCGGGCGTATACGCGCGGCTCGCGACCCGGCCCGGCGGATTCACCGTCGAGGAAGCCGCGAAGCGTCTGGCGGAACACGGCCCCAACGTGCTGGCAAAGGATCAGCGAGCAGGCATTGGCCGGTTGCTTCGCAACGCAGTGGTCAATCCGCTGGTGATCTTGCTGCTGGTGCTGATGACGATCTCGTTTGCGACCGGCGACAACGAACTGGTCGCCCGCAAGGTCTGCACGGAGGTTGGCCTGGCTACCGAGTTTGTGCTGCTCGGCAGTGAGGTGGAAAAGCTCACCGACGACCACCTTGCAGACGCGGCGGAGCGAACCACGCTGTTCGCCCGCGTCTCCCCTGCCCACAAACAGCGCATCATCGCGTCGCTGCAATCGCGGAAGCATACCGTCGGTTTCATGGGCGACGGCATCAACGATGCACCAGCCCTCCGAACAGCGGATGTCGGCATCAGCGTCGATACGGCCGCGGCCCGGAGCGCGAGTCTCTTTCAGACCGGCTGGTTTGTGGAAAGCCTTTTGACGCAGACGCTCATCATCCACGTCATCCGCACGAACCGAATCCCGTTTCTTCAGAGCATGCCCGCGTGAAGCCTTAGCGCACCTGCACCCGCACGGGCATGAGGAACTGCGGGCGGCCCGAGAGCAAGTGCACGAGGGTGTCGGCCTCACGGGCAAGCGGCTCGAGCCCAGGCACGGAAGCGATACGGGAAAGAATGATCGCCCGAATCGCAGACCCACCCGTCGGCAGCCCAGCCAGGCGAGCCATGGGGGCAGCGTCGCCACCGGTAGCGGCAAAGAGATCGTCGAAGAGGCCACGTGGCTCTGGAAGGAGCAGCCGATCGACGGCTTCGTCGGCGTCGATGCCCGCCAGTTTCTTGGCCTCGGCGATCGCGTCGTCGAGCGTGCCCAGGCTGTCCACGAGTCCTACTTCAAGAGCCTGCCGTCCCGTGTAGACGCGTCCCGCGGCAAGCGCCTCGACCCGCTCCTGGTCGAGCTTTCTGCCTGCTGCAACCTTGCTCGTGAAGAGACGGTAGACGTCCTTCATGGTCCCGAGAAAGGCCTCCCGCTCACCGTCGGTGAACTTGTCGGTCATCGATAGCCAACCGGCGTTCTTTCCCTTGCTCACCACATCGGTGTGGACGCCCACCTTTTCGAGCGCGCCGCCGATGGCGATCTTCCCCCCGACGACGCCGATGGAGCCGGTGAGCGTGCCCGGGGCCGCCACAATGCGATCGGCAGCGACCGCGATGTAGTAGCCACCGCTCGCAGCGATATCGGAAAGGCTCGCCACCACTGGCTTTTTCGTTCGCTCGATCTCGCGCCACATGAGGTCGCTGGCAAGCGCCGAGCCGCCGGGCGAGTCGATCCGAAGCACGATCGCCGCCACCTTGTCGTCGGTGGCTGCCTCACGAATAGCCTTGCAGATCGTCTCCGAGCCGACAGCGCCTCCCGCGAAGAGATCGTCTGTGCTCTTACCCTCGCGGATTTCGCCGACGACATGCACGATCGCGATCCGCCGACCCTTCCCGACCGATGTGGCGGTTGAACGGCCCGAGAGCAGATCCATGAATTGCACGAGACCGCCGATGCCGGAGAAATCGGCGTCGATCTTCCGCAGCCCATAGTCGCGGACCAGCTTCGGCTTCTCGAGCCCGATCTTCTTCGCGAGGGCCGCAACCACCTCGTCCTCATACGCAACGGCATCCACCAGCTTGGCTTCACGGGCCGCCTCGGGCACAAAGACCCCGACGTCAACCAGCGCACGCACGCGGTCCGGCTCGAGGCCGCGGTCAGACGCAACCCCTTCCACAAGCTGTTCGAAGAGATCGCCAACAAAGAACTCGTACTGCTTCCGCAGCGCCGGGCTCATGCTCGTTCGCGTGAAAGGCTCACCTGCGCCCTTAAACTCTCCCACCTGGAGAATCTCGGCTTCTACCCCGAGCCGATCGAGCATCGCCTTAAAGAACATCATCTCGGCGCGTACCCCGGCCAGCTCGAGTGTGGCGGCCGGCGGCATCGAAACCTCGTCACAGGCTGCCGCGAGGCCATACGCCCCTGGCCCCCCAGTCACGAAATGGCCCATGACCGGCTTGCCTGCCTTCTTCACTCGCCCGATAGCTGCCCGTAGCTCATCGGCCCGCCCTCGACCGACGCTGGGCCCATCGATGACAAGGACCACACCGGCGACACGATCATCGGCGGCGGCCTTGTCGAGTCGCTCCACGAGCCGGTGCAGCCGCGGTGACACATCGGCCCAAAGCCCCCCCTGCCCGACACCATCAGCCAACTCGCCCACAATCCGCATATGGGCGATGGTTGCCGC
>CAYZHH010000247.1:0-5686 GCA_964478275.1 uncultured Candidatus Kuenenia sp.
ATGACTGTCATGCGGCGATCGACTGAGCGGCGGTCGGAATTGTGGGTGCTGCGGGAGGCTGGTTAGCGGCTCCCCGAACCGGAACCGGCCGGTGGGGCGGGCCGTGCCGTGCTTCCACCCGGCGCGGCGGCTTGCGGGCGGGTTGCCCCCATCGCTTCGTACTTGGCGGGATTGGCCACGAACTCCCGCTGCTGATCTGCCGAAGGGAAGCGATACCGGAGGCCTTTGTGAATCGTGGTGAACTCTGGTCGCCCGGGCATCGCCTGCCCCATGCCGACCGCGCAGACGACACAATTCCCACCATAGGCGAGGTCGGCGTCGGCCAACGAAGCCGGGTTCGCCTCGAACATGGTGCGAGCGTCGGCACTGGAGAAGAGGTACAGCCGACCTTCATGCTTGCTGGCATGCTGAACGCTTCCCGGAACGCGTTGGCCATTCTGGGAATAGGCCACCACGCAGTCGCCGCCGAGCGCCGGCACATATGGGAACGGATTGGCAACGAACGCCTGCCGCTCTGACTCGTTCACGAAGGCGTACGACTTGCCATCGAACGTGGCCGCAAGGCTCGGGTTGCCCTTGGACCACGCTCCGCTCATGTGGAGCGACACGGGGCTATACCCATCGAGGCTGAGCGATTGGACTGGCTGGCCGCGGGCTGGCGCGGCGGTGTTCGATCCAGCGGCGGGCGGCCGCTGCCCGGAACCCCGGGGCGGGTTCGCCGGCCGACTCCCGCTTTGGGCGAGGCCATTCGTGGCGACGATCATGGTCATGGTGACACTCAGCGCCCAGGCGAGTCGGCGGAAAGAATGTGCGGGCATGAAAAGTTCCTTGCGTCAGAGAAGAGGAGAAAAGAAAGAGGAGAAAATAAAAACGACGGCCTCCCGCGGGGCGGGCCACACCCGTCATGACGGGCGAGGCGGCCACCCCTTACACGAGGCCGTCGGAATCGGCGGAATCACCGGTCCAGAGCGACTGGCCGCTCAATGGAAAACGATGGCGCCGGCCCCGCGGGCAGACGACCGCTCGAGGAGCCTGCCGATTTTGGCCGGTGACTGGTAGCCCTGTGCCGCTTCGATCACCTGCCCCTGCGGGGTGAAGATCACCGTGGTGGGGAATGCCCGAACCTTGAGCGATTCAACGAACCGGGGCTCACGGTCAGCGTCGAGCCGCAACGGAACAAACGCGGTACTGACCTGCCGCACGACCGCATCGTCGCTCCAGGTCTGGGCCTCCATCTTCTGGCAAAAGTGACAGTGGGACGACGTGACAAACGCCAGGATCGGCGCGTTGGCCTGACGGGCAGCGGCGAGAGCTTCGGCAGACGAGTGAATCCAGGGGATCCCCTTCGGGAGTCCGGCCTGGGCAAGGGCCGTGACGGCAGTCAGGAGGGTCATGGCAACAGTGGCGATCGTCTGACGGCAGGGTTTCATCGTGGCATCCTTGGCGAGTGTCTACGGGCGTCCGTTGCCCAGAAAAACGTGGGGCCAACATGGCTCCACTCACTCTGACGGTCATGCCGGCTGATCCTTACGCGGCGTTTTTTCGCCGCCCACGAAGCCAAGGCTCACCCGCCCTCGAGACGCCGCCGGAGTGTCTCCTCGATGCGAGCCCGAGCGTCACCCGAAAGCTTCGCGGGCTGCCCCGATGCATCCAGCGCCAGACCGTCGGCGCCTTGGCGTATCGCCTGCCGCAAGCCTTTGATCATCCGGGCAAAGCCGGCGCACAGCCGGCACATCGACAGGTGAATCCAGACCTCGATCCGCTGCCCGAGCGTCAGCTTGTGTTCCATCGACTCCGACAGGAGCCGGGCAATCTCTTCACAACTCCGCATCATTGCGGCATTTCCAACGGGTCGAAGAAGCCCTTCAGGCACCGTGTCAGACCGGCCCGAGCACGGTGGAGAAGCACCCAGAGATTGGACGAGGAAATGTTCAAATCCTTACAGATCGTGTCGCTCTCGATCTTGTCCAGCTCTCGCAGCATGAACACCGCCGCCTGCCGTTTTGGAAGCCGGTCGAGGCAGCGGCGAAAGGCCGCCCAAAACTCGGCACGTTCCACGTTCGCTGACGGTTGAGCATCTGCGAGCTTCCGGTCATTCCTCCAGTTGCTCCCCCCGTCGATAATCGCGTCGGCCGGGTCGGCCGGAGGCGGCGAATCGCTGGCGGCGTCGGGCCGCTGCCAGCGGCGGACGCAATCGACGACCTTCCGCTTACAGATGCCCATGAGCCAGGCACCCTCGGCGCCGGTGCCGGCATACTGGTGGGCCGACTGGAGCGCGGCGAGGAAGGTTTCCTGCACCACTTCCTCCGCTGCCTCGGGGCTGCGGAGACGGGTCACGGCGTAACGATAGAGCCTGTCTCCGTGGCGGTCCACCCACGCGGCTGGATCGATCACCGGGCGATCGGCATGGTCATCTGCAGCCAATCTGCCATCCTTCCGCGATGCCCCATGTCAGCGACGAAATGCCGCCGCGCGAGCCGGTCTGAATCGTATCCCTGCCGAAGGTGGTGGTGCAACCGGCCGTGGGCGGCGGTGTGGCTCGAAGGGTATCGCCGCTTCTGGCCAGGTGGTCAATGTGGCATGTCTCCGGCACTGCGCGTGATGAGGGCTCGGTAGATTGAAACACTCGTGTCCTCCGCCAGAAACTGCGTCGATGCGTCGCCCATCGTGACGTGTGCACCACCCGGGTGGTGGCTAAACATCTCGTCGAATGGGCCACAGTTGTTCTTCGTCCACGGGCATTGGGGAGGACCACCCGCCGGATTCGAGTTGTTGTTGATGACCTTGGAGACTCCGAAGGCGTTGTCCGGCTCTGCCCATCGCCAAAACCTTCGATTCTGTCCGTCCAGAGGATCGACGTAGACATGCCCCGCTTGCATTCGCTCGTCGCGTCCCGTGTCTTCGCCAAACAGGATCGTGTTCGATGTGCCGTCGGTGATCTCTGAAATTCGTGTGCCCCCCTTCACCAGTGCTCCGGCCGCACGGAGCTGTTTGTTCGGGAGCCCGGTGGCCGGGTCGAGGTCAACATAGTAGATCGGACCGTAGTCGACGTATCCATATCCTTCAGTGTCCACCGTTGCGGTTCGCCATGATGCCGTGGGGCAGAGAAGCTCGGGAATTGAGACCCGCGTAGCCTCGATATTCTGCTGATTCTCGTTGTAGGCGCGACGGAGGTCCATCCGCTCGTACAGAATTGACTGCTCCGCATACGGCAAGAGCATGGTGAACACGGAGTGGGTGTCGAAGACCGTCGACGGGGGGGTCGTGGAGAAATCCGTGCCCTGGCCACCCGATGGCAGGCGACGATTGGCTGATTCATACCCGAGTGCGGCCAGGCCCAATTGCCGGGAATTGTTGGCACAGGAGGTCCTTCGCGCAGCCTCACGCGCGGATTGGATGGCGGGCAACAGCAGACCCATGAGCACGCCGATGATCGCGATGACCACAAGCAGCTCGACGAGCGTAAACCCACTCTGCGTTGGACTGGACGGGGGATGATGACGCATGACCAAGATGACGAGCAGAGCCGGAAAACCTTACGCGGTGGTTTTCTGGGACGTGTTGACGCCGATCGTCATGGCTTCGTGACCGGCCGCGGGCTCCGCGCGGTAGGTCCCCAGGAGAAAATCCCACCACGGAAGGTTGAAGCCGTAATTGCTGTTGGCCTCGGCGCGGACGGTCGAGTGGTGGACGCGATGCATGTCCGGCGTGACCACAATCCACCGCAAGAGCCGGTCGATCCACCGGGGGATGCCCAGGTTGCCGTGATTGAACATCGATGTGGCATTGAGGAGGATTTCGAAAACGAGCACGGCCAGAACTGGCGGAGCAAGGGCCATGATGACCCCCAGCTTCAAGCCGGCTGAAAGTAGTATCTCGACGGTGTGGAAGCGGACGCCCGTGGTGACGTCGAAATCGCGATCGGCATGGTGCAGGCGGTGCAACCGCCACAGGGCAGGCACCGCATGAAACAGCACATGCTGAAGGTAGATCGCCAGGTCGAGCACGATCACGCCGACCATCACCTTCACCCAGAATGGCCAGGCCAGCCGCGAAAAGAGCCCGAGATTGGCAGACTTGGCGAGCTCCGCCGTGGCAACCGCCGTGATGGGCACGAGCAGCCGAACGGCGACGGTGTTGAGGGCGACGAGGCCGAGATTCGTCGGCCACCGACGGCGGCGACCGAGCGTGAGCCTTCGGCGCGGGGCCACCCATTCCGCAAGGGCGACCAAGGCAAGGACGCCTCCGAAGCAGGCCAGCCGGACGGTTATTTCAGTCTGCGACGACATCGTGGCGCCCCCATGGAAAATAACCATACCGATCGGAGTGTGTATGGATTCTCACAGTTCCCGAGGACGCCGTGCCAATAGACTACCTGTCGATCGATTCTCCACTCGATTTGCTCGTTAATCGCTAAATGTTCTCCGCCAAATGTTCTCCATGACTCGCAAGACACGCCTGCTCGCTGTGCCGGTTCTTTTCGTCGCCGCCGTGGCAATGCCCGCGATGGGAGAGGGGTTGCCCAAAGCCGGCGATGCCCTCCCTGATGCGATGGTTCGCGACGAGCAAGGCCGCGAGGTGTCGCTCCACGACCTTGTCGATGGCAAGCCGACGGTGCTCGTGTTTTATCGTGGGGGCTGGTGCCCATTCTGCACGAAGCACCTCAAGGAGCTGGCCGGAATCGTCAAGCCGCTTGATGCCGCCGGTGTGCAACTCCTAGCCATCAGCATGGACCGACCAGAGAAGATTGCGGCCACGCCTGGTCGGGATGCTCTGCCATACCGTCTCCTTTCCGACAGCGACGCCGCCGCGGCCAAGGCATTCGGGATCGCGTTCACCGTGGATGACGCGACGGTTAAGAAGTACAAGGGCTTCGGGATCGATCTCGATGACGCCTCCGGCCGCGACCACCACATGCTTCCCCATCCGGCAGTGTTTGTATGCGACGCCGCCGGCACGCTGCGCCTCGTCGAGGCGAACCCCGACTACAAGGTCCGGGTGCCGGCCGACACGATCCTGAAGGCGGCACTGGATGCGGCAGGGCGTTCCAGTGACTAGCAGACTGTGGAGGCGGCGCGCCGCCTCTCGCTGTGGCGATCGCTGATAAGGCCTTTTCAGTGGACAGCCAACTGCCAGTGGGATGGCGGGTCGTGAGCGTTCCATACTACTTCGATGGCTTCTCGGGCACACCGAAGAGCATGACGATCGCGAAGAGGATCGAGACGCCGATCACGATCATCATGAGGTTCCGCCGAAAGCGGCGGGCCCGCCGCTCCTCGGGGGTGAGCCGGCGAATCTCGATGAGGCTGTCGCCGCGTCGGATCGTGCGTACAGGCTCGTGAAGCTCGAGCTCGGCATCGGTCGGTTCGAGGAGGGCTGGTCCCGAGGGAAGAATGCCTTCCGGCAATGCGACCGTGGCCGGAGCGTCGCTCGCAACGACAAGGCCGACCAGGTCGGCAGCGTCGGGCGTGAATTCCTCCATAAGGATGGCGGATTCGACGACGGCGGAAGGCTCGGTGGCGGTGGTGCTATCGGCTGGAGGGACGTCCGCAGCAGCCGGCGGCGGTGGTTCGGAGGGCAGATACGTGCTGGCTGCCGTGATCGGGAGCTCAGCCTCTGCGTGTCCTACGGTGTCGTCGCTCGAGCCCGCAGGCGCCGACGAACCGAACACATACGACATCCGTGG
>CAYZHH010000248.1:0-5677 GCA_964478275.1 uncultured Candidatus Kuenenia sp.
ACGGCACCAACCTTCAAACGCTCAGACCATGATTCCAGATCTGCCGGTCGCTGGCGTACTCGAAGAGGTTGTGACGGCATCACGTGGCGGCGCGGTGGTCGTGACCGCTCCCCCTGGGTCGGGCAAGACGACGCTCGTGCCAGCGGCGATCCTCGATGACGTGCCTGCGCCGGAGCGGGTCATCTTGCTCCAGCCACGTCGGCTTGCCGCCCGAGCGGTAGCGCATCGCATCGCGTGGCTTCGGGGCGTGCCCCTCGGAGGCGAGGTTGGCTACCAGGTGCGGTTCGATTCGCGAATGAGCCGGGCAACCCGGCTCGTTGTCGAGACGACCGGGATCATGCTGCGTCGGCTTGTCGATGATGTCACGCTGCCAGGCATCGCGGCGGTGGTCCTCGACGAATTCCATGAACGCTCGCTCGACATGGACCTCGTCCTCGGGATGCTCGTGCGACTTCGCCAGACCGTCCGGCCCGATCTTCGGGTGGTCGTGATGAGTGCGACGCTGGCCGCAGAGCCCGTGGCCGCCCTCCTCGCGACCAGCATGGCGAACACCTCGGCCGGAATCACACGGCCACGCTGCCCTGTGATCTCAGCCGAGGGGCGGATGTATCCGGTGGCGATGCGATACCTGCGGCATGGAGACCGTCGCGACCTGATTGATCTCGTCGCTGAAGCAGTACCCCAGGCTCTCCGGACGACCGACGGCCACGTCCTCGTTTTCCTCCCTGGCGTTGGCGAGATCCGACGGTGCCACGACGCCATCGGCCCGATCGCCGAGCGCCAGGGTCATGCCGTCCTGCCGCTCTACGGCGACCTGCCGCCTGAGGAACAGGATCGGGTGATCGATGACGTCGGCCGTCGCAAGGTTATTCTCGCGACGAACGTCGCCGAGACGTCGCTGACAATTCCAGGCGTCACGGCTGTTGTGGACTCTGGCCTCGCACGGCAATCCCGCGTGTCACTCGCGACGGGTCTGCCGCAGCTCGCGCTTGTGCCGATCTCCAAGGCGGCGGCAGATCAACGAGCGGGCCGAGCTGGGCGAACCGCAGCGGGCATCTGCTGGCGACTCTGGGATGAAGCCTCGCATCAGCACCGGCCAACTGCTGAGCCTCCCGAAGCGATCCGTGACGATGTGACCGGCCCGCTCCTCTGGCTCCTGGCGCTCGGCGAGGACGATGCCTTTTCGTGGCTCGATCGACCACCCCGTGAGTCGTTCGAGCGAGCGACGGCGCTCCTTCGACAACTTGGCGCAGCCGCTGCCGCCCCATCGGGCCGTGACCACATTACGCCCCTGGGGCGATCGCTCGCAGCGATACCTGCTCATCCACGGCTCGCGCGGCTCCTCTTGGCGGGCGCCGAGTACGGCGTGCTGCGCGAGGCCGCGCTCGTCGCCGCCATGCTCTCCGAGCGCGATCCGTTTCGAACGCCACGATCGGTAGCCGGCCCTCGCGATCGGCGCCTCATGCGGACACGCTCCGACATCGTCGACCGAGTCCTCGCCCTTCAGGCGTTTCATGCCGGGGCGCAGATCGATGATCCCGTGCTCGACCTCCATCCTGCCGGTGCGCAGGCTGTGTTTCGGACAGCGGATCAGCTGTACCGACTCGTCGACAAGCCGCTCGCTCCCCGACCTGCCGACCCAGCGTTGGCCACGATGCGAGCACTCCTGGATGCCTTTCCAGATCGACTCGCCCGCCTGCGTGCCGGCTCGCAAGACCGAGGCACGCTCGTGGGAGGCCGTGGCGTCCGACTCACGCACTCCCGTGTCCGCGCTGAGCCGTTGTTTTTGGCGATCGATGTTCACGATGCCGGGGGCGAGGCTGATGTCCGTCTCGCATCGGCCGTCGAGCGGGCCTGGCTCGATGAGGAGCCACTCGCCTCCGCGAATCTCCGCACCGCCGAAGAGCTTCTGTGGCATCCCTCCAAGAAGCAGGTCGAGGCCCGGCTTCGCACGAGCTGGCTCGATCTCGTGCTCGACGAGTCGCCCGCACCGATTCGCGATGCACACGCAGCCGCGGCGATTCTGACACGCGAGGCGGCGCTCGATCTCCCGCGAGTGCTGCCTGCTGCAGACTCGGCGGCCGGGGTATTCCTCGCACGGGTACGGTGGCTGGCACACACACTGCCCGATGTCGGCCTCCCGACATTCGACAACGACACCCTCGTCGCCTTGCTCCCGGAAGTCTGCCACGGGCTGCGGTCACTCGATGAGCTCAAACAGGCCGACTGGCTCGCGATGCTCCAGAAGCACATAGGCTACGACCGACTCGGAGAGATCGACCGACTCGCTCCGACACACCTCGAGATCAAGGGCAAACGGCATCGTCTCGCGTACGAGCCCGGCAAGGCACCGATTCTCGCCGCGCGGATTCAGGATCTCTTCGGCGTCCGCGACACACCCCATGTTGCCGGCGGCCGAGTCCCGGTTGTCCTTCACCTTCTCGGTCCCAACCACCGCCCGCAGCAGGTGACAAGCGACCTCGCCGGCTTCTGGCAGCGAACCTATCCGCAGGTCCGCAAGGATCTCCGCGGTCGCTACCCAAAACACCCCTGGCCCGAAGATCCTCTGGCGTGACGGTGGGCCAAGACGGGGCACCAGATCCTGTTGCCGGCTCGTTGAACGCCGATCGAAGCGGCATGGACAGCCCCTCGCCGACTGGTAAAGTTTAACGATCGGCTCTGGTGGACCGACCAGGCAATCTTCCCGCCGCATCCGTTCGCCTCTCGCCATGCTGGTTTCCGACTTCGTCCGCATCCTCGACCTCGCGGTCGGTCCGGCGATTCTCGTATCGGGAATTGGCCTGCTCCTGCTGAGCATGACCAATCGATTCGCGCGGGTAATCGATCGTGCTCGGATCCTCATTGTCCCGACTACCGCCGCTGACGAAATCCGGACCGAAAGGGTCAGCGCCCAGTTGCGAATCCTCGCGCGACGTGCTGGGGCCCTGCGGACCGCAATCACGCTCGCGGTCGTGAGCTTGCTGTTCACGGTCCTGCTGGTCATGGGCCTGTTCGCCGCCTCGGCGTATCACTGCGAAGCGCAGGCCGTGGGCGTCGCGCTCGCCTCGTGCTTCACCGCCTCGATGGTGACCCTGATCGCAGCCCTGGTGTTCTTCCTGTACGAACTCAACCTTTCGCTTCGGGCTCTGTGGCTCGAGCTTGGGACCGACGATCGAGAACGCCGACGCCGGTTTCTTTAGCCTCCGTGAATGGCCGCGACTGCAGCGCGCAACGTGCGGCACGTCAAGGAACGGGAGGCGGATTTGGGTAGATTTGTTCGTCGGAAATGACGCGTCGCATGACGTCTGCCGGTGGCAATGCGACGAGATTCCTTCGTGAAGTGGGCATCCGGCAGCGGCCGATTCCTAGCAGCGATCGTTCGATCGGCATCTCGGGCCGCTAGGCGATCGTGCTCATCGTGTTTTCCTTTGCTTGCCTCTCATCTCAGCCCCCGGAGTGTTTCCATGCACCGTGTCATGATCCTCGCTGCCATTGTTACCTCGTTCGTCGTTGCTTCTGCCGCCTCCGCTAGCCAGGCTCGCCCTGAAGCTCGTGGTGTTCGGCAGGGCCCGGTCGTCAAGCTCATCGAGCTCGAGCGTCGGAAGAACGAGTGGCTCCGTCAGAAGCTCGGTCGCTAAACCGTCGCGTTGATCATCCGCGGGGGCGGGAAAGCTGACGCGGGCGAGCAGCACTGCTGCAATGCTCGCCGAGGCTTTCTCCGCCCCCGTTGTTTTTTCACACGGGCTCGCGGCATCGAGTGTCTTCGCTACGCTGGTGCTGCCATGCGTACCGATACCCTCGACTGGCTGCTGGGACTTCACGATTTCGTTACGGTCCAGCGGGTCAACCATCCGCGAGACGATGATGAACGTCCTGCGGAAGAGCGGGCCGCCGAGCGCATGATTCTCGCGGCCCAGCTGTCGACGTGGCTGGCAGGCTTTGATGACGTCTTCGCATCTCGAAGGGCATGGCTGAGCGAACGCTGCCCCGGGGGTGATCCCTTTCCTGCCATCGTCATCACGACATCGGCAGTGGGGACCGCCGTGGTGGAGGAGTTGAGCACGACGGGAAGCCATCCCGCCCGGAGCCTTGCCCGTGAGATAGCGGCCGTCACGGAGCGGGATTATCGGCTGTGGTGCATCGCGCACCCCGACGACGATCACGAGCGACACATCACGATCTGGAACTGGATCAAGACCAAGGTGCCTCTGCAACGGCACGCCGAGTTTGCCCGTCACCCGCTGCGGGACGGCGAGTCCTACTGGCTCCACCGCGCAGGGATCGCTGGCGCGGGGGGCGCTGATCGCCGCGACTCCCATCTCTGGAAATGGACGGGCCGTCAGGCTGTGCTGCTCGAGGCGTTTGTGACGGAGCGGAGCGTGGGCCGGCTTGGTGACACCATGACCGGCTGAAGGCCCTGGCGGATTGCGGATTCACAGGGCTTTCGGTAGCGTTTCGTCGCTATCGGCTTCCGTTCTGAACTCGAGAAATTATGGCCACTCGCATCCTTTTGACCACGACGTCGTTCCAGGACACGCCGGGACCGCATCACGACACGCTGGCTGCTACCGGCTGGGAGATCATTTCCGCCCGTGGCCCCCTCTCCGAGGCCGATACGCTCGCCGTCGTGGGCGACATCGACGGCTACATCTGCGGTGACGATGCGATCACCCGTCAGGTTCTCGACAAGGCGGTCCCGCGGCTCAAAGTGCTGTCGAAGTACGGTATCGGCGTCGACAAAATCGACGTCGCCTCCTGCACCGAACTGGGAATCCCGGTTCTGTTTACGCCGGGTGTCAACCACACGACGGTCGCCGAGCACACGTTCTTGTTGCTCCTCGCGCTCGAGAAAAACTTTCTGTTTCACTGCGACTCCACCCGTACCGGCGGCTGGAAGCGTCAGACCGGCCATGAAATCCTCGGCAAGACCATCGGTATCGTGGGCCTTGGCCGCATCGGTCGCGAAGTGGCGATCCGGGCGAAGGCTTTTGGGATGCACCCGATCGGCTACGACGTGTTCTGGGACGAGGCCTTCGCGGCTCAGCATGGGTTGGCCCGAGCCGCCACACTCGACGAGGTTTTTGGAGTGAGCGACTACATCTCGCTCCACACGAACCTCACGCCCGAGACCCGTGATCTCATCCGTGCTGAAACCATCACAAAGATGAAGCCCGGCGTGATCATCCTCAACTGCGCCCGCGGCGAAATCGTCCACACCGCCGACATCGTTGCGGCCCTCCAGAGCGGCCGCGTCCGTGGCTACGGCACCGACGTCCTCGACGTCGAGCCGCCTCCGGCCGATCACCCGCTCACGCATCTTCCCAACTGCATCGTCACGCCCCACGTCGGCAGCCGCACGAGCGAGAGCGTCCAGCGGCAGGCGATGGCCGCCGTCGAGAATCTTATTCGGGCGATGCGCGGCGAGAAGCCGCTTGCCCAAGTGAATCCGGAAGTCCCCGTGACCAAGGTTGTCTGAACTTCACCGAAAGCCCATCCACTCGAAGACACCATGAGCGAAACCTTCCACGTTGTCTCGGTCGCCGCCCACGAGCATCTGGTCGCCACGGCGTATCAGAATCGCGGCTTTGATGCCGTCGAGTCGGGGCAGGCTGCAAAGCTCGCCACCGCGGCCACGCAGCACGGCATTCGCACGCATAACGCCATCAAGGCCCTCCAC
>CAYZHH010000249.1:0-5631 GCA_964478275.1 uncultured Candidatus Kuenenia sp.
GCCACGCGGGTCTCCTCGCGGAGATTCGTTTCTTCTTCGAGAATCTTCATGGTCTCGAGCACCACCTCCGGCGGCACGCTCTCTCGCTGTTCGCCTTCGCCACCTCCGCCACCCCCTCCGCCGTCGGGCGGCGGCACGAGGTCGTCGGCCAGCCGGTCGAACGTGTCCGACCAGAACTCGGCCTGCGCGATCGACATGCCGGCCTCGCTGACGATTCCATCGGAGAGCTGCCGCATGCTCCCGAGCACATCGAGCTCCTTCATCTCCTCGAGGACGGTGCGGAACGCTGGAAGCTGGCGTCGATCGAAGTAGGCCTGGAGGTCATCCATGATCGCGGAGACCTTCTCAGACTCACGGGTATTCATGTCCTTGACGCCGCCCAACGCGTCGGTGACACCCGACGGACGGCTGGCCGCAACGGCAAACGCCTCGGCGACCATGCCGGCGAGGCGGTCGCCGATCATCCCCTGCTCACGGGATGCGAGCTTGAGTCGCTTGACGAACGTGCTGCCCTCGAGCTTGGCCATCACGGCAGCCAAGTCGTCGGCGACCTTGGCGAACTGCTTGAGCAACTCCTCCTGTTTGGCAATGGCCTCGTCGAGCGCCTCGTCAGCCGCTGGCTCCTCGCCTGGCACGTCGCCCCCCTGTTCGCCTTCCTTCGGTGGCGCGACACCCGCCTGCGTTGTGGGTAAGCCGAGTCGTCCTGGGCCACCGCCCTTGCTTGGCTGCTTGCCAGCCGATTCGTCGGGCGGCTGCTGCGACGATTCTTTATCAACCACCTGGGGCACCGGCGGCTGTCCTTCGGGCGGCGGCTCACCTCCTGCGCCGCCGGCTGGCTTGGAGTGGTCCTCGCCTACCTGAGGCGGCTTTTCGCCCGACTCTCCCCCTTGCCCCTCGCCTCCGGCTTGCTCCGATTCCTTGGGCGTGTCGTCGCCTGCCTTTGGCTCACCGCCAGACGTTCCAGCTTGTTGTTCCGAAGGCGACCCCTGCTCACTTGGGCTTCCGGGCTTGCCGGGCTGCCCTTCCTTGCCGGGCTGCCCCGTTGTCGCAGCAGAGGCCTTGGCGGCCTTCGCAAGCAGGTCGGCCACGCCGGGCATGCCCTGCTCGGCGATGTCGGCGAGCGTCTGAATATCTTCGGCGAGTTGCTCGAGCGTCGCCGCTTCAAACTCAGGGTTTTTCATTGCCTCGCGCACCAGCTCGGCACCCGCATCGACGAGCCGGTCGAGACGTCGCCCGTTCGCCTCTTCGGCCGCCGCCTGGTTGAGCAGTCGGCCACGCACATCCTCGTCGATGAGTCGCTCGCTCGGCAGCTCCCGCAACTCCTTGTTGGCCGCGAGCAGCGCCATCTCGCGATCGCGAACCTCGCTTGCCTGTTGGCGAAACTGCTGGAGCCTGGCGTTGAGTACGAGCGCATGCTCGGCGCGGTCCACCACATAGATGAGCATGGGCGACGAGTAGGCTCGCTTGCGACCGGGCTTGTAGTCCTCGGCAAAAGCCCGCAGCATGATCGGCTGCGGACTGATCCCGAGCGCGTCGGGGCAGAACGTCGCCGCCGCCTCGAGCGCGTCGAGCTCACTGCCGCCAATCTGGATGAGCCGCTCGCCCTTGGTCCGCAGGGCCGGATCAGCCGAGCCTGACCAGTCGGCGATGCCCTCCCACTCCAGCCCCACGCGGCGAATCCCAAAATCATCGCGGGCCGCCACGCGGAACCGCAGCGTGTCGGTGTTCAGAAGAATGTCACGGCTCACGGGCACGTCAATGGCCACCACGGCAGGAGGCTCGTCGGCCCGAGGCTGGATCGCAAGCGAAAGCGGCCTCGACCCATCAAGGCCATGGATGTCTTGCCAGGTAAGAGTCACCGTCGCTTCATCGGTAACCACCTGCGGCGGGATCCGGATGGTCTTGCCTTCGGGTGTCAACGCTTCGCCATCGACGGTGGCCGCGGCGATCTTTCGATCGGCTGTTGCGACGAGCGCCACGGTGCTCCCCGCGACTGGCGCGAGCGTGCCACCGCGGATCTCCTGACGCACCACGCCCGATCGGCCGAGGTAGGCAGGCAGCGTAATTTCGGCGGCGAGGCCCACGATCTCGGGCCGAGGCAGGGGCTCGATCGTCGCACGGCCACGGGCATCGCCCACCGCGAGAGCAAGCGGCGCCGCCACAAGCTGTGGCGGGAGCTCGAAGGTGTAGCCTCCATCAGCGAGCGGTGTGGCCACTGTCGGCTGCCGTCCGATTTGGGCCGTTGCTTCCGCGGGCTGCCAACGCGTCTCGGCCGAGAGTTTGACTGGCAGCGACGTCGGTTCACCGCGTGGCACAACAATCGAGCCGGGAAGTTTCTCAACGCGGGTGTACGTAAACCGTTCGGTCGCCCGCCACGGCGCGAGGAACCGAGCCCATGCGTTCGCCGCCGCTTCGGGAGCAAGCCAGGCCGCGGCGATCGCGATGGCCAGCGGTACGGCCGCCGCCACGAGCCATGCAAGGTGCCGTGGCCGAGGCACCGCGGCGCCAAAATCAACTGACCGCGAACGCTCGGCGACCTGTGCGATGGCCGCCTCCGCCAAACGCCTCGACCCTCCGAAGACCTTCGATGGTGACGCCGTGCCCGATTCCCGCGCCAGCTCAATAATCCCGAGGAGCTGGTCGCCCATGGCAGGGAAGGAGTGGGCGATGAGCCGAGCGAGTTGCTCGAATCGGCGATGGCTCCAGATCCAGCGGTGCAGCGCCACCGGCACGATCGCGCAGCCCGCCACGGCCGCTGCAAACACAGCCAGCCGCAGGCTGCTTGGGGTTTCCATCACGCGGTCGAGCGCGAGCACGGCGAGGTAGCCGACGAGCACGCCTGCCACGGCCCCGCCAATGGCCTCGAGGAGCTTGATCCGCCAGACGCGTGCCCGGAAGGCGTAGAGCCGACGCTCGAGCTCTCCGGGAAGACCGCTCGGGCCGTCCTGGTCTGTTGCCCCGTGTGCCGTGCTAGTCATGGCCGATTGCTCCTCGTGGTTCACCGACCGGTTGCCCTCCATTGTGACCTCTGGGCAACGGCCCGTCACGCCGGCGGGAGCAGTTCGTATTGAAGCAGTGGCCTATTGATGGATGACTTATGGATTCATGGTCGAAGGCCGGAAATACCCGGAGCGGAGCGAAGGGACTTTCGTCAAGAACTCCCCAAATTTCAAGAAACCCGCGGGATCTCGAAGCCGGCGCGGGGCGTGCGGGCCATGAAGGCTGCGGCCTGGTCGTCGCCGGTGATCGTTTCCGTCGCAGGATCCCAGGTGATCGCCCGGCCAAGCCGTGCGGCGATCGCCGTGAGATGGCAGGTGTTCATCGCGATAACGTGGCTAAACACGTCGGACACCGGTAGCCCGCCCTCGCGGATGCACCGGTAGAAGTTTTCCTTGTGACCTTCAAAGGGCTTGCCTTTGTAGAGGGTCTCCACGTCGGCGTCGGTGAACTGATCCTTGTCCCACTTCTCGTCAATCGGGGTGCCCGTGATCTTGCCACGGTTCACAAACATCTTGGACTTCTCTCCCTCGAAGAGAATGCCGTTGTCGCCACGGCTCGTGACCACCATCTCGACGCCACTCGGGAACGTGCAGTTCACCGCGAAGTCGTTCGACGTGTTGTAGCAATCGTCGACCTGGGGATAGCCGTCTTTGTAGGGGACCGGATGCTTGGCGTCGGTGCCGTCGATCTTGGTCGGTCCCTTGCCGAGGGCGTCTTCCTTCAAAGCCCACTGAGCGATGTCGACATGGTGGGCACCCCAGTCGGTGAACTTGCCACCCGAATACTCGTACCACCAGCGAAACTCGTAGTGGCACCGCTTCTCGCGGTAGTCCACCTTCGGGGCCTGGCCCAGCCACATCTCCCAGTCGAGCTCCTTCGGCGGCTCGGCCACCGGGAACGGGCCACCCGTGGGACTGCCGTTGATCCCGACGGTCACCTTCTTGATCGGACCCAAGAGCCCCTTATGAACCATGTTCACCGCGCGCAGGAAGAGATTTTTCTGGCTTCGCTGCTGCGTGCCAATGAAGAACACCTGCTTCGGAAACTTCTCGGCGGCAGCCCGGCAGAGTTTGTTCTCCTCGAGCGTGAGCGACAGCGGCTTCTGGCAGAAGACATGTTTTCCTGCTTGGAGGGCTTCGATCGCGATCTTCACATGCCAGTGGTCAGCGGTGACGATGCTCACGACATCGATGTCGGCGCGATCGAGCACCTTGCGATAGTCGCCGTACATATCGGCCTTGCCCTTGCCGATCTTCTCGTCGTTGCGAGCTTTTTCAGTTCGCCGTGAGTCGACATCGCAGACCGCCACAATGTCGCCGAATCTGGCGTGCTCATGAGCGTCACCCATGCCCATGCTCCCCACGCCGATGCAGCCGATCACCGGCCGATCATTGGCAGACTCGTTTGCGAAGGCCGGCTTGCTCCACGCGAAGTAGGGCACGCCACCGGCCGCCGCACCAAGCGCCGCCGAGGTGCCAAGGAACGTCCGCCGCGAGGCTTTTGGAGTTGGGGTGGCCGCCATGTGTGCTGCTCCTGAGGAGGGTGTACAGAGAGGACTCCAGATTCTACATGAGCTGCCGGGGCGGTGCCGCCCTCCTTCGCGGACGAAATTTCGCGTGCCCCGTTCTGAGAGTTCCTGCCACTCAGGGTGCGAAATTTCCACGCTCGTCGGGCGGACCCCGATCCCGGCTCGCCGCATTCATGGAGTCCTGAACCTCCGGGGCAAAGACAATGCGGTGCGAAGTGCCACACGGATTCACCCAGTCCCGGAGGTCCTGGGCTCCGGGGGGCAGGACAGCGCGTGGCCTGGAGGGGTGATGCATGCGTCGCCCGTACCGCATGACGTCGTGAAGGACCGGGCTGGTTGCGGCCGACAAGCGGGAGGAGCGACAGAATCACCTCGCAGTAACCGCGTTGACGGTGCCACCCTTCTTCGCGAACGAAATGCAGCTCAGCGTCGCCGCAGTATGTCTTCGATGAATGTTGGCGACACGCGGAAGTTTGTTTTCAGAAGGCGACCGATGCTCGCCTCAAGGTCCACCAAGTTCGATTCGGCCGCCACGACGAGAACGCCGAGGGTGCCGGTGATTAGGAGCCCTCGGTGCCGCGCTATTCCTGCGGCCTTTCTTTCGTCGATCAGGACTGCGTCAGCGGCGACTTGTGACGCTACCGCGATGGCCTCCGTTTCTCCGCGGCCGAGGCCAACGGCCTCGATTGGGCGATGTGTCGCAGACGACGATCATGAACGGAGGCGTGTGCGAAGCGCCTGCACCTGCTCGAGAAACTCGGAAACCGTCGGCAAATCCTCTGTGACTCCATGCCGCTCCAAAATGGCATCGGCTTCCGTGCGCGAAATCCCGAGGCACTCGGCAAGGGCTCCGTGGGATATCTGCCCCTGCCGATACAGTTCAACGACCGCTGCCTCCTTTGCCGCCGCGTCCGCGTCACCGGAGAGAGCAGCGAGATGACGCTCGACGTTATCTGGCAACTCGAAGGTGATCGTGGCCATGATTACGCGCTCCGTTATGAGGACAGGAAAGTCAACGCGTCATTGTGGCTTTGATGGCGACAAATCACCCAGCTCCGAGCATAGCCGAGGCGGATTGCCGATGTCTCGCGACATTGTCTCGC
>CAYZHH010000250.1:0-4022 GCA_964478275.1 uncultured Candidatus Kuenenia sp.
CCGCCGGCGGGCAAAGGACGATGTCGGCCCCCGCAGCCTCGCCGCGCCGGGCCGCCACGGCGGCTGCCAAGGTCACGCCCTTGGTGCGGTCCAGATTCATCTTCCAGTTGCCAGCGACAATCGGCGTACGGTGGGCGTTCTGACCGGTCATAAGGGGCTCCTTGGTGAGGGCGGCATCCTAGCAGACGGTCAAAGACACCTGCCCCGGCCAGGGCGTGCCTCGAGGCATGCGGCGTCAGGCCCAGGGATTTGATCTACAGAAACTTGGGCGTATCCCGTATCCTCCCCCCAACAGGCGTCGGCCGAGGCAACCGCGTCACTTTGTTCGTCCGTACACGGAGCTCATCGCCAGCATGGTGACCTTATCGATCTTGGAGGATGCTGCCACCAGCAGAGCCCCCACCCGAACGCTGTCCATTTGCCTGATCAACCCGCGTTTCGAACCGTCCTACTGGGGCTTTGAATACGCTCTCCCGCTCTATCCGGGCGGCAAACGCAGCACCATGATTTCCGGGGCGCTGTCCTCGGTGGCAGGGCTCTGTGGTGAGCACAACGTCTACCTCCTCGACGAAAATGTCGAGGAGATCGATTGGGAGTTCGTCGCTACCTTCGACATCGTTGGCGTCACGGGGATGACGGTCCAGAAGGAGCGCATCCGCCAGATCCTGACCCGCCTGAAAGACATGGACGTGTTCACTGTCGCGGGCGGCCCGCTGGCTTCGGTCAACGAATCCTTCTTCGAGGGCCTCTGCGACGCCGTCTTCGTGGGCGAGGCGGAAACGACGTGGCCCGTGTTTCTGGAGGCCTTTGCCCGCGGCGAGCCCACCGAAGCATGGTATAAGCAGGCGCAGCCGACCGACATGACCACCGTGCCTCGGCCCCGCTACGACCATCTCAAAGTCAGCCGCTACGCGACGGGAGCGTTGCAGTACTCGCGAGGCTGTCCTTTCCAGTGCGAGTTCTGCGACATCATCGTGATCTTCGGACGCAAACCCCGTGTCAAGGACGCGGATCAGTTCGTGCTCGAGCTCGAGGACATGCGACGGGCCGGATTCCACTCCGTGTTCATCGTTGACGACAACTTCATCGGCAATAAGAAGAAGGCCAAGGTTCTCCTCGAAAAGCTCGTCGTCTGGATGGAGGAACACAACTACCCGCTGCGGCTGACGACCGAGGCCAGCATCGATCTCGCCGACGATGAAGAGCTTTTAGACCTGATGTATCGGGCCAACTTCCGCAGCGTGTTCATCGGAATCGAGACGCCGCGGATCGAGTCGCTCAAGGAGACGAAGAAGTTTCAGAACGTGCGTGGCGACTCTATGGAGGCCAAGCTGGCCCGGATCCAGAATGCCGGCCTCGACATCAATGCAGGTTTTATCGTTGGCTTTGACAGCGATGACCTGCAGATCTTCGAGGACCAGTACCAGTTTATCCAGCAGAACGGGATTACGCTGGCGATGGTAGGGATGCTCCAGGCGATCCCCACGACGCCCTTGTACAAGCGGCTCAAGGACGAGGGCCGGCTCTTCGAGGAAGACGCCAACTGCAATTTTATCCCGAAGCAGATGACCCGCGATGAATTGCGGGACGGCTACTGGAACCTGGTCAAGCGGCTCTATACCCCGGAAGCGTTCTTTGAGCGGTATTTCAAGGTCTACGAGTCACCGGAATACCTCCGGCGACGTGCGCTCATATGCAAGAAGGCCGGCGAAGGTCGCCGCATCCCAACCCTGCTCTACGGTCTCGCCCTGCTGTGGTCGCTGTTCCGAGCGCTCGGCAGAGATGGATCGCTCTCGACAGTCGGCGCGGTCTATGTGAAGTACTTCTTCACACGAAACCTGAAGTACCGTCGTGACATCGTCGGGTTCGCCCAGTACATGAACCGCTGCGTGACCCATTGGCACTTCTACAAGTTCACACGCGAAGCGACCGCAGGTCGGCTGCGCACGTACAACACCGGTTGAGGCTCCGGGAAAGGATCGGCGGCGATTCAGGGTGAGGGCTGCGGAGCCTTCGGCGGTGCGAGGACCGTAGGATCCGTGAGCACAAACAGGTGGCCGTGGTCGCTTGTCACGATGACGGCGGCGTCGCCCCAGGCGTCGTGCTTTTCGATCCACTCGACGACCGCCTGAAAGGCTGCGTCGCCACTCTGCACGGCGCCGATGGCGGTGTCGATGTTGTTGGCATGGCTGGCCCAATCGACGTCGCCAGCTTCGACCATGAGCCAGAACCGTTCCCGGCTCCCGAGCACGTCGAGGGCCGCGCGGGTCATGTCGGCAAGCGTCGGATTCTCCTCGACGTCGGCCTTCGAATAGTGGATGTGCGAGCCGTACTTTTTGCGGAGCCGATGGCCTTCCGGATCATCCGGAGCCTCGGGGTTGGCCTGGCCGGGGTCAAAATCGCCGTCGGCCGTACGGAAGGGGAGGTTGCCTTCGGCGGTGCCGAAAAAGCCGAAGAGGCGGAGATTCCTCTCGCGGGCTTCGCGAGCAGCCTCGGCAAGGACGTCGGCACCGGGACGTCCGGCCGTTCGCATCGCGACGCGGTAACGGCCGCCTGAACCCACATTGATCGCGGCGAGGGTTGAGGCCGCTGCGTACTTATTGCCTGGCTCATAGTTGCGGCCCTGCTGCACAGAGTCGTCGTCGGCCGTGACACCAAAGCCACCACCGATGACCACATCGAGCCCCGGCAGTGGCACGGGGTGAGACACAGATGGCTCGCCGAGCAGGTCGCGAGCGATGTCTTGGTAGTCGTCCCGCGAAACGTTGTTGGCATACGAACAGGCTGGCGTGGCGTGGGGCACTGGCACACTCGACACGGCGCCGACTGCATAGCCTCGCTTCTGAAGCAGCCGGGCCACCGACTCAAGCTGATCGCCCTCGGGGCCAACGTTGATGGAGTCGTTGTATGTCTTGCGGCCCGAGCACAGGGATGTCGCCGACGCGGCCGAATCGGTAACCGCGTGCGGAAGCTCACGGTCGCGACCGATGAGGTACGTGAGATTTGGTCGCGGCGCCCAAGGGGTCGCGCCCCCACGAGTAGCGTCGTACCCACCTTGCTTCGTGCCACCGGGGTTCTTTACCGCCTGGGCATCGACATCGACCTTCGTGCCATCGTTGGCGGGGCTCGTCACGACGAGGCCAAAATCGGTCGCGACGCCGCGCTCGTCCTGAAAGCCAAAACCTGTGCCGCGTCCCTCGGAGTACGCGACCAGGCCGGTCGTTGCGATCGCCGCGGTCTTGGTCATCGTCCAATCGAGGCCATCGAAGACCACGAGCACGATGTACTTTTTTCCCGCGTCGGCCGCCGCCAGCTGGAGCCGGTAGATATCGGTTTGATCGAAGTAGTCGGCATCGGCGTTCAGCGTATGCTCCGGCAGGTAGCCGTAGAGCTCGCGAAGACGGGCCTCATCGCGATAGATGCTCTTCGGGCCTGCCACTGATTCGAGGCCGATGCCAAACGTGTAGACCGAAATCAGCCTGTTGGAGTGGTTCGACCACGCCACGTAACGGTCGGGGTTGTCGCCCCAGTGGCCCCACGAGGCTTTTCCAGTCCCTTCGGCCTCCCGCTGAAGGGTGCGGATGAGATCCGTGCCGTGCGGGTCGGCCCGCAGCACCGAAAAACCCGCAAGGACCGCGAGGGCGATGCACGCAATGAAACGACTCATGGACGCGAGCATACGCGACCGCTCGAAGGCGTGCCCGCGAGCAGAGCGAATGCCTGCCCGCGCGGCAGAGCGTGCCGACATTCCAGCCTGCTTTGCGGGCCTGGCATCCGCGCGCCGCCGACATTTTGAATCGATGAGGCTCGCTGTCGGTTGGCGCGAGATTTGCTCACTCTATGCTGGGGACTCCATCCCCTGCCCGCCTGAAAGGATTCCCTGTGGTCGATGACGAGCTCCTGCGGCGTGACGTCCGGCTTCTGGGAGACATGCTCGGGGGAGTGATTCGTGAGCTCGAAGGGCAACTGGCGATCGACCTCGTGGAGGAGATTCGGGGTCTTGCACGTGCCAGGCGGACTGG
>CAYZHH010000250.1:4032-5616 GCA_964478275.1 uncultured Candidatus Kuenenia sp.
CCATGCCGCCGAGGCCGCGCTCGACGCCACGATTGCGGCGCTCGACGAGCGGCAGGCGACGACTGTGGCGCGGGCGTTCAGCGTCTTCTTTGATCTCGTCAACATCGCCGAAGACCGGCAGCGGGTCCGCGTCCTCCGCGACCGAGAGCGGGCCCGCGACCCGAAGCCGCTCCATGAATCCCTCGCAGGGGGCGTCGCGGCGTTTCGCGAGTCGGGCCTCACGGCAGGCGACGTCCAGGCCTCGCTCGACCGCCTCTCCATCGAGCTCGTCTTTACCGCGCATCCGAGCGAGGCGAAGCGGCGGAACATCCGGGCCAAGCTTCGGCGCATGCGCAAGAGCCTCGAGGCCCTCGATCATCCCGATCTGCTTCCGCGCGAGCGCCGACGGCTCGAGGCCGGGCTGCGGGCCGAGCTCGTCGTGCTGTGGCAGAGCGAGTTTTTGAGGCCCACTCGGCCCGCGGTCCTCGACGAGGTCGATCGTGGGCTGTCGGTGATGCCCCGGATCTGGAAGGCTGTGCCGGAGGTGTATACATCGCTCCGACATGCGTTGGCCGATGCCTACCCGGGTCACCTCTTTCAGATTCCTACGATCCTCAGCTTCGGCTCGTGGATGGGAGGCGACCGCGACGGGAATCCATTCGTGACGGCTGATATCACCGCAGCCACGCTCGAGCGGCTCAGGTTCGCCGCGATCGACCAGCAGCTCGAATGGTGTGACAGCCTCGCCGAAATGCTCACGATCTCGCTGCGGTCTGCGACTGGCGGCCGGCCACTCGTCGAGCGGCTGGAGATTCTTGTTGCTGCCCATCCAGGCATCGCCGCGGCGCTCGGCACGCTCGACGCTCATGTGGTGTACCGCCGCTGGCTGGCGATGATTCGCCTCCGGCTTACAGCCTCCCGAAAGGTCGCGCTCGCCGCAACCGACGTGCCGCCGCTGGCGTACGAATCGGGTGCGGAGTTCGTGACCGATGTGACCCTGCTCGTGGACTGCCTCCGCGAAGACCACCTGCTGTCGCTCGACTCGACGCCGCAGGCATGGCTCGACCTTGCCCGCACATTCGGCCTCCACATGACCCGCCTCGACGTCCGCCAGGATGCCCGCTCCTATGCCGACATCATGGGGGCTATTCTGGCCGCGACCGGCATCTTGGAGAGCCCCGAGGCCTATCAGAATCTCGGCGCTGATGAGCGGGCCAGGCTCCTGGTGAGGTCGCTCGGCACCGTGGGCGACGTTCCATCGGAGTCGCTCCCGCCGCTGGCTGCTGACACGCTCGCCCTCTTCACACTCCTGCACACGACCGCCGTGCGGTTTGGCCAAGAGTGCCTTGGCGGCGCGATCGTGAGCCTCACGAAGTGTCCGGCCGACGTGCTCTGCGTGCTGTGGCTGTGGCGGTGGGCTCAGGGGCGTGCTGCGGCGGCAGGCAAGCCCGTCGCCCATCACGACATCGCCATCGTGCCGCTCTTTGAAAAGATCGACGACCTCACGCATGCCGACACGACGCTCGGCGCCATCCTCGACGAGCCCGCCTACCGCGAGCATCTTGCCGGACGTGGCAACCGTCAGATGGTGATGGTCGGCTACTC
>CAYZHH010000251.1:0-5590 GCA_964478275.1 uncultured Candidatus Kuenenia sp.
TCGTGCTCTGGATGGCCGGCGGCATGGCCGCGCCCGACACGTTTGATCCCAAGAAGTACAAGGCCTTCGAGCCGGGCCTGGCGGTGCCAGACGTGATCAGCACGTTTCCCGCCATTCCGACGGCCATCGACGGCGTGCAGATCTGTAGCGGCTTGCCGGAGATTGCACGCGTGCTCGATCGCGCGACGCTCATCCGCTCGCACGTGCAGCCCGACCTTGGCAGCATCCTTCATTCTCGCCATCAGTATCACTGGCACACGGGCTATGTTCCGCCTCAGACCGTGGCCTGCCCGCACCTCGGCGCCTGGATGGCCCGCGTCCTCGGGCCGCGAAACCCCGTGATGCCAGCCTTTGTGAACATTGGCCAGCGTCTCGAGGGCATCGGCGAGAACGAGGAGATAAAGGCCTTCACCACGGCCGGATTTTTTGGGAGCGAGTATGGTCCCTTGAACCTCCCGTTTCCCGAGGAAGCGGCGCTCGCGGTCAAGCCTCCGAAGGGCATGGCGGCGGAGCGATTCGCCGGTCGCTACGAGCACTTCAAGCGACTCGTCAAGGCATCGCCACGTGCCGAGTTCACCAGCGACTATCACCAGGATTCAATGCTTCGAAGCGTTGACAAGGCCCACCGGCTCCTCGGTGCCAAGGAACGCGATGCGTTCGACATCACGCTCGAGCCTCAGGACGTTCAGGAGCAATACGGCACCGGCCGGTTCGGCCGTGGGTGCCTCCTGGCCCGTCGGCTCGTCGAGCAGGGTGTTCGCTACGTGGAGGTGACGACCGAATACATTCCCTTCGTTCACTGGGACACGCACGAGCGCGGCCATGAGCGGATGATCAAGCTCCACGAGGACATCGATCGCCCTGTCGCCGCGCTCATCCGCGACCTCGGGGCCCGCGGCCTCCTCGACCGCACGCTTGTCGTGATCGCCAGCGAATTCAGCCGCGACATGATCACCGAGGGCCAGCCCGGCTCCACGGCCAACGACCAGGCGAAATCGCCCAAGGACTTCCTCCAGAAGCCCGAACACTATGGCCAGCACCGTCACTTCACGGGAGGTTCCAGCGTCGTGCTCTTTGGCGGCGGCATGAAGCGGGGCTTTGTGTATGGGAAGACCGCCGACGAACGGCCCTGCGTGGCCATCGAGAACCCCGTCACCGTGACCGACCTGCATGCCACGCTCTTCACGGCCATGGGCATCAGCCCCAAAACCGTTTTCGACATCGAGAACCGCCCCTTCTATGCGACCGAGGACGGCAAGGGGAAACCGGTGGACGCTGTCTTCGCGTAGCTGTCAGCGCCAGCGCGGGCCGCTCGAAAGATTCTGCCAGCATGACGCCGCCAAGAGCGCGAACATGATGCCCAGGAACGGCTCGCTATTCGTGTAGGCCCAATAGGCCACGAGCGCTCCGGTGACCACGCCAATCATGCCCGCGATTCGATGGGCATCGGCCACGCCCATTGCGAGCATGCCCTCGCGGACAATCTGCCCACCGTCGAGCGGCGGCACCGGCAAGAGATTCAAGATGGGCCAGAAGACATTCACATACAGCAGGAAGGCGAAGAAGGCACCGAGGAACGGGAGCTGAAACGGCCGGCCCGAATAGAGATCAAGGCTCTGACCAATGGACTCAATCGGAAAGGGAACTCGCCAGCCACCGGCCTTGAGGCCGAGGATGATCACCGCTGCGAGTGCAAGCTGCGCTCCCGGGCCCGCCGCCGACACGAGCAACTGCTGGATCGGCCTCAGGTGCCCACGGCGGCCCCAGGCGTCGGGGATCGCGAGACCACCAAAGTGGTAGATGACGATGTGGGAGCCCTGGCCGAAAGCACGGAAGGCGAGCGCATGGCCCATCTCGTGCACAAGGATCGACACCAGCACGGTGACGGCCCACACCAAGAGGTAGCCAATCATCGAGCGCTGGTCACCCATTGAAAGACTCTGGCAGGCACTCCAGCCGAGGAGGGCCGCACCAGCCCAGAACCAGGCCGAAACCCGAACAGGGATCTTGGCAACTTCAAATTGCCAATCGGCGGGCGTCGGCTGGGGCTCGGCGAGCAACATGGCCTGCCAGAATACCGGATTCTGTCATGCAGCCCGCGAGATGGTTCCGGCCACCACACATCTGGCATCCCCGTCGCGGGCGATATCAAGCACCGCACGAGCCGCACGGGCCGCTGATCCCGGCACCGCCACCCCCGAGGCCACCGCCGCAATCCGCGATTGTGCCCTCGCGAGGGCCTTCGGATCCTCGAGCCACTCGATCACATGGGCTGCAACCTGCTCCGCTGGATCGCCCACCGTCAGATACTCGGGGAACACAGCTTCTGGGTCAGCCGGCAGGACAGCCTTCGGCGGCAGGAGCACCGGCCGCAACGGCCCAATCGGGTCGCGGCTGGCCAGCAGGTTCACCAGCGTGATGAACCGGGCATGGCGAAAGAAGCTCTGCACCACATAGGCGAAGCCGCCGATGCGATAGACGATGACGGTAGGCACCCGCGCGGCAAGCAGCTCGAGCGACACCGACCCACTCACGGCGATCGCTGCTGTCGCTTGACCGATCAACTCCCGTGTCTGTTCTGCAGCAACGGTGACGCTGAGGCCGCGTGTCTCATCGCTCGCAGCAATGGCTTCACGAACCCGCGCCGCATGCCGATCGTGGAGTGCGGCCACGACGAACCGAGCCGATGGCACCCGCTCTCGTATGGCCGCCGCCGCCCGGAGGATGCTTCCGAGATTGGCTTCGATCTCTTGGGCGCGAGAACCGGGCAGAAGAACGACGAGCGGGCCGTCCTGCTCGTGGGCCACCGAAACGCCGCTCGCCGATTCATGTTCGTCAAAGAAGGGATGGCCAACGAACGTGCTCGCCATACCCTGCGACAGGAACCACTCATGTTCAAACGGCAGCGCCGAGAGGACATGATCCACGAGCCGCCGCATCTTGCCGATCCGCCAACTCGCCCAGGCCCAGATTTGGGGCGGGCAGTAGAACACCACCGGAATGCCATGCCGCTTGGCCCGCCAGGCAAGCCACCAGTGGAAGCCCGGGAAATCGACCAGCACGCAGACATCGGGCCGCGCGTCGAGAAAGTTCCGCTCGGCCCGCCTTGCGAGGTCCACGAATCGGTGGATCGAGAGGATCACCCGCAGGAACCACATCACGGCCAGCCGCGTGAGATCTGCCACGAGATGGCAACCGGCGGCCTCCATCCGAGGGCCCCCGAGGCCCACGCACTCGACGTCGGGCATCCGCGTGCGGAGCTCCTGCACGAGGAGCGCCGCATGGTGATCGCCCGAGGGCTCGCCAGCTGAAATGAAGACCCGCATGGAATCGACTCCGGCACGAATGGCATGCATCCGTGCCGGAGTATTTCATGATCGGCCACGGCGCCCTAGGCCAGTTCGTTGCTCACTTCGCCAGGGCAAAGCCCTTGCCGCTGCCAAAGACCATCGTGACCTGCTCGTCGGCCCCGGCCTTCTCCACCTTCCCCTTGCACTTGTTGCAGCAGAAGCCAACCTCCACGCCGCCGACTTTGAGCTCTGTTCCTGCCTTCACCTTGTTGCCGCTTAGCGGGCAGCCGGTTTGCTCAAACTTGCCGGTCGCGACGAGCTGCTGCCGAGCCTTGGCTGCAAACTTGGCCGAGTCGGCTTCGAAAGCTTTGACGCACTCCTCACAGCAGAAGCAGACCTTGCCTCCCTCGAAGGTCACGGTCACGTCTGGGTCACAGGCGTGACCGGATACGGGGCACATCGGCTCCGTCTTCGTGTCGGGGGCCGCCAGGGCGACCGTCGCGAGAACGACAAAACCGGCCACTATAAACATCATCGATTTCATGGTGTACTCCTTGGACAGGACCGTCGGCCCAGACATCTATCGGGATCATAGTGCTGCGTCCAGCATGGGAGCAACAGAGCCGATGCCTCTCTTTTATTACCTCTCGGTTGTCGTGGTGGCGAGCCTGGTCGCGTTTCCGCGAATGCTCGGAGCCGCCGAGCCTCCCGAGAGTGATCTCGTCTGGTTCGGCACCCACACGGGGTCGAACAAGAAAGGGCCTGAGTCACGCGGTATCTATGTCGCACGCTTTGACCGTGAGAACGGCGTGCTGTCACCCCCGTCGCTGGCTGCCGAGGTCGAAAACCCATCCTTCCTCGCCATGCACCCCAGGCAGCCACGACTGTACGCCGTGTGCATCGACGATGCACCAGGCGAGCCCACCGGTGCGATCGCTGCGTTTCGGATCGACATGACGAGTGGAATGCTCGGCCGCCTTGGCAGCCTCCCGACCGGTGGACTGGCCCCGACGGACGGCAAGGGCCCGTGCCATGTGTGCGTGGATCCGAAGGGCAAGGTCGTCCTCGCGGCCAACTACGGGAGCGGGAGCGTCATCTGCTTGCCGCTCGCCGCCGATGGCAGTGTCGGGCCTGTCTCGCGAGGAACGCCCGGTGGTTTCGTCAAGCATGTCGACGACCGAGCAGGCACCCCTGGCATCGACCCGGAGCGTCAGGAGAAGCCGCATGCCCACTCCGTTGACGTCTCACTGGATGGCAGGTTCGCCTTCTCGTGCGATCTCGGCCTCGACAAGGTGTTGGTCTATCGGCTCGACACGGAGGCGGCCACACTCGCTCCCCACGGCCACGCGTCCCTGGCAGCCGGATTGGGCCCGCGACACTTCGTGTTGCACCCGTCGGGCCGATTTGCCTGGTGTGTGAATGAGCTGGCGCTCACGGTCACCGGTTTCACGTACGACGCCGATGCTGGCACGCTCACGGAGATCGAGACGCTCTCCACCCTTCCTGACGACGTCGTCGATCGGGACGGGTTCACCGCCGCCGAGATCACCGTGCATCCGTCGGGACAATTCCTCTACGCCAGCACCCGCGGCCACGACTCGATCGCGATGTACCGAATCGACGAGGCTACTGGCCGGCTCACCTTTCTCGGCGTCGAGCCGACGCGAGCCAAGACGCCCAGGCATTGTGCGATAGCCCCCGGCGGGAAGTTCCTGCTCGCGGCCGGCCAGACGTCGCACGCAGTAACCGTCTTCGCGATCGACGAGAATTCCGGGCGGCTCGCCTTCACGGGCCAGTCGGTCGAGGTGCCATCGCCGGTCTGCATCCTCTTCCACCGCTGACTCCGAGCACGCCACTCCTGTCACAGACCGCGCCACCTACTGGCCTGCCGCGATGAGAAGCTCGAGGTAGCTGCGGCGCTCGGGGTTTTCGCAGCCACGTTCATGGGCAAGCGACATGAGGCAGGCGGTGGCCTGGGGCACTTCCCACCGGGAGGCCTGAAGCTCGAGCTCGATGAAGTCACCGAGGCCTGCGATTGAATCAAGAGCGACCTCGACTTCCCTGCCCTGCCACGGGACGCGGGCGACCCGGCTCGCGAAACCGGGCGGCCAACGCGACCAGCCTTCCCTCGATGGAGCCATGGTCCGTAACGCGAAACTTTTGTTCGACTTCGTACACTGAGAGCCTCGCACGCACGGGACATGGCCAGCCGATACGAACGCCTCGCCCCCGCACTGTTCCCTCGCTGGAATTCCAACGTCGCTTCGATGATACCTTCGCGAAACTGGTCACTCCCCGCC
>CAYZHH010000252.1:0-5583 GCA_964478275.1 uncultured Candidatus Kuenenia sp.
CGCGGTGCAAGACCGGGCCATAGGCGCCCCAGCACGCGATCGTGAGGGCGATGCCGAGGAGCACCTCGATGAACCGCTCCGCGCCGCGTTCGACCTTCGCCGTAACGCCGACTGCTGCCGTGGCATCGGGCTTCGTCTCGGCCACTGTCGGCGTCGCCTCATTCGCGGTGGCCACCGCGGCGGGGGCGTCATGAGCGGGTGGCTGCGGCTTGAAGATAAGGACCGTCACGGCGCCCGTGATCACCAGCAGGAGGCCAGCCAGAAAGGGTGCTTTGATCTCGCCAAAGGACCTATTCAGAAACGCCGAGAGGAGCGTGTTTACCACCGGAGCGCCGCCGAAGACGAGTGGCATCACATAGATCGGTCGGCCGCCAGCCGCGAGCGCAAGGATCACACCAAGAGCGCCGAGCGCACCGCAGACACCGGCGAGCAGGCTCCACACGATTCCAGGAAGCGTCCAGGCCCCCTTGTCGCGGCCGCGGGTAAGCAGGAGCACCGGCACGATCACCGCGATCAGAAAATACGCCATTCCTACACAGGCAAACGGCCGAAGCCTCGAGCCCATGAGCGACTGACCCTCATGAAGGACCGGGCCATACACACCCCAGCACAGGGCTGTCAGCCCGATCGCCCCTAGCATGCCGAGGAACTGTGTCATCAAGGGGGTCTCCAGTGGGCGGTTGAACGTCGCGGCAGCATACCCGCCTTCAGTCGGTCAGGCCTGTCAGGCTTGAATGGGCCGCGCCTCGCGCAAGCAGGTCGAGGGCGGCGTGGCCAACTTCCTCGACCGTGATCGTGGTCATGCAGTCGTGGTGACCGAGAGGGCACTCCGCTGCACCGCAGGGTGAACAGGGGAGCTCACGGCGGATTTCGGTGCAGAGGGAAGGGGAGGAGCGGCCGAGGCGGGGATCGGTTGGGCCGATCAGCGCCACGGTCGGCACGCCGAACGCGGCCGCGATGTGCCGCGGGCCGCTGTCGCTCGACACCGCGAGAGACGCGCGGGCGAAGAGCGCCTTCGAGAGTCCGATCGGAAGGTCATCCACGTCGTGGAGGCCGGCGACGGCGGGGTGCGCCGCTCGCGCAACGACATCACGTGCTTCGTTTCGATCGGAAGGTCCGCAGTGGACAAGCAGCCGTGCGGCTGGCAACTGCTCGGCAAGCCATCGGGCAAGGTCGGCGAGCTTGTCGGTGCCCCATGCCCGCGCGGTCCCGCTCGCAGAATTGTCGTTGAGGATGACGAGTGGTCCGTCCCGTCCGGGAAACTGATGAGCGAGGACGGCGTCTGCCGCAGCGAGATCGGTCGGCGTAGCGACGAGCGACACATCGAGCGGCCCTGATGGCACCCCCAACGCCGCCACCACATCCATGAAGGCGCGGGGCGGCGGAACCATCATGACATGCCCATGATCGTCGCGGTGCGGTGGCACGGCATAGGAAAGAAGCCATCGTCGCCAGCGGCCTGTCGCGCCTACCCGTCGCCGACCACCCCCTCGCCACGCTAGGGCGGCGGAAGACAGCGAGTTTGGAAACACGACGACGACGTCGGGCCGTTGCACACGCATGGCCCGCGCGGCCGCGGCGAACGACATCGCGAAATCACGGCGATGCCGGTCATAGAAGATCGAGGCATCGAGCCAAGGCGTGCCGGCGAGCAGGTCGGCGATGACCGGCCGCATCACGCCCACGATCCGCGCGGATGGAAAATGCCCACGCAGGGCCCGCAAGGCCGGTGTGGCCATGACGGCATCGCCCACCCACCGAGGCATGATGACGGCAAGATTCATGGCGCCACCGTAGCGGGTTGCCTTCCGCTGCGGCAAAGCCTTTTTTCCGAGGCGGCATCGCGACAGGCTCGATCGCGCTGGTCACTCTGCCTGTGGCCGTACGGCGATGACCTGCTGTGAAGCAGCGGCGGTGGCTGCGAGCAGCGCCGTCGTGAGGGCGCCTCCGGCAGCGATGGCGATCCAGGCTATCGGGAGTTGGGCGTCACTGCCGAGGATCGCCGGCATCACGGCCAGGCAGGCGGCGCTCACCCCTGCCAGGAGGCCGAGGACCACCATCGCGAGGGTTTCGAGAATGAGCAAAATCCGCACGCGTGCCAGCGTGAATCCGACCGCCCGAAGGACAGCCAGCGACCCGAGTCGTTCGAGCGTGCCTTGCGCCTGCACAGCGGCCACGCCCACGGTGCCCAAAAGGAGTCCCAGCGTGCCGAGCGCCTGGAAGCCGGCGAGGAACGTGTTCTGAACAGCCTGGAGGCTCGCCAGCCGCCGCGTCGCTGGCGTGACGGTGGGGGCGGCGTCGGTCCAGGCCGCCGCGAGGGCGCGTGGCAAGGCTCGGCGGCGATCCGTCGAGAGCGCCGATGCATCAACCAGCGCCATCCGATAGCCCGACCGTGCTGGAAAGATCCGCTCGAAATCCCGCTCGGCCACCAGGACAAAACCCTGGAGTACGCTGGGCTCAAGAAGGCCGACGATCTCAAACGCGACGGCCTTGCCTTCATCATCGTCCAGTTGAAAACGGCTACCGACGCCGCCGAGCTTGAGCCCCCATTGGGCCGTCGCCTGGTCGAGGATCACGGGGACCGGAGCTTCCGGATCGCGCTTGCGTTCCAGCAGTCGCCACGGGGTGTCGATCGCGTCGGCCTTCGGCGATGGATCGAGAGCCGCGTGACTCGTGAACGTGAATCCACCCCGCTCAATGAAACGAGAGCCCACGCCGAGGATGGTGGGACGAAGCGTCGCGTAGAGATTGATGCATGATGCGTCGTCGCCGCCACTCCCGCGGAGCCTGGCGACCTCACATGCGGCGACCATTTTTTCCTGTGCCAACGACAGGCCGAGCGCGGGGCGCGTCACAGGATCGGATGGATCGATACTGGTCGCGTCGCCGAAGGTCACGATTTCGGTCCAGCCACCCGTTGGCCCTGCGCGGTCGGTCAGATCGGTGGGGGGGCGCTGGGCGAACGACGACACGGCGACGACGAGGAACGTGGCGGTGGCCACGATGGCCGCAACAGAAAAACCACGGGTTGGCGCGAAACCGAGGTTCCTGCGGGCCAAGCCAGCAAGCGTGCGTATGGGTGTCATCGGAGGTGGGCTCGAGAGCCACAGCCAGAGCATCGCAAGGAGGCCGGCAAGCGCCGCCGCACCCGAGGCGAAGAACAGGCCGACCCTCGACTCGGCACCCGCAGCCTGTCCCTGCGCGAGGGTGGCCAGTGTGGTCAGAACTCCACCCGCCGCTCCCGCGCAGGCGTACCACCGGCCGCGGATCGCGGTTGGCTCGAGTGGGCGGTCAGTCTCGTGGAGGAGTCGAAGCGGTGGAATGCGGCCGACCCGTCGTGCGGCCCACGCCAGCGCGACGATCGAAACAGCGAGCGCTGCGGCAGCGCCTGCTGCGAGCGCTGTTCCATCGGGGCCAGGACCGTCGAATCCTGCGGCCGACCCCGGATCGACGTCGGCGGCCCAACGACGGCCCAGGGCCACAAGAAGCCCTCGCGCCCAGGCCGGGCCGAGGACCGTGCCCACACCCACCCCGATCACCGCAGCCAAGCCTCCGATTGACACAAGCAGCGTGACGAGCCGCGCGGGTGGCCAGCCCACCGCGGCGAGGATGCCGAGATCCCGGCGCCGCGCGGCGACGAGCAGGCCAAACAGCAGCCATTCGAGGAGCAACCCCGCGGCCACGACGAAGCTCGAAAGCGCAAGGAAGAGGCTTCCGAAGGGCGTCGAGCCCCGCGATGCTTGGAGCGCATCGGCCCTGAGCGACGCCACCCTCAGGCCCATTGGCTCTGGCTGCATGTGGCCAGCGAGTGCCACTTCGACGGCGGTACGGTCAGCAAGCGCCGGCACGAGCCATGCGGTCGTGTGTCCGAAGCGGCTTCCCGCAAGCCGCCGAGCCGTGGCGAGCGCGACAAACGCTTTGGGCGTGGCGCGATACTCCTTCCAATAGCGGTCGTCTTCGTCGTGGGGCGGCGTTGACCGGACACGGGAGGCGTCGAAAGGGAAGGGGGGATCCCAGTCAGCGATCGAGTCTTCGTCGGTGATGCCCTCCACATCGGGCACGACATCGCGGCTCGTGGCCGCGCCTCGCATGGCGGCGATGCCGGTGATCCGCAATCGTGCCGTGGCCTCGATGACCTCGCCGTGGACCGTCTCCGGCTCGAAGAAGCTGAGGGTGATAGTGTCGCCGAGGGTCACGGGCCGTCCCTGCGCCGCGAAATCCTCAGCGAGCCAGCGGCTGATGATGATGCCGTCGTCGGGAGGAAGGGTCAGCCGATTGCCCTCGTCGTCGACGAGCTCACCCACGGGGAGCGACGTTGAATCGATGCCGAGCACGGTGGAGTAGGGGACGCTGCCGCGATCCTTTTCAATGCCATCGGTCGCCACGGTATTGGCGAGGAGCACGAGCGTGGGACGGCCGCCGAGCGCCGCAAGGACCGTGGCAGCAGCGGCGTCGGCCTCGGGCGGGAGGACGAGCCGCTCGGTGGTGAGCCGAAGGCTCGCGGGATCGCCCGACGTCGGGGCGAGCGCGAGCCCATAGTCAGCCAGTGAGGGGTGGAGGTGCGAACGAAGCCACTCGGCGGCGTCCTCATGCGGTCGCATCCTGATGGCGAATACGGCATTGACCGCGTCGTCGCGACGCAGAATCCGGCGGGCTGCGGCGAGCGAGGTCACGACGAGTGGCCGGGTCGACTGCTCGGGTCGGAGCGAGAAGCGGCCCAGACCGTGATCGGGCAGGATGGCTGCCACCGAGAGCCGTCGGCCATCGGAGGCTCCGGTCCGCCGCCCGAGCGGGCTGTCGGCTGGCACGGATGATCGCCGTGGAAGCCGCAGGACAACGGCGTCACCCGCGGCGAGGCCGAGGGTCTCGGCCAGTGGCGTGTTCACGAGGACGGTTTCGGGAGCAAGCGTTGGTGGCGCTGGGTCGAATCCAAGTGCCGCCGGGTCATCGCAGGCCAGGAGCGTGGCGGCGATCGTTCCACCGCGACCGCTCGAGATCGTCACCGGCAGGATGATCGCCGGAACGACATGCTGGGGACCGCCTTCTGACGCCGCGGTCACCAATCCATCAACGACATGCTTGGAGAAAAAAGATTCGCCGAGTACAGCGGCGTCGATACTCCCGAGCCGCTCGAGCGCGAGGGCCCGAAGTCCTCGCTCGAGCGAGGAGCCGACCGCGAGAGCGCCGGTGATCGTCATGGCTACCACGCCGCAAGCCGCTGCTAGGGCGGCCACCTGCGGCCACCACTGCCGGGCGAGCATGAGTGCGAGGCCACCGAGTGACCGGAGCGGTGGAGAGCCGACGTCGCTCATGGCGCAAGCTGTCCATCAACCAGCCGTCGCACGCTGCCGACGCGGTTCGCCACCGGCTCGGCGTGCGTGACGACTACGAGCATGCCGCCACCTTCGCCCGTGAGCTCCACAAGCATGTCCGTGACCTCGGTTGCCGTCGCTGCATCGAGCTGTCCGGTCGGCTCGTCGGCGAGGACGAGCCGTGGCGAAAGCACGAGAGCCCTTGCCACGGCGACCCGCTGCCGCTCGCCACCAGAGAGCTCGCCTGGACGGTGGCCGAGCCGATCACCGA
>CAYZHH010000253.1:0-2745 GCA_964478275.1 uncultured Candidatus Kuenenia sp.
TGCGGCGTAGAGGGCCGCGCCGCAGAGGAAGAAATTGCCGGCTGGTGGCAGATGGCGACCACGGACGCTTCTCGATCAAGTCAGCAGCCGTGCGTGAGCGTGTTCTTCGGACCGGCCAGGCCTTAAGAGTCGCTTCCGGAGGTTCCCGTCTGGACATGGTCAAAAAAAAAGCCGCCGAGAAAACTCCAGGAAAGGAGCCGCAGGACCAGGCATTTTGATGCCTTGAGCGTTTCCCGCATCGCTCCGGGTGTTTGCCCTGCCTTGTGACGGCCGATATCGTAGAAGACAGAGAGGTGAAACGGCATGCCAACGAGCGATAGCCCCATCGACGAAGAGCGGATTGCACGGCTGGAGACGGAGTTCGTGCACGCGTCGGGAGTGACGTGCGCCACGGCGTATCACAACGCACTCCTGGCTGGTCTCACCGTCTTGGTGTCGAACGGCGGTGAAATTATCGAAGTGGCCCCAGACGGCAAAGAACGCGTCATCAAGCTCATCGTCGGGCCATCGCCTGCTCAACCGGGCGCGAGATACACGATCCAGTGATGCCCATCACGCCGCGGCTGCGGATGTTTGCCGGACCAAACGGTTCGGGAAAAAGCACGCTAAAAACCGTGCTCCCTCCTGCGTTGCTCGGGGTCGTACCTCAACCCAGACGACATCGAAGCTGGCATTCGGGCGAGGGGATTTCTGGACGTCTCGGATTTTGGAGTCGCTGGCTCTGACACGATCGACTCCCTCGCGATGACGTTTTTCGGAGAATCGACGTTGCTGAGAGACGCCGGCTTGTCGGCCGACGTAGAAAGACTCACATCGTCCGGCGGTCGCATCGACTTTTCGCGTGTCGAGATCAATTCGTACCACGCTTCTGTCGTAGCAGATTTTCTCCGCCATCAACTCTTGGAGCAAAGAACCTCGTTCACGCTGGAGACGGTCATGTCGTCGCCAGACAAAGTTGCCCTCTTGGCACGAGCCCAAAGCCTCGGATATCGCACCTATCTCTATTTCATTGCCACTGACGATCACGAGATCAACATTTCCCGTGTTGAAAACCGAGTGAGGCAGGGAGGCCACGGGGTGCCCAAACACAAAATCGTGAGCCGCTACCACCGTTCGATCGGGTTGTTGAAGAAGGCTGTCGGCCATGCGAACCGCGCCTTCATCTTCGACAACTCCGGTCATGACAAGGATCGCGTCTGGCTGGCCGAGATCACCGACGGCCGCACCATCGAGATCAAGGCTCGTCAGATTCCCGAATGGTTTTCCCGTGCCGTCCTGCGCGATGCCACGCCGGCTCCAGCACAAGAGTGATGACGACGGGCCTGACGCCTCAATGTCAGCCCAAAACACGGCATATTGAGTGAGCACAATCGAGCCATCAAAGCTCGACTGACTCGTGGTCCCGCCTACCGCACCTGAGCCCACACTCGTTCGGCTCGGCGGCCCTCTGCGACTTCACGCGCGCGCTCTTCCGGGCGGGCTCATGCCTCTCTGCCTCGCCCCTTACCCCTGGAGACCATTCCATATGACCTCTGCATTCACCGGCCTCATCGTCGTCAGTCTCGTCGCATGCGGCCTTGTTGCCCTCTGCTTTCGCGAAATGCGACTGCGACGGGCCTGCCAAGGGCTCATCACACGGCTCCTGGCAGCGCTCCACTCCCTCTACCGCAAGACCACCGGAGATTCGTCCACCCATGCAACCAAGCCTCATAGGACTCGCTTTCAACGCTGACACACTCCATCGCCGGGCTCCACACCATGCTCGCGTACACGGCTCTGTGCCCTCCTCTACCCTGCCCCCATGCCCACCTTCGACTCGTCTTGCCCTCGCCTTCACGCACGCCCTTGTGCTTGTTATCGCCATCGTGCTGGCTGGCTGCGGTACCAATGATCGAGAGATCCAGTCTCTCCATCGGGCGCGTCGGTACGCTTGGCCGGTTGCCCCTCCGCGTCAGTCGCCGTGCCTGTGGGCTTTCCGGCGTTGCCGATCGCCAGGGCAGTCACGGCTGCCCGCAGCGGATGGTTCGGCGCAAACACCCTGTGATACCGGTGCCGGTGCTTGCGCGGCGGCGGCACGAGGTCCGCAAGGCGACTCAAAAAATCGTGCGGCGTGAGGTTGATGACGCCCTGCGCATCAGGACTCGTCGCCTTCTTGTTGCGGCCGGCCCCGATCCACTGCCCGCGCTTGTGCCGCGGAAGGGTGTAGCGGATTCGCTCCGCGCCGTCGTCGAGGGAGATCCGCACGCAAAGCGTCGATGGAAAACCCACTGCGCTCCCACATGAGCATGTCGGCCGTGGCCTCCGCGTCGAGCAGACTCGCCCGCCGGAACCACAGAATGAGCCGCTTTCGCACTCGCGTGGTGAGGGTGTCGAGGTCGCCGGGGGTGATGGGCCGTGCCGGCAGGAAAGGTGACGCCTGTCTCAGCCTGGTCACCCGTCGCGGTCCGGGAGAACACGCCGTCCGTCACGCACACATGCAGATGGACATGCCGCTCGAGTGCCGAGCCTTTCTCGGTGCAGGAAGGAGACGGCGCCGATGCGGGGCGCGTCGCCAGCGGCCGGTGACGACGCCACGCCTGCGGCCTCGCGCACGAGCCGTTCCACTTCGCGCATGAAGATGTTCGTGAGGGCGGCGACGGCCTCGGGCCGGTCCCTCTGCGCCAAAAACCACCGCAGCCGCCAAGGGTGAGCGCAGCCGCCAAGGGTGAGCGCAGCCGCCAAGGGTGAGCGCAGCCGCCAAGGGTG
>CAYZHH010000253.1:2845-5570 GCA_964478275.1 uncultured Candidatus Kuenenia sp.
AGCGCAGCCTCTTCGGCACGGAAATCACCCACTGTCGGACGGCAACCGGTGGGATGACGTGATCGACCAGATGGGCGGCGGTCTGCGCCATGCGGCGGCCGTTGCATGAGGGGCAGACACCGCGACCCTTGCACGCTTTTTGTAGTCGCCCAGCGACGGGCCACGAGAAAATCATGCCCGCAGGTGCCGCACCAAGGCCCGCGCAAACCCGAAGCTGAGGATGCCGCAGCGGAGGTAGCCACGAAGAAAAGTCTTCCACGTGGCCCGCGACCGGCAACCCATCGAAAATCCTCGGGATTTCCTTCCGCGATCCTGATGACCAGCGGTGACTTCGACCGTCAGTGACCAGATGGAACTTACTGCCGAATCCACCTCGGGCCGGGGCCAAGCCGCCGCTGGGGTCGTGTCACCCCAAGGCCGGTCACTTTACGGGCGGCTGCTTCTGCAGGATCTGGTCGCGATCGCACTCGGACGCTGCGATTGAGGAAGGCCATCGCGGCCCAGTCGGTCCGATTGACCTGAAACCGATTGAGCAGGTGCGCCAGGATGGGAAGGGCCACCCCGGCTGCGGCGATCAGAAGGAGCGGATGGAGGAATGTCATGATCGCCCGGAGGAGCCTCCGTGCATGGTTCCCTCGCGCTCGTGGAAGAGCTCGCTGAGGAAGAGGTCGAGCGGACGCGAGGTGTCGACGAGCGCATAGTCGATGTGGCTGGCGACGCACCCGGCCCGCAGAGCCTTCTGGTGAGCGCGAAAGCGGGACAGGTACTCCTCTCGGATCCGCTCCGGCTGGGTGGTCAGGGGGTCCTCACCCTCGAGCCCGTCGAATCGCCACGTGCCGGTGAAGGGGAACTCGATCTCGTACGGGTCGAGCGTCTGCAGGACCAGTACGTTGTGACCGTCGAAGCGAATGTGGTCGAGTCCGCTGAGGATGCCGTCCACGTCAGCGAGAAAATCCGAAATCACGATCACGAAGGAGCGGCGGTTCATCATGAGCGCGATGTCGTGAAGCTGCCGGTCGATGGTCGTCCGCGGCACCGACCGTGTTTCGCGGAGGAGCCGGTCGATCTGCACCAGGATGCCCATCGTGGACCGAGGCGGCAGGTAGGCCCGTACCTCAGTGTCGAAGACCGACAGCCCCACGGAGTCGCGCTGCTTGAGGACGATGTAGGCGAGCGATGCGGCGAGAAACTTTGCGTACTCGAGCTTGCTCACCTTGCCCGACGCGTAGTTCATCGACGCGCTGGCATCGACGAGCAGGTGGCAGTCGAAGTTTGTTTCCGCCTCGTAGAGCTTCGTGTAGTACCGCTCCGTGCGGCCGAACACTCGCCAGTCGATGTCGCGGATGGCGTCGCCCGGGGCGTACTGCCTGTGATGCGCAAACTCGGTGCTGAATCCTCGCAGCGGACTGCGATGGCTTCCGACCCGAAGCCCCTCGACGACCTCACGGGCGATCAGTTCGAGGTCCCCCAGTTTCTGGAGGGTCTCCGGATCGAGGTAGCGGGTGGTGGTCAGGGCATCGGGCATGTGCGGGAATCTGAAGGCGGGAGTTGCGATCGGGGCTCGGCCGGGTCGACATCCGATCCCCGGCGGCCGATTCCTCGGCCCGGAAGGTCACACGGCTTTGCGGCGGGATCCGCTAGCGGCGGCCGGCACTTCTTCGAGCAGTTTCTCGATCAGGCTGTCCGAGGTCATGCCCTCGGACCGGGCGGCGAAGCTTGGGATCACGCGGTGTCGCAGGATCGGGAGGCACAGTTCGCGAATGTCTTCCTCCGACACATGGCAGCGGCCGCGGAGTGCGGCCCGTGCTTTGCCTGCGAGGATCAGATTCAGTGAGGCACGCGGTCCGGCGCCCCACGACATGAGCTTCTTCACGAAATTGGGCGCGTCGGGCTCGCTGGGGCGGGTCGCACGCACCAGCCGCGCGGCATACTCGAAGACGTGGTCGGCCACTGGAATGCGCCGCACGACGTGCTGGAACGCGATGATCCCCTGGCCATCGACGACTTTCTCGATCTTCGGCTCGTCGTCGCCGGTCACGCTCCGCATGATCGCGAGCTCTTCCTGGTGGCTCGGATACTGGACGCGGATGTTGAAGAGAAAGCGGTCGAGCTGCGCCTCGGGCAGCGGATAGGTTCCCTCCTGCTCAATCGGATTCTGCGTCGCCAGCACAAAGAACGGCAGGTCCAGCTTGTACTCCTCGCCGCCAGATGAGACTCGCTTCTCCTGCATCGCCTCAAGGAGCGCAGCCTGCGTCTTCGGCGGGGTCCGGTTGATCTCGTCGGCCAGAAGCAGGTTGGTGAATACCGGACCTTTCTGGAACTGGAACCGACGCTGGTGGGTCTCGGGATCCTCCTGCAGAAGCTCGGTGCCGGTAATGTCTGACGGCATCAGGTCTGGCGTGAACTGGATCCGTTTGAATCCCAGCGACATCGTCTCGGCGAGCGAGCTCACGAGCAGCGTCTTCGCGAGCCCTGGCACACCCACGAGAAGGCAGTGGCCTCGGGCAAAGATCGCGATCATCATCTGATCGATGACTTCATCCATCCCCACGATCGTTTTTCGCAACTCCTTGACGATCGCGTCCCTGGCGCGGCCGAGTTGCTCAACAGCCTGGGTGTCATCAGCGGCTTCCGTCATCTGCTTCTCCTGGAAAAGACACCGGCCAGGGCGGGCTGGCACGTATCAAGGCGATACGGCGGCTCGGTGCGATGGGGGGGCTCGATG
>CAYZHH010000254.1:0-5570 GCA_964478275.1 uncultured Candidatus Kuenenia sp.
CATCGCCGGCTGCAAGCTGATCTTTGGATAATAGGGACGGGAGCTCTTTTTGGGCGGCCCAAAAAGAGCTCCCGTCCCTATTATCCATCGCCCAAAAAGAGCTCCCGTCCCTATTATCCACCCTATTATCAGCGCTTGCGGCGGAAGAACTCGGTGAGGATGCGGCCGCATTCGTCGGCCAGGACGTGGCCCATGTGCTCCACGCGATGATTGAGTCGCTGGTCGTCAAAGAGGCGATAGAGCGTCTCGACGGCGCCGGCCTTCGGATCGGCAGCGCCCCATACGACCGCCGGCACGCGAGCCTGCACAATGGCTCCGGCACACATCGGGCAGGGCTCGAGCGTCACGTAGAGCGTGCAACCCTCGAGACGCCACGAGCCCAGCGTGGCAGCCGCTTGCGTGATGGCGATCATTTCGGCATGCGCAGTCGGGTCGGCGAGCTGCTCCCGCTGGTTGTGGCCTGTGCCGATGACGCGGCCCCCGGCAACCACAATCGCCCCCACCGGCACCTCGTCTTCCTCGGCTGCCGCGCGAGCCTCGTCGAGTGCCAGCCGCATCCAGCGGGCGTGGGGGCTCATGCCCGGAAGGTCAGGTTCGTCGTGCAGGTGCATGTGGTCATTCAAGGGCATCGGAGGATCGGGTACGATTCTGCCTGCCAGCTACGCGCCCCACCAGTGGAGAGAATTTCGTCATGGACCCTACCACCCTCCTGCTCCGTTGGGCCCATATCCTCGCCGCGATCGTGGCCCTCGGCGGGTTGTTCTTCGCGCGCTTCGCGGTGCTGCCCACGGCGGATGAGCTCGGGAAAGAAACGGCCGACCGCATTCACGCAGGGATCCGACGTCGCTGGCTGCCCTGGGTCATGGGGGCGATCACGCTCCTCCTCGCCAGCGGCCTCACCAACTACATCCTCATGATCCGCCGCATCAAGGAGGCCCCGGAGCTCTGGGGCGGCGACTGGATGCGGCAGACCGGCTACCACGGGCTCTTCGGCGCGAAGTTTCTGCTCGCGATGATCGTGTTCTATCTGGCCAGCGGACTGATCGGACGCGGCGCCAGCACGCAGTGGATCCGCAACAACCGCAAGCAGTGGCTCTCCGTGACCGTTGGCCTCGGCGTGGCTGTCGTGCTCATCTCCGGCTGGATGCGGCAGTTGCATACCGGGGCGAATGACATGCCCGACCCGGTGCGGATCTTCGCCACCACCTATCTCCGCGACATCCAAGCGGCCAACACCGCGGATGGTCGCGACAACGACGCCCACGCCCCAGCAAGCGACCGGCCTGCGGAGGGCCGGCCAGAATCTGATACCGTCACGCCGCCAGCCGTCCCTGCCGCTGCCCCGGAGGAAACGCCCGATGGACAAAAAACAAAAGAAGCGGATGGAAGTGCTCCACCAGAAAATCGCGAAGCTCCAGCAGCTTCTGGCGGGAGCGAAGAAGCAGCCTGACGACCCGGCCGAGATCCCGCGGCTCGAACGGGAGCTCGCTGCCGTGCACGCCGAACTGGGCTCGCTGAAGCAGGAATAGCCTTCGTGGGCCCCCCAGCGTTTGATCGCACCGAGGCCCGCGGCCATACTCATGCTCGGGGCCAAGGCTTGCTCGATCGGAGGTCGGTTGTGCTGACACCGTCATCGCACTCAGCGGCCTCGCGCACGCTCCTGGTCGGCGGTCTGCCACCCCTCCCTTCCCTGCCGCCCGCGGTTCCGTCGGCATTTGCACCCCCACCGCCGCCGGTCCCTGGCGAACCGGAGCCACAGGCCCTGCCCGCAATGGAGCCGGTGCCGGTGGCCGACGACACCCCCGAAGACTGGCGTGATTTCACGAGCATCGCCGTCAGCATGGGCGTGCATGTTGTCGCGCTTCTGTTCCTCGCCCTGCTCGTTCCGCTCTACGATGCTCGCGAGACGCCCGTGCAGATCGTCTCGTCGTTTGAGGATTCCGAGCTCGAGATTGACGATTCCCCTGTCCTGCCCATCGAGATCGCTCAGGAGGAAGCCGCGGATCTCGACCAGCCGATCCCCGAGGTGTCTACGACCGTGGCCGTTGACCCCGCCGAAATCGATGCAGTCGGCGCGCTCAGCGACACCGACATGACGTCGTTTACCGGGCCCCTCGACGAGTCGATGGCGGGCGCCGACACGATGCTCGCCGATTTCGGCACCGTGGGCGCCGGTGGAGGCCCGGGCGGGGGCGGTGGTGGGTTTGGTGGTGAGATCGGCCGTCGGCTCACCAAGGCCGGAGCCAAGACCGGCTCGATTCAGGTGTCGCTGTCTTGGAACAACCTCAACGACCTCGACCTTCATGTCGTGGCCCCGTCAGGCGAACGCGTCTACTTTGCGTTCCCGCGATCCAACTGCGGCGGCCACCTCGATGTCGACATGAACGCCGGCGGCAAGCAATCCAATAAGCCCGTGGAGAACGTCTACTGGCCGCGAAATGGGGCACCGGCTGGGAAGTTCGAGGTGTTCGTCAACTACTTCGGCCAACATGACGCGGTCGATGCAACACCCTTCGAGGTCCACGTGCTCGTGGACGGCAAGAAAAAGTCGTACAAAGGCGTGGTCCGCGGCGGTGATTCTTCGACGCTTGTGGCGGAGTTTAGGCGGATGGGCGGGGCCACCGCAGACGACGAGTTCATGGAGTGACGCACTGATGGGGCTGGCTGATTTTTTTTCCGGGCTCATGGGCGGCCCGAAGCGAGTCGATCTCTGGAAGCGTTTTGAGCGGCTTCGCGAGAGCTACTCCGGCACGATGTCGTCGTTCTACAAGGTCCGCGATCGCCAAGACGACGGCATCAAAGGGCTCAAGGTCATCGATCGCGAGAAGTCGGCGCCGATCGAGGCCCGCTACAAGGAGCTCAACAAGCCCACCGAGGGGGAGATCGGCTCGAAGATCAAAGGCCCACACATCGCCACGACGATCGAATGGGGCACCGCCACCACCGGCGATCCCTACGTGCTCCAGGAGTTTGTCGAAGGCGTGCTCCTGCACAACCTCGTGTCGGCAGGCAAAGGCAAGACGCCACTCCCTCCTGCGCAGCGGCTCGACCTCGTGCGGCAGGCCGCCCAGGCGATTGCCACGGTCCATACCGCAGGCTTCGTGCATCGCGACATCTGCCCGCGCAACTACATCCTGCGTCCCGACGGCCGGCTCGTGCTCTTCGACTTCGGGCTCACCGTGCCCGACAAGCCGTCGTTTCTCCAGCCGGGCAACCGGATCGGCACGCCCAACTACATGGCGCCGGAAGTGGTGCGGCGGCGACAGGCAGACCGCCGGATCGACATCTTCTCGTTTGGCGTGACGGCCTATGAGATCTGCACCCTCGCCGCCCCGTGGGCTCGGGGCACCACCGGCAATGCGGCACTGGCGCACGACTCGATCCCCGCGCTCATCCAGGATTCCTGGCCGGAGATTCCGCCCGCTCTCGGGGAGGCCATCATGGCCTGCGTGGCCGCCGACCCGGCCCGTCGGCCCGCCAGCATGGAGGCTTTTCTGGCATCGATTGCGAGTGTGCGACTCTGAGGCCACGAGCGTCGCCAGCGGCCTACAGGGGGAGCCCTTGAAGACACCAGAGGGGCCGCGTATCGTCTGGGGTCCGCCCGCGGCGTTTTTGCCGGGTTCGGGCCAATGCCAGACAAGCCTCGGACGAGGGATACCACCATGACGATGGACAAGAGCCTGCGGGTCCGCAAAGGATCCTCGAGCGTTCGGGGCGTGCTCACCCGGGCCGAACGGATCGTCAAGCTCAAGGAGCAGGAGCGATGGCCGGAAGGCCAAAGCCCCATCGGCCTGCCGAAGGTGCGGGTTCAGAAGCTCACGATGAAGAAAAAGAAGGTCAAGGATCCCGCCGAGGGCGACGCTGCCAAGCCTGCTGGCAAACCCACTGGCAAGCCCGCTGGCAAACCCGCTGGAAAACCCGCTGGCAAGAAGTAGGTGGTGGGCCACCCGGGTGTGGCGACCGTGTACGCCGCATTCCCTTGGCCCCAGCGGCCCCTTGGCCGCTGAATGCTGAGACCCATGGGCGAAGTCACCCTACCGCGCGTGTCACTGCGGCTTGCCCCGAGGCGATGACCTGCGGGATGCCGACGCCGCGATACGCCGCACCGGCAAGGGCAAGGCCCGGATGGCGAGCGAGCGCCGCCTCGATGCGGCTCACGCGGTCGGCGTGGCCAACGTGATACTGCGGCATCGAGCCCCCCCAACGATCCACCTGGATCATGAGCGGCGCGCCCGTCGCGCCGATAAGCACCGCCGCCTCATCGCGGGCAAGCGCCACAAGGGCATCGTCATCGAGCTCGAGGGCTGATGGATCAAGCGCGCCGCCGAGGAACACCCGCACAAGCACGCACCCTGCCGGAGCACGTCCCGGAAACTTCGAGCTCGAGAAACTGATCGCAAGCGCCCGGCGGCCAGCCACTCGTGGCACGACGAGCCCTGCCGCATCGAGTGGGTGGGTCACCTGCTCCCGCCGTAGCCCCAGCGACACGATGGCCGACCCGGCATAAACAATGCCCGCAAGCTCCGCAGCGATGGCCGGATCAACGCCCGCCATGAGCACCGCAGCGGGTGCCGCAGGCACGGCCACGACCACCGCATCAGCCGCGAGCACATCGGCCACGGTATCAGCGCCGCTTCGCGCCACCGTGACATTCCAGTGATCGCCCGATCGGACGATCCGTTCGGCCCGCGCCGTGATCATGCCCACGCCACGGTTCTGCACGTGCTCCACGAGGGCGCGGGGGAGCGCCTCCATGCCGCTTGAAAACGTGACGAACTGACCGTATCGCGCGCCGGAGGCATCGGCCGCCGGCGGCGCCTTCCCGAGCCTGGCCCGTTCGCCGGCCCAGAGGCTCCCGCATTCCTGCTCCATCGCCAGAAACTCGCCGCACGCGGCCGCCATGCCGAGCTTTGCGGGGTCGGCTGTCCAGATGCCGGCAGCGAGCGGTTGCACGAGTCGCTCGAAGGCCTCGCGGCCGAGCCTTCGAATCACAAATTGCTCGAGCGACTCCTCATCGCCCGTCCGTCGCGTGGGCACCCAGCGCTCGGCGAGGATGCGGGCCTTCCCTTGGAGCGAGAGGAGCGGGCTCGCGAGGATGCCGCTGATCCGTCCTGGGGCGAGGAGACGAAAGCCACGCGGCACCGGCACGGCGCGGCCTTGATGCCACACCAGCGCCCGGCGGACCCGCGGGTCCACGCCGACAATCGCTCGGCCAAGGCCCAGTCGCTCGACGAGCGCGATCCCCTCGGGTCGCGCTGCCAGGAAGCAGTCGGCTGACCGCTCGACGAGCCAGCCGTCGCCGTGACGAACGGTACCCAAGACACCACCGAACCGCCCGGACGCTTCGATGATGGTCACACGGCGGCCCGGCGGCCCGGCATCGACCGCCGCTTCGGCGGCGGCGAGGCCAGCCAGGCCCCCACCGATGATGACAACGTGCGACGAAGCGTCTGACATGGCTCACCCTGCAAGGAAGGCCCCATGCTAGCCAGCGAACACACCCTCGACGAGCGGCTGAGGCTGGCTGGGGCAGCAAGGCAATCTCGCGGCCCGCATGCAAGCCGATCGCG
>CAYZHH010000255.1:0-5569 GCA_964478275.1 uncultured Candidatus Kuenenia sp.
AGCACGGGCTCCACGTTGATCCCACCGGCCACAGCGAGATAGCCGCGGCATCCCTGGGTTGCATGGCCGAGGGCGATCACGGTCCCCGCCGCCACGCGTGTGGCGATGCCCGACCCGAGCCCTGGAAAATCGGCGCCCGCGATCGCGATCACCGTCTCTCGCTCGAACCGAAGGGTGGGCCCGAGGAGCGTGCACTCGAGCCCCGCGGCATTCTCAGGGTTGCCCACGAGGAGGTTGGCCAGCCGCAGCGACACGGCATCGGCCGCGCCAGAGAGAGGTACTCCGCTGGCTCGATGGCCCGGCCGCCCGAGATCCTGCACGGTCGTAAAGAGGCCAGGTGCGACGACCGTGATGGCCGCACTGTCCACGGTGCGACGCGGCGACGACTCCGGAGCGGCGTCCGCCGGTGGCAGCTCGGCTGGCACAAACCGCACCCGATCGCCGACGGCCAGGAGTGCGGGCCGCTGCCTCGCCGGATCAAAGAGCTTTGCAGTTGTGCGGCCGATGAGGTTCCAGCCGCCGGGGCTGGCGAAGGGATAGATGCCCGTCTGACTCCCGCCAATCCCGACCGCGCCGGCAGGTACGCGGAGACGGGGCGTGGGCCTGCGTGGCGTGGCCAGGCTCGCCGAAAGTCCAGTCAGATACCCAAAGCCTGGCAGAAAGCCGATGGCTTCAACCAGGTATTCGGGCTCGGTGTGGGCGGCGACCAACCGCGATGGGGCAATGCCGTGGGCCGCGCACACCTCCGCCAGGTCGGGCCCGTCATAGGTCACGGGGATGGCATGCGTCACGGCCCCGGCCGCTCCCGTCGGAAGGGCCGCCGTCGCTGCTGCCCCAACCACGGCCGCCCGGAAATCCTCGAAGCTGGTGATCGCCAGGGGATCGTAGACCACCGTCACCCGTCCGGGCGAGGCGACGATCTCGACCATCCCGGCTGGTGGAGCCCTAGCGATTGCCTCGGCTACGCCGCGAATTTGGTCGATATTTTCGAGTGTGGCGCTCCCCTCGACCCGCACGCTCACCGCCGTGTCGCCCACCGGCTCGGGCCGCTGGTTCACTGCCATTGTCCAGGTGCCCCTGCTGCGATCGCTGCCGAAAAAAGCATCCGAAAGCCGCCCCCCTCCCGACAGAGGGTTTCCACGGCCACCGGCCCCTTAAATCGCATTGCCTAAAAACCGCCGTATGCTACGATATGGCAGGTGGGCGAGGGACAGAAGCCTTCGCTCTTTTCTGCCATTTCAGTTTCTGGCTTCGGGGGTCACGACCATGCGACGCATCAGCCAGTCGAGCGCGCCTCTTCGCCGAACCGCTGGCTTCACGATCGTGGAGATTCTGGTGGTGGTGGCGATCTTCACCGTGCTCCTTACGCTGCTCCTTCCGGCGATGAACAATGCCCGCGAGAGCTCGCGGCGGGCATCGTGTATCTCGAACCAGGTCCGGCTGGCGAATGGAATTGCCCAATTCAGCTCCGCCAACGTTTTCATGCCGAGCCTTCAGGATCGCGTTGAGATTGTGAGCGCACCGGGAACTTTCGGGCCGAACACCAGCTGGTTCGCGATGCTCCTGCCCTATCTGAATCACAACGACCTCTACGCCCGGATGCAACGGAACATCAGTGTTGCCAACACCCCTTTGGCGGAAGCGATGTGCCCATCTGGGCTTACAACGAACAGGGGGACCGGCTGGCTCTGTTACGGCGTGAACAACGCTACGGCTGATACCTTTCCCTGGGATGGCGCCCTCGGCCGGACTTTCGCGTCACGAAGATCCCTGGAAGACATCAGCGCAAGGGACGGTCTTACAAACACGTTCCTTACAGCTGACAAGCTAGGAATAACGACTGGCGGGAGCAACGACTGGGATGATTGGAGCGCCTCAGGCGCATGTGCGCTAGGATTCCGAAGCTGGAATGTCGCGGCTCTGCTGGGTACCGACCCGCGGTGCATCAACAGGGATATTGCGAGGAGTTCTTCGCCGCCCCGTGGGCGGCATCCAGGGGGCGTGGTGATGACATCCTGTGACGGCCGCGCGAAGTTTCTCAACGAGAATGTCGCTCCCCATATCTTCGGCCACCTCACGACTTCTTATAGCGTCTGGAACGGAGCGTCGTACTTCGGAGCGGGCACCGTCAATTCCAGCACTGCCCGCTACTGGCTCATATATAGAAGCGGGCAACCTGGCGGCGCGCCATTAGCAGCTCAGGAGCCGCTTCAGCTCAAAGAGACGGACTATTGCTACTGACCATGCACCCTACGCTTCGGCACGAAAAGGAGACCACAGACATGACGCGCCCACTCACGATGAACGGCTCGATGCGGCGGGCGTTCACGCTCGTCGAAATGATGATCGTGGTGGCCGTCATCGCGATCCTCATTGGTCTCCTCATGCCGGCCATCCAATCGGCCCGGGAGTCCGCCCGACTCGGCCAGTGCCGCAACAACGTGCGTCAAATGGCGCTTGCCTGCCTACAGCATGAGGCTTCCGAAGGGTTTTTTCCGATGGGCACGAAGTGGTACGGATTTACGGCCGACGCCGATCTTGGAAACGGTAAGACCACAGTAGTCACGCCGGATTATCCGGCTGGCGAAATCCAAAGAGGGAGTTGGCAGTACAATATTCTTCCGTTCATGGACTACCTCCAGGTTCACGAGTACGGTCTTGGCACCTCCGGATTAACAAAGCGCCAGTGGAACAGCCGTATGGTTGGAGTTGTGATTCCGACCTATGCCTGTGCGAGCCGAACGGATTCACGCATATTTACTGGTGTTTGGTATACCGGCGCCGATGCCGCCACTTGGCCCGGCTATGTCCAGCGGTCCGATTTCAATTACTCCAGAGGGGCTCCCGATGGAATCGGCATTGCTGCGATGCGATTCACTCACCAAGTCACCGATGGCCTTTCAAATGTCTTCCTTCTAGGCCACAGGTTTCTCAATCCGCTCGAGTACAACGGCCCAGGCATCGCCTGTAACGACGGAGGCTGGACCCAGGGACGCGACTGGGACCACATGGGGTACACTGGGTCAAACAATCCACTGTTGGGTAACGTCGCCCTTGACCTACCGCCCGGTCGAAATTACAATCCGCTTCAAGATACGGTTGTAGTGCACAGCTGCGGCATCCTGCCTGCCATGCCGTGGACCTGGAGCTATCCGCTCGGCACGCGATTTGGTTCGCCGCACGCCGTCCTCCCCATGGCGATGGCCGACGGGAGCGTTCAATCCATCGATTATTTGATTAGCAGATCGATCTTCCATACGCTCGGCAATGTGGCTGACGGCGGTGTCTTGCCACTGGCCCCCTGATGATGGCTCACGCGGGATCCAGGCTGGTGCGCTCTAAATCATTCTTTCGGGACGGCGTCTTATGCTGAGAGATGTCCGCCATTTTCAATGGATGTGGGCTGTTTTCATTGGTCTTGCGGTTGGCTGTGGCCAGAAAACCCCCGACTGGTTGGTGCCTCCACCAATCGATGTTCGCGCCATTCTAGGTGCCATCATGGAGCAGGCCGACAAGGACCAAAGCGATAGCCTGGAAGGCGAGGAACTCTCCGTCATCCCCGCACTCCTTACTGCCCTTCCGGTGCTCGACAGCAACACTGACAAAAAGCTCTCGCGAGACGAGATCAGGACTTGGCTCGAGCGATTGAAGAAGGATGGGGTTCCCCGGCAACAGGTCTCGCTTTCGATCCACTTCCGAGGGAAGCCGCTCGCCAATGCATCAGTGAAGCTCGTGCCAGAAGCCTGTATGAAGGGCACGATCGAGCACGCTGTGGGCACGACCGACGACCAAGGCCTCGTCTATATGAATGTTCACACCGGTGGATTTGTGGGCGCTCACTGCGGCCTCTATCGCTTGGAGGTCACCGGCAAGCAGGCAAACGGGAAACCGATTCCCGCCAAGTATGGCCCAGGCTCTGCGCTGGGCTACGCCATCGGTGGCGGCCTCCCAGATAGCTGGCACCCAAAAGTAGTCCTGGAATGAGAGTGTCCTTCCGGCAAGCGTGCGTGAGCTGCTGAGATCGACCTGCTAGCGTGACCGAATTCTTCGGAATGCGAGCGAGTTTGATTCATGCGTGGACGGAAGCGGCGAGCACCGGCGGTGGATTTGTCCCGGGCGGCGTTGCGATTCGAGCAGTGGCGACAGGGTCGCGTCGCGGGATCGCGCATTCCCGCAGGGCTGTGGAAGCTGGCACTGAACGTGGCTGGCCGACATGGGGTGGCCCGCACGGCGGCTGCCTTGAGGCTGGATTATTACTCGCTGAAGAAGCGGCTCGTGGCGCGGCCATCGCCGGCCGGTGACACGGAGTATCCGAGCCCTCCGCCCGCCTTTGTCGAGCTGACCCCTGGGCCGCTTTCATCATTCGGCCCGTGCGTGATCGAGTTCTCGAGCGCCGCGGGTTCAACGCTTCGCGTCCAGCTTCCCACGGGCCAGGTTCCCGACCTGGTCGCTCTGGGACGCAGCTTCTGGGATGCCCGGTGATGCTGCAGATCACGCCTCAGATGCGGCTCTTGGTGGCGATTGAACCGGTCGACTTCCGCAAGGGGATCGACGGCCTGGTGCACCTCTGCAAACAATCGCTGGGCGAAGATCCGCTCCGGGGTGCGTTGGTCGTCTTTCGCAATCGGCGGGCCACGGCGGTGAAGGTGCTGGTGTACGACGGCCAAGGGTATTGGCTCTGTCACAAGCGATTGAGCGAGGGCTGCTTTCGCTGGTGGCCCAGTGCGGCCGGCAAGCGCTCCGAGGTGCTGGCCGCGCATCAGCTCCAGGTGCTCTTGTCGGCCGGCGACCCGGCCAACAGCTCGGAAATATCGCTGACGGTGGCGTGCTCCCTCAGGCTGCGCCGTGACCACGCCGCGATGGTTTGAAGTCGTTGATCCGCTTGCGTGTGCCCGATCGCATTTCATGCCCATGTCGCGCCTGTCGTATCGCTGTCTCCTGCTCGCATGGGTTGCGGCCACGGCTGGCTGTGGGCAACGCCTGCCAGACTGGATGGTGCCGCCCCCCGTTGATCCGCGGGCCCTGACGAAAGCCGTCATGGCCCAAGCCGATGCCGATAAGAATGGTCTGCTCGATGCGGCTGAGCTCGCCACGATTCCCGCACTCCGCGACGTTGCCTCGGTCCTCGATACCAGCGGCGACCAGCAGCTCTCGAACGACGAGATTTCGACCTGGTTTGAACGCGTGAAAAAGGAAGGCGTGCCGCACCGCGAAGCGTTCCTTGTGATCATGGATCGTGGAAAACCGCTCGCCAAAGCCCTCGTGAGGATCGTTCCGGAGGCATGCATGGGGGGCACGATCGAGCCCGCTGAGGGCCGCACCGACAACGAAGGCCGCACGATGCTGATGATACCCACGAGTCGGGTGCAGGGCGTTCGCAGCGGTCTCTACCGCCTGGAGATCACCGGCAAGCGGGCGAAGGGCAAGCCTATCCCTCCTCAGTACAACACAGAAACCACCCTCGGCTTCTCCGTTAGTGTCCTGCCCTGGCCTCGGCAGGAGATCAACCTCGAATAGCTTTTCACTATTTGCCAACAGGTTGTATCCAAGCGACCCGACGCAGGCGGCT
>CAYZHH010000256.1:0-5521 GCA_964478275.1 uncultured Candidatus Kuenenia sp.
CCCCCCGCGCGGGCCATGTCGGCAGCGTCATGCAGCGGGCCAGACGGCAGTCGGTGGCTCACGCCGCACGTCTCGCGGATTGCCTCGTCAGCGAGGTCAATGAGGGATGGATCAAAGGGCCGCGGCGGAATGGCCCAGATGCGTTCCCAAGAGACTTCCACGTTGCCTTCGGCTGCAAATCGCTCGCTCGCCGCAACCGCTTCCGCGTGCATGCGGGCGAGGGACTCGGGGTCGAGGTGCCGTTGATCGAGCGTGATGCGGCACTCCTCAACGACGCTTGTCACGATCCCAGGCTTCGTCGTACACGAGCCGATCGTGCACACCCCCTGACCACTCCGGCGGGCAATCTCGTAGATCTCGGATGACATCCGGGCCGCAGCTCGAAAGGCGTCGCGGCGACGATTCATCGGCGTGGAGCCTGAGTGCGCCGCCTGGCCATGAAATGTGACCGCATGCCGCTCGACGCCAAACGTGCCGAGCACGGCGCCGAGCGACAGGTCGAGATCGAGGAGCACAGGCCCCTGCTCAATATGGAGCTCGAGATAGGCCGCAGCCGTGGCACGCTCGCGACCGGCCTCCTTCACGCGAGCGAAGTCGATCCCTCCTTCTCGAAGGGCGTCGGGCAGCGTGATACCAGCCTTGTCCACCAGGCCACGGGCCTCGTCCATATCGAGGTTGCCCGAACACGCAGACGACCCAAAAAGGCTCTTGCCGAACCGGGCACCCTCTTCGTCGGCCCAGTCCACGACGCGAAGCGTGACCGGCGGGCGGCCGCCGTATTCGGCCGCGACGCGCCGCATCACCTCCACGCCAGCGAGCGTATTCAAGCAGCCGTCGAGCCAGCCGCCGTTCGGCACCGAATCGATGTGCCCTCCGATGAGCACGGCCCGCTCGCTCACTCCCGGCAGCGTCGCCCAGAAATTTCCCGCGGCATCGTCATGAATCTCCACGGGGAGCCCGGCGAAACGCTCCCGGAGCCACGCTCGCGCCTGCACCCATGTCGGCGTAAAGGCCACCCGCTGGGCGCCATCCTCGTTGCCCGTAAGCGAACGAAGCTCCTCCAGTTCACGAACGGTCCGCGAAGGATCGAGAGCAACCATCGGGGCATCTCCTGGTTCGTGACGTGAATGCCTCTGCTGAGACCAGCGAAGCCGCTCGCCGCTCACTTCCCCCGCGGAACAACCTCGAATCCGGCCACGGTGACACTGCTCCCCGGGGGAATCGAAATGCCAAAGATGCCTTGCGACCGGGCGGCCTTGTCGTCACTGACCTCGACGGGGCACTCCTGGCCGTTCACCCGGCAGGTGAGCTTCCCTGTCTGACGGATGAGCTCGATCTCGACTGTGTCTGCTGGAAGCTGTGCAGCCGCCGCCGTGGCCGCAGCCTCGCCCCGCGAGCCGGTGAAGAGGCCGCAAGCCTGACCAGTCGGGAGCGATAGAAAATAAAACCGGAAGGCGAAGTTGGCCGGGAGTTTCTGACTGTGCGTGAGCCATACCGTCTCGCCCTCCTCGGGAGCCGTCACCTCGAGCTGTCGCTGCGGGTTGACGACGCCGCGATCCCCTAAGGGAATCCGTCGCCAGCCTTCACCGTCGGGAACCTGAAAGACCCACTCGCGAGGGTCGAGGACAGACGCTGCAACCTTTGAAACCTTTGGAACTTTCACGAGCGCCGCACCAGGAATCGGGACATCGAGCTCAGGGAGCAGAGCTTTGACGTTGGCTCCAGCTCGCTCTGCGGCGGTCCAGTGCTGCCGCGCGAGTGCTCGATCGCCCTTGGCGTCCATCGCGTGGAGCGAGCCCACCCGCTCGTCGCTCGCCGCAGAGCCCTTCCGGATCGCACGCGAAGACGCCGCGACCGCAAGGGAGATTGGCATGTCACCGGACGTGTATCGCTTTGTCTGACCACGTACCTTGACCGCGAGCTGTCGCCCCGCAGTGTCATACTCGATGACAGCGACGAGGGCATCACCGATCTCGATCTCCTCAGTTCCTTTCAGCGTCCTACAGCCATCGTGGACAGCATCCCAGAAAGCCTTCAGGCGTTGCTGAATGGCATCGAGTCGCTCGGTAACAGCCTTGTCCGCGGCAGTCTTGGCCATCGCCTCGAGCCGCACGATCGCCTTGTCGCTCCCTTCGTAATCGCGGTGCGCCATGGCGATCCGCACCTGCTTGGCGACGTCGTCGAACGTCTCCGGAGGAGGATCAGCGGCCATCGCTTGAAAGGATGCCAGCGTCATGGACGCACAAACAATCCTTGCGATCCTGTTCATGGCATTCATCTCGAAGCACGGCCCTCTTGATCGAACAGTTTCTCGGGCCACGCCGGGAGCCAGACCGGGGAGCCGCTTGAACCGCTATCATAGCCATTCGCCTGGTTCGCCGGGTCGGGTTGCGGTGTTCACCCCGCCGGGCTTTCTGCCGTATCCTAATCGTTGAGGTGGATGACCAACCAGGATGCCCCGAGGGCGCTGCGCGTGCCGATCACACCGCTTCTTCACGACGCCGCAATCGCCGCACGCATGGCGGAGGTGAAGCCGCCGCTCTCCCCCCAGGAAGCCCGCGTCGAGGCCAGCCGTTGCCTCTATTGCTTCGATGCTCCGTGCATTGCGGCCTGCCCCACCGGCATCGACATCCCCGCCTTCATCAAGAAGATCGCCTTCGACAACGTGACCGGCGCGGCACGGACGATCCTCGAGGCCAATGTGCTCGGGGCAAGCTGCGCGAGGGTGTGCCCCACGCAGGTGCTCTGCGAAGGTGCCTGCGTGATGCTCGATCTCGAGAAGGATCCGATTCAGATCGGACGCCTCCAGCGGTTTGCCACCGACCACGTGGAGGCCCACGGCATCAACGTGCTCCCCACCCCGGCGCTCAAAAATGGACGGCGGGTCGCGATCCTCGGGGCCGGCCCAGCAGGTCTGGGATGCGCGGCGGAGCTTGCGAGGCTCGGCTACGAGGTCGACATCTACGAAAAGAAGCCGCGGGGCGGTGGGCTCAACACCTACGGCATCGCCTACTACAAGATGAAGCCCGAGGTGAGCCTCGCCGAAGTGGCCATGATCGAACGCCTCGGCGTGCGGTTCCACTACGAGGCCTCGGTCGGCAGCGACATCACGATCGCTGACCTCGAAAAGAACCATGACGCGATTTTTGTTGGGATCGGCCTCGGACGGGTGCAGCGACTCGGCATTCCCGGCGAAACTTTTGGAGGGGTGCTCGACGCGCTCGACTTCATCGAGCAAATCCACACGCAGCCACTTGAGACCGTCCCTGTGGGCCGCCGGGTGGCCGTCCTCGGATGCGGCAACACCGCGATTGATGCCGTCACCCAGGCCCTGCGGCTCGGCGCCGAGAAGGCGACCGTGATCTACCGCCGCGGCCCGGAAGATATGTCGGCCTACGATTTTGAATACGAGCTCGCCAAGGCAGACGGTGCGACTTTTGATTTTCACGCCGTACCTGTGGCCGTGCTCGGCGAAGCGGGCCACGTCACGGGGCTTCGCCTCGCCCGCACTGAGGTCCGCGACGGCCGCGTCACGATCGCGCCCGGGAGTGAATGGACCGAGCCGGTTGACATGGTGCTCTTGGCCGTCGGGCAAGAGAAGCAGGGCTCGCTCCTCACCACGCTCTTTCCAACCTTGAAGCTCGATGCACGCGGCCGAGTGGTTGTCGATCCCGCAACGATGCAGACCAACATTCCAAACGTGTTCGCCGGGGGCGACTGCACAAGCGGCGGCCGAGAGGTGGTCAACGCGGTCGCCGAAGGAAAGAAGGCGGCCCGCGGCATCCATGCTCAGCAGGCCGAGGCATACGTAAGCGGCCCAGTCCAGCACTCACGCCACGGCGCCCCGAGCGGCACTGTTGGCTCCGGCTTTGATTCTCCCGTTCGTGCCCACGAGCTCGAGGCAGCCCTCGGCATCCGCATCACGCCCTAATCACCAGCCTCCGAGGGCCACGTCATGGCCGACCTCTCCTGCAACTTGGCCGGCATCAAGAGCCCAAACCCCTTCTGGGTAGCGAGCGGCCCTCCGTCAAACACGGCCTACCAAGCTCACCGCGCGTTTGAGGCCGGCTGGGGAGGCGTCGTCTGGAAGACGATTGGTGAGCCAATCGTGAACGTCGGCAGCCGCTACTCCGGCCTCACGATTGGCACGACTCGGATGGCCGGGTTCAACAACATCGAGCTCATCAGCGACCGCTCCCCCGAAGCCAACTTCCGGGAGATCGCCGAGGTGAAAAAGCGATGGCCCGACCGAGCCGTGATCGCCTCGCTCATGGTCGATACCCGCGAGCGGTGGCATGAGTTCGTGAAGCGTTCGGCTGATTCCGGGGCCGACGGCATTGAGCTCAACTTCGGATGCCCGCACGGCATGTGCGAACGCGGCATGGGCTCGGCCGTGGGCCAGAATCCCGACGTCGCCGAAACGATCGTGGGCTGGGTCATGGAGGCGGCCACGATCCCGGTGATCGTGAAGCTCACGCCCAACATCACAAACGTCGTGTTCGCGGCCCGTGCGGCCAAGAACGCCGGGGCCGATGCCATCTCGCTCATCAACACGATCAACAGCATCACGAACGTGAACCTCGACACGTTCACGCCCGAGCCGAACGTATCTGGGATGAGCGCCCACGGCGGCTACTGCGGCCCAGCGGTCAAGCCGATCGCCATGAATATGGTTCACGCCTGTGCGGCCGACTTGGCCGTCGGTCTACCGATCTCCGGCATCGGCGGCATCGCGAACTGGCGGGACGCCGCCGAGTTTATCGCGCTGGGGTCTACGAGCCTCCAGGTCTGTACCGCGATCATGCACTACGGTTTTCGTATTGTCGAAGACATGGTCGACGGCCTCTCGGCATACCTCGACTCGAAGGGTTTTTCATCGTTGAACGACCTGCGGGGACTCGCTGTATCCCGTGTCACCGACTGGAAGTATCTCGATCTCCATGCCAAGCGAGTGGCCCGCATCGATCACCAAAAATGCATCGGCTGCAACCTCTGCTACATCGCCTGCGAGGACGGGGCCCATCAGTGCATCGATCTCGTGGATGCAACGCCCTACGGCCTGGGGCCCGGCCGGGTGCCCGGGCGGCCAGTGCCGCTCGTGCGGGCGAACGACTGCGTGGGCTGCAACCTCTGCTCGATCGTCTGCCCGGTGGACGACTGCATCACGATGGTGCCGGTCGCGAGCGACCAAGAGCCCATGTCGTGGGAGAACTATCAGGCCGGGCTCGCCGCGGGCACGATGCAGCCGATTCCACCGCACCCGTGACGCGCGTGGGATGCCTTCAGGGCTATACTCGCCCGCCATGAAGCCTGTCGTTGTCTGCGGTCTTGGTCGGTTCGGCCTCCAAGTGGTGGAGGGCCTCCGCAATCAGGGCTGCGCCGTGACGGTTCTCACCGACGACACCACCAGCCGCGAGCGGGTGGACCGCGCGGTGGCGGCGGGGAACAGCCTCGTGCGTGGCGACTTTCTCGCGCTCGCCGCACGGCGCGATGCTGCGATCCGCGACGCATCCGCAGTCGT
>CAYZHH010000257.1:0-5482 GCA_964478275.1 uncultured Candidatus Kuenenia sp.
CCGCTGCCGCAAAGCCCGCTTCAGACGTGTGGACATGAACCTCACACGGCATCGTCCACGGCCGTGGCGTGGGATCGCCGAGCAGCTCGCCAATGATCTGCCGCCGTACCGCTTCGGCATGCTGCCGAATAATCTCCGCCTGCGCGGCTGCGGCACCGTGGATTTCGATGCTCTCCGTTTCCGAGGCACCGACGTATCCCGCCGCGAGGGCAAGGACAACGCTCAGCGTGCCCAGGATCGACGTCCTGATCGTTCGAGGGTTCAAGGGCCGCACGCCCCCGGCATGCCCGCGACGGCCAGAGAAAATAAACAGCACACGGAACATGTCGTGACCTCCGCCTGGGCCGCACCCGAGAGCGATCGGAAGATATGCACGTTCCGTGCCGAGGCCACGCCAACTTTCGTGAACGCGGCTGAATGTCCTGAATTGTGGTGCAGATCGAACGATCCCGCTGCACGAGCGAAGGCCTTACTGCACACTCCCATGCCTATCAACGGGGCATCCCGTGCCCGGCGCACGAGCATCGCGCGGTCCCGCCCGCCTCCGATTCCCCATTGGGGCGACGCAACTCGCTGGTCAACGCTTGGGCTTGGCCGGCAAAATCACGTGGGCGTGGGCGTGGGCATGGGCATGGGCTCGCGGCGGGTGGCGGCAGGCAACCCAAAGGCTTGGCGGAGGACGGCGAGGGAGCGCTCGCCGTGTTCGACCGCGACGATGACGTTGAGGCGGACTTCACTCGTGCTCACGAGATCGATGTTGATCCCCGCGTCGGCGAGCGGCGCGAAGAGGCGATCGGCCACGCCGGCGTGGCTGCGAATGCCCACGCCCGTAATCGAAAGCTTGGCGACGTGCGGCACATCGGCCACCTTGGCGCCGCGGGCGGCTGCGATTGAACGGGCCACGTCGCCGGCCCGCATGGCGTCGCCGGCCGGCACCGTGAAGGAAATCTCGGCGCGGCCGTCCCGCGGATGGCTCTGCACGATCATGTCAACGACCAGACCATTTTTGCCGACCTCGGCAAACACTTCGGCCGCGACACCCGGTGTGTCGGGCAGATCGAGAAGGGTCACAAGGGCCTGCGACGAGTCGAGCGTGCAGTCCTCGATCGCGAGGTCTTCCATGCCATCAAGCCGACGCACCACCTCGAGTGGACTCGGCCGCGGTTCTGGGCCATCGGGTCCGGCTACCTCACCGGGGGTGGGCGTCTCGAGACCAAACGCGGCATGCACTGCCGCCACCGCCGCCTCGGCATCCTCCCGATCAACGAGCGCTGAGATTTTGATTTCACTCGTCGTGATCATGCGGACGTTGATTCGGGCATCGGCCAGCGCCCGGAACATCCGGCCGGCCACCCCCTCCTCGCGGACCATGCCCACACCGACCGCCGACACCTTCGCCACGCCGTCGTCATGCGACACGCCTGACGCACCCAGCGACGCGGCGACGCGGCGGCTCACGTCGAGCGCCTGCGCGAGGTCGTCGCTCGGCACCGTAAACGAGATATCGGCCTTCCCGTCCTGGCCAAGGTTCTGAACGATCATGTCGACAGTGAGCCCAGCGGCAGCCAGTTCCGAAAAGAGGGCGTGGCTCGAACCTGGCTGGTCGGGCACGTTTTCGAGCGTGATCCGTGCTTCGTCCCGCGCCAGCGCCACCCCACTGGCGGGCCTGGGCTTGGCACGGTCGGCCGGGAGGATCATCGTCCCTGGCACATCGCGAAAACTCGACCGCACGCACACCGGCACACCGAACTTCTTCGCAAACTCGATCGACCGCGAGTGCATCACGCCGGCCCCGAGGCTCGCCAGCTCGAGCATCTCGTCGTAGGCGATCGATGAAAGCCGTCGGGCACTCGGCAGCATCCGCGGATCGGTCGTATAGATCCCGTCGACATCGGTGTAGATCTCGCAGAGATCGGCCCCGAGCACGGCGGCAAGGGCCACGGCCGTCGTGTCAGACCCGCCGCGACCGAGCGTGGTGATGTTCCCGAGCTGGTCAATCCCCTGAAAGCCGGCGGCGATGACGATCGCACCCGAGTCGAGGAGCCGCGTGAGCTGCTCGGTGTGGATCGACTTGATCCTGGCCTTCGTGTGCCGGGAGTCGGTGCGAATCCCGACCTGGGCGCCGGTGAGGCTCACTGCTTGGTGCCCCGCCGCCTGGATTGCCATGGCAAAGAGGGCCACGCTCACCTGCTCGCCGGTTGAGAGGAGCATGTCCATCTCACGGGCGCTCGGTTGGTCGGTAATCTGACGGGCGAGGTCAACGAGATAGTCGGTCTGGTGCCCCATCGCGCTGACCACGACCACGACGCGATCCCCTGCCAGGTGTCGGCGGATTGCCTTCGCTGCGGCGGCCTTGATCTTCTCGGGATCGGCGACGCTCGTGCCACCGAACTTCTGGACGACGAGTGCCATTGAACCTTCCTTCACTTCTTCAAAAACGTGCCCATGAGCGTCCAGCCAGGCTCGATCCGCGAGCCCGACGCCGCTGCGGCGCCTTCGTGGTATGCGCTCTGGCCATTGGCATCGACCCCGCTCCCCGCCATGACGAAGGGCACGCCCCCGCGGGAGTGCGTTTTTGTGGCGATGAATGTTGGGTGATCGGGGCAGACAAGGATGCGGTGGTCGCCGACGCTCGCGAGGTGCGCGGCGAGCGGGGCCACGATCTTCGCGTCGATCTCCTCGATCGCTTTTACCTTTGCCGCCGCGTCGCCCTGGTGGCTCGCCTCATCCGGGGCCTCGACATGAACGCAAACAAGATCGGCCGTCGCGAGTTCGTCGATCGCGGCCCGCCCCTTGGCGGCGTAGTCGGTGTCGAGATAGCCCGTGGCTCCGGCCACCTCCCGCCGCTTCCAGCCAGCAAGGGCTGCAAGGCCGCGGAGCAGGTCCACGCCAGTGATCATCGTGCCCGAGCATCCATACTTCCCTACAAAGGGCTCGAAGGCGGGGGCCCGGCCGGCACCCCAGAGCCAGACATGGGTGGCCGGACGTTTTCCGGCGGCAATCCGCTGCTGGTTCACCGGATGGTCGGCAAGCCACGCGGCGCTTTTCGCCATGATCTCAGTGAGCAGCCGGCTGCCTGTGCCGCGCGGAAAGTGATCGATGACCGACTTGTCCATCAGGTCATGCGGCGGCGTCGTGCGGAGGTCGGTGCCGAGTGGCGAACCGCCCGCGGGATCAGTGGCGGCCTGCGCGGCACAGGTGCCATCACCGCGATAGAGCAGCAGATTGCGATAGCTCACCCCGGGCGTGAATGTCCATGCGGCCGCGAGTGCCGGGAAATCCGCTTCGAGGCCTGCCTGGCACGCCGCCAGCAAGGCCGTGGCCTCCTCGGTCGAGACATGCCCCGCCGTGAAATCTTCCATCACACGGTCGCGGATCGTTACGAGGTTGCAACGCACCGCGGTATCACACGGCCCGAGGACGATCCCCTGAGCCGCAGCTTCAAGCGGTGCTCGACCCGTAAAGAAAACGAGCGGGTCGTAGCCCATCAGGCTCATGCACGCCACTTCCGAGCCCGGCGGCAGGGAGTCGGGCACGTGGTTCGTGAGGCCCACGCGACCGCGGGCGGCGAGGGCATCCATCGCCGGAGTGTGGGCGGCTTCGAGCGGTGTCTTGCCACCGAGCGACGCTTGCGGCTCGTCGGCCGCACCGTCGGGAATGATGATCGCATACTTCATGGCGTCTCCTGCTGGGGAACGGTGGGCCGCCAGTCATCGAGCACGGGCAGGCAGTCGCAAACCCCGCCGACGGATGGTGATCGCCCGATCTCTGCGAGCGCGTCCTGAACGCTCCTCGGGGCACAATAGTGGGTCATGATCACGAGGGGCACCGCCCCCCCCGTACCCGACTCATGCTGGATGAGTGACGCGATGGATACATTGTGGCGGCCGAGAATGCCCGATACCTCGGACATGACACCGGGGCGGTCGGTGACTGGGATCCGAAGGAAGTGCCGCTGCGGCATGGCCACGTTGACGTCGTGTGCCATGGGACCGTCCTGAGAAAGGACGCCGGTGGTCTGGAACGTGATCGCTGCGCGGCCCACGACCGTATCGATGATGTCGGCCACGACGGCCGAGGCGGTTGGCATCTGTCCGGCGCCGAGGCCGTGGAAGAAGAGGCGACCGACCGCGTCGCCCACGATGCTCACGGCGTTGTAGGCGCCGCGTGTTTCGGCCAAAGGCGTGCCGACCTTCACAAGCGCCGGTGAAACCCGCATCGCGAGCCTGCCTTCAACCCGGGCGGCGGTGGCGATGAGCCGAATGCGATAGCCAAGTTGGTCTGCATAGGCCATGAGCACTTGGTCGATCTGTTCGATGCCCTTGCGGGGTATGTCGGCCCAGGGCACCCACACGCCGAACGCGAGGTGCGAAAGGATCGCAAGCTTGTGCGCCGCGTCGGTGCCGTCGACATCCATGGCCGGGTCGACCTCGGCGTAGCCCGCGTCCTGGGCCGCCCTGAGGACGGTCGCATAGTCGGCGCCCTCCTCCTCCATCTTGGACAGGATGAAGTTACTCGTCCCGTTCAGAATGCCGCGGATACTCTCGATGCGATTGGCCGCGAGGCACTGACCGATCGCCGCGACGATCGGAATGCCGCCGGCGGCCGCTGCCTCGAAGGCGATGGACCGACCATGACGGTGGGCCAGTTCAAAAAGCTCCGGGCCGTGTTCGGCGAGAAGCGCCTTGTTGGCGGTGACAACATCCTTGCCATGCTCGAGCATATCGATGGCCATCGAGCGAGCCGGCTCGAGGCCGCCTACCAGCAGCACCGCGATCGAAATGGATGGATCACGCGAAACCGTCTGGATGTCGGTGGAGATGCGTTCCGCGGGCAGTGGGAGATCGCGTTGCTTGGTCAGATCACGAACCACCGCTCGCTCGACGACGATCGGCCGGCCTGCATGCCGCGAGATGTGGTCGGCCGAGCCCACGAGCAGCCGCACGACCCCCGAGCCGACGGTGCCAAGGCCGACAACACCGACACGGACGGGCTCGTTCATTGGGATGGGCTGATCTCGAGGAATCGCGGATGGTGCGATCCTACAGAGCCTAGCCTATGACCGAAAGCGGGGCAGGCACCCGGTGGCGCGGGCGCGGATCATGCAGGATGCGACGGCCGCCGTGCGCATGCTGAGCCCCTCGCTCCTGCCTATTTCCTGCTCCACGAGCGCCTCGGCATCTGCCAGAGCGTTGGCCCAATCCCCGAGTGCCATGAAGACCCGTGCCCGGCTCCGCAACTGGCTCGGGCTGACCGAGGGCTTCTTGAGCGGGCGGCCAAGGATAGCGCGGTCAACGGCGCTTCGGCAATCGCTGGATGACTGAGGGGCATCGGCGCAGCGTAGCCGAATCGGTCTGAGGCTGTCTTGTGGCGCGACGGCCGGCCTTCAATTCCCGTGAAAACAGCCGTGTGAGTACCGTTTTTCACGCTCGGCGCAGGCCACTTCCGCCGCAGCCCTTGGCGGGCGTTTCAGAGTGAATGG
>CAYZHH010000258.1:0-5452 GCA_964478275.1 uncultured Candidatus Kuenenia sp.
AGGCCTTCACCTTCGATCCGCGGAACGACTGTCGTAAGCACAACGCCTCTCCCTGTTCGCCTCGATTATCGCCTTCCCAGATCGCTTGCCAAGGCAGAAATCGCACGAATGGCCAGACACCGTCATCCCAATGGCGGGACGTATGCCTGTCCCTTCCTTTTCCCTTCCCTATTGGAGGACAAATCGCTCCCGTCCCTCATTTCCCTCATTTCTCTCCAAGCGGGCAGCTTCAGCCGCACTCGGCCCAGGTGGCGCCGGTGCTCACGGAGACTTCGAGCGGGACGTCGAGTTTCATGGCGCCACGCATTTCCTCTTCGGCGAGCCGAGCGACCGAGTCGACCTCGAATGCTGGGGCTTCGAAAAGAAGCTCGTCATGGATCTGGAGCACGAGTGCCGCTTCAAGTTGTTCGTCACGGAGCCTGCGATCCACCGCGAGCATGGCGAGCTTGATGAGGTCGGCGGCCGAGCCTTGCACCACCGTGTTCACGGCCGTCCGCTCGGGAAGCGTGAGGGCTGGCACGCCGCCGCTGCCCCGCCTAGCCTCGCGGTCACGGACACCGCTGATCCCACGACGACGGCCCAGGATCGTGGTGACGTGGCCATCCAGCCGGCAACGGTCGAGCACCTCATCCATGTAGGCGGCGGCCCCAGCGAAGCTCGCCAAATACGCGGCAATGAAGGCGACGGCCTCGGCCTGCGGGATACCCAAACTCTTCGCCAGGCCAAAGCCGCTCTGGCCATAGAGAATCCCAAAGTTCACGGCCTTGGCCGTGCGCCGCATGGCATCAGTGACCTCGGGCTCGGGCACGCCGTAGACCGCAGCGGCCGTGCGGACGTGGATGTCGAGCCCGCTTGCAAATGCATCCCGCATCGCCGTGTCGCCCGAGAGGTGGGCCAAAACCCGCAGCTCGATCTGAGAGTAGTCGGCTGCCACAAAACGCCAGCCCGCCACACTCGGCACGAACGCTGCACGGATCTGCTGCCCCTCGGCCGTGCGGATCGGAATGTTTTGGAGGTTCGGGTCACTCGAGCTGAGTCGTCCCGTGGCCGCGACCGTCTGATTGAACGTGGTGTGGACACGGCCCGTGCCAGGATCGACGAGCGCCGGAAGGGCATCCACATAGGTGCTCTTGAGCTTGGCGTAGCGGCGATGCTCGAGCAGTTTCGCGGGGAGTGGATGCCGCGGTGCGAGCTCCTCGAGGACTTCCGCGTCGGTGCTCGGCCCGGTCTTGGTTCGCTTGATCACCGGGAGGCCAAGGTCGTCGAAGAGGACGGTCCGTAATTGGATCGGCGAGGCGATCGAAAACGTCCGACCTGCGATGGCATAGATGTCGGTCTCGAGAGACGACAGCCGGGCTGCGTATTCTGCCGACAGACTCGCCAGGAGCGGCACATCCACCCGAACTCCGCGGCATTCCATGTCGGCGAGGAGCCTGGCCAGCGGCATCTCGAGGGCATGATACAGCGACGCCAACCCCGCCTCGTCCAGGGCCTGCGGCAGGACACCTGCGAGCGCCGTTACGGCCTTGCAGTGGTCCGTAGCCGAGGATGGATCGGTCAGGTGTTCGATGGCAGGTGCGGCTGCCGGGTCGCTCGGCACGATGCTCCCGAGACCGTGCCTGCGGCAGGTCTCGACAAGCCCGAGGTTCCGCTCGCCGGCTTCGAGGAGGTAGGCCGCGAGGAGCGTGTCGAACGAAGCACCGGCCAGGGTGATGCCAAGGGTGCGAAGGGCAACGTCGTGTCGCTTGAGATCATGGCCGATCTTCCGGATCGCAGTGTTCGCAAGCAGCGAGCGGAGCGGTCCATGCCGCTCGACCTGGTCGACTGAAAACCAGGCCACCGTATCGGCAGCGGCTATGGCCAATCCCGTTGGACGCGACATCGGCGTGGCAGCCTGTGGCAGGGCCACGCAGATGACGATCTGATTCTGAGCACGCAGGCGATCGACGATAGCGTCTCCCTCGGCGTCGGTGACCGGCACGCTCACATCGGAAGGATGTGGTGCAGCCGCGGCCGCGTCTGGATCGGCATCCATGTCAAAGAGCATCGCGGCCCGCCGCTTGCCAGCCGGCGCTGCTACCCGCACCTGCACCCGGCCCAACAGACTCCGGAAACCCATCTCGCGGAGGAACGCCGCGAGCGCTTCGGCGTCGGGCTCATGCCGCAGGCCGGCATCCCACGGGATCTCGAGAGGCACCGCCTTCTCGAGCCGAATGAGCTCCCGACCCTCCCGCGCGGTCGCCGCGTGCGCCGTAAGGTTCTCCTTTCGCTTGGCCCCCGACACCTTGTCGATATTGGCCAGGACGCCCTCGAGGGTGCCATAGGTGCGGAGCAGTTCGCCCGCGATCTTGGGACCAACCCCGGGGACTCCCGGCACGTTGTCCACCGCGTCACCGACGAGCGCGAGGAAGTCGACGACCTGATCGGGCCTGATGCCCCACTCCGCGTCGAGCTCCGCCGCGCCGAGCTTGGTGTTATTCCTCAAATTGAGGAGATCCACGCGGTCACCGAGCAACTGGCGGGCGTCTTTGTCGCTCGTCGCAATGGTGCAGGTGCCCCCCGCGGTCACGACCTGCGTGGCCAGCGTGGCGAGCACGTCATCGGCCTCGTATCCGGCCAGCTCGAGACAGGGGATGCCCATCACATCGAGCAGCCGACGCACGAGCGGTATTTGCGGCACCAGATCGGCGGGCATCTCGGCTCGGTTGGCTTTGTAGGCCTCGAACCGCTCATGCCGAAACGTCGGCCCCGCCGCGTCCATGCCGCAAAAGAGATAGTCCGGTTTTCGTTTTTCGACGATGTCGAGGAGGTCGCGGGTGAGGCCGAAGACGACCGACACGGGCCGGCCGTCAGGCGCCGTCATTTCCGGCAGCGCGTGGAAGAGCTGGTACACCCGCGACAGGAGATCGAGCGCGAACACGGTCTTCCCCGAAAGGTCGGGTGCGCTCGTCTTCGTTTTCAATGGCACGCGGTGGAGGCTCCGGAGGCGAGGAGAGCCTACCAACCCTCCGTGCGGCACGAGCGATCGGCAGCGTCAGTCACCGCTCCGCGGTTCGTACTCGAAGTCTTTCCACTTCATCGCACGGCGGAAAGGCTCGATCCGAAGCACCACTTCGCCATCGTGAAAAATCCGCACGGTGCCACTGGTTTCACTGACCGCCACGGCCACGCACTTCGTGCGGCGGGTGATCGCGGCAGCGGCCCAGTGGCGGGCACCGAGGCCCTTGGCCACCGAGACACTCTCGGCGGAGGCATCGATGTAGCGGGCCGCCCCCTCGACCGTGCCATCGGGGCCAATGACGAACGCACCATCGAGCTGGGCGATCTCCTTGATCCCCTCCCGCACCCGCGGGTCGGTCAACCGCCGCTCGCCTCGGGCGTACCCGCGCACAGGATCAAAGCCGGCCGAATGGCTCGCCTGCATGACCTTGCGGGTATCCCCGACGACGAAGAGTGTTCCCACCGGCTTCCCCTCGCGGCCTTCGCGACCAATTTCTACAGCGAGGTCAACCACTAGCTTGAGTGTCTCGAGCGGCACCTTCGTCTCGAGGTTCCGCAGATCGCGGGCCGTGAGCTGCCCGAGGTGCTCGGCGAGCCGCAGGATGCTCACCGAGTCAACCGTGCCGGCCTCGAAGCCACTGTAGATCGCGATGACCTGCGCCTCGGGAAGCAAGAGTTCGGCCGCGACACACTCGAGCAAGGCCTGCGCCAGCCGCTCGTACACAGGCAGGCCGGGGACATCCAAGAGGACCGTGCGGACGGAATGTTCCTCCGCCCCCGCCAGATCGGCTTTCTCATCGGATGCGACGAGGAGCGGCACCGTCGCGGTGAGTTCTCGGATGCGGGCCCAGTCGAGCCGCTCGTCTGCGAGCACGAGAATGGACTCGGCGCCCGTTGACTCATAGAGCCGGGAAGCAAGCTCGAGAAGCTGTTCGATCTGCGGGGTGACGTTAGCTGCAGTCATCGATCCGTTCCACGCAGGGAATCCGCTCCACGTCGTGCGGGCGTCCCGTACCCAACGGGACCGCGGAAGAGACGCCACGCGGGCTCACGACGCTGCCTGGGAAACCCGTGTCGGAAGCGTACGGCGGGCGAGCGAATGGATCAAGCACGGCGGCACGTCAACCGCCTGCAGGGCTGTCGTGTCCTACCGCTTCTTGCTTCCCGTGGTGCGGGGCTCGGCAGCCACCCTCGCGGCTTCGCCGGGCGATTTCATGGGACCGTGGAACGCGGCAATCCCGCCGGGCAGCACGACGCCCCACGCCCGCTCTTGGTACATGTTCAGGGCGTGCAGCGCATGGCCGAGGGGTCCGAGCTTCCATTCGCGGGATGGCTCCTGCATGAGCGACCGACAGAGAAACTCTGCCGCCGCGACGATCCGCGGGTCGTAGAGCCGTTCCTGGTCGAGCGACGCCACGAGCCACTCGAGGATGTGCCCCGTCGTCTGGATCTTGCGGTCGATGTCGTCCTCGCGGTCGGCGGGATATTTGAACCACTCCGTGCTGAAGGAACCGTCGCGGTTCTGGAGCTTGGTGAGCGTGAAGTTCTGAAAGTCGCGGACATAGCGGTCGGCCCGGAGATAGACGCCGTCGAGTTGACCGGTCGCCTTGAGCCGCCGTTGGCAGCCATAGGACAGCCCGAAGAGCCGGTGCGTTCCGCCGCATGCCGCGCCGCGAATCGGCTGCACGATCTCTTCTTCCACAAGTCGCGGGATCGACCACGACTCACCGTCGCGGCTTTTCCATGTGGCATCCGTTGGGAGGTAGTGGGCCATCGCGATGAGGGCAAACGTGAGCTCCGAGCGAGCCTTGCACGAGAGCTTCTCCTCCTCAATGAGATCAGCCACGGTGAATCGTTGGCCGCCAACGACGATGGGTGAGCCCGCTGCCACCCGGCACTGCGCGAGGATCGCCGAATACTGAGCCGCGTGCCCCTGCACGCCGTAGTAGCCCTTGAGAGCGTTCAGGCGGCCGTCCGTCACCGTCAGCATCGTCTGCCCCTTGCAGACGCCAGCCGAGTTGGACCACCCGATGGCACTGACTGGATCCCCGCCGGGGCCACCCGCGCGAAGCTGCGTCGGGATACCGAAGGCGATGAAACCGTGCATCACCTCCCACGGCGTGTGCTGGGCGGTGTTGAGGGGGCGGCGCTGATAGGTCGCGAGCGTGCCCTGAATCCATTTCCGAAGCCGTTGAAAACGGGACGTCGCCGGGGCAGGCATGCCCGAGGGCTCCAGCCGCGTGACGACGATAGGAACCGTACGGCTTTTCGAAGCGGGCCGCGGAGCCACGGTCACGGTGTCAGGCGGACTCGGCGCGGGCTGGTAATCCCGTGCGGCAGCGTCACGGACGATCATGCCGACGGATTCCCGAGCCGCCTGGACGAAATCGGAGGCTTCCTTCCAGGATGGGAGCCGCTTCGGCGGCGGCGGTGGTGCGGGCGGTCGATTGCG
>CAYZHH010000259.1:0-5428 GCA_964478275.1 uncultured Candidatus Kuenenia sp.
CCCACGTCTTCGGGCCGCATGATCTCGTAGGTGCTGCGCTCCTTGAGCATGCCGTCTTGATGGATGCCCGCCTCGTGGGCAAAGGCATTGCGGCCCACGATCGCCTTGTTTCGCGGTACGCGAATGCCCGTGATGCTCGCCACCAGCCGGCTCGTGGGCACGAGCCGCTTGGTGTCGATCCGTGTCGAGCAGCCGTAGTGATCGGCCCGCGTCCGCAGGGCCATCACGATCTCCTCGAGCGCGCAGTTGCCCGCCCGCTCACCGAGGCCGTTGATCGTACACTCGACCTGACCGGCTCCGGCCTCCACGGCCGCCAGACTGTTCGCCACGGCCAGGCCGAGGTCGTCATGGCAGTGAGCACTCATCACCGCCTTGTCGATGTTCGGCACGCGATCGCGGAGGCTCGCGAACACACGGTACATGTGCTGCGGCGTTGCGTAGCCCACGGTATCGGGGATGTTGACGGTCGTGGCCCCCGCCGTGATCGCCGCTTCGACCACGCGACACAGAAAATCGATCTCGGTGCGGGCGGCGTCCTCGGGTGAAAACTCGATGTCGTCGCAGAGGTTTCGCGCCCGCGTCACACCGGCCACGGCCCTCGCGACGATCTCTTCCTGCGTCATCCGGAGCTTGAACTCACGATGAATCGCGCTGGTGGCCAGGAAGACGTGAATTCGGCCACGGCGGGCCGGCCGGATCGCCTCGGCGGCCCGGTCGATGTCGCCGTCGTTACACCGCGCCAGACCGCAGACGGTCGCCTCGGTGATCGCCGCCGCGATGTCCCGCACGCTCTCGAAGTCACCCGGCGACGCAATCGGAAACCCCGCCTCGATCACGTCCACACCCAGCTTCTCGAGAGCCTGGGCCACCTCGAGCTTCTCGGTGCGGTTCATGCTGGCTCCGGGCGACTGTTCGCCGTCGCGGAGCGTGGTGTCGAAGATGCGGATGGGTCGGGGGTCTGGCATGGCTGTGACACAACAGGACGAAAGGGAACCGCGGAACGAAACCAGCGCCCACGGGGAGTCTCGTATCGTACCGCCGCGGGGACGGGAGGGCATCCTCACCGCCCGGGAGAGCATTCTTTTGTAGACTCGCTACCGCGTATCCAACTGCCCGTGTCCATCGAGAAAACCCGATGACGATCCGCGAGTTTCAGGCCCTCATCCGCCAGATGTACCACGATAAGGATGCCTCCCGGGGCGTCGAGGGCACCTTCATGTGGCTCACCGAAGAAATCGGCGAACTGGCCACGGCGCTCCGCAGCGGCACGCACGAAGAGCAGTCGCTGGAGTTTGCTGACGTGCTCGCATGGCTGGCCACGATTGCCAACGTCGTGGATGTGGACCTCGAGGCCGCGATCGCGAGGAAGTATGGCGGCGGCTGCCCCGGCTGCGGCGCGCTTGCCTGCACCTGCCCCGACGCCGAGAAGCCATGAAAGCGATTCCGAGCAGGCGGTGGCATGCGGTTGCGATGCTCCTCATCGTCATGGGCGCCGCAGGACATCCAACGCCGATTCCGGCAAACGATGATTCAGCCTCGGCCGCGATCACGCTCGGCGTCGGTGGCACCTATCGCACGGGCGCCTGGACACCGGTCGTGGTGCGGCTGCCGAAGCCAGGAGACGGGACAGTGCGAATCGCTGTCGAAGACCCCGACGGGCAGTTCGTGAGCTCACCGTCGGTGACCGTGGCCGACGGCGGAATGACCGCGGTGGCATGCGTGCGTCCGGGGCGGCCTCATGTGCGGGTGCGGGTGCTCGCGACGGGAAAGGGGGGCGAGACCGAGATCACGTTGCTCGACGCGCCTCGCGGGGAAGCGACGCCATCGACCACGCCGCTCATGCTCCTGGTTGGCACGCTCTCCGCCGCTGAATCTGCCGCCCGGCTCGTGTCTGGCGACGGTGTGCCGATGGAGGTCGTGCCACTCAACGGCACACCGGCCGCCGACACATCGAACGCTCGCGACTTTGACGCCTTCGACGCGGCAATCGTGTGCGGCACCGCACTCGCCAACCTGGATGGTGCCACGGTCGAGGGCATCGACGGCTGGGTCCGTGGTGGTGGCCGACTCGTGCTCTGTGCGGGCGCATCTGCGCCGGTGCTGGCAGAGGCGGGCGATCCGGCCGCCGGATGGTTGCCTGGAGGGCCGCCGCGCCTTGTGCCACTCCGCAGCGTGGGTGCCATCGAGGCCTTTGCGCGGGCCAGCGGTCTCGCATCGAGGCTTCCCCCAGCCGGGCTCCTCGTCCCGAAGTTTGCATCGCCTGCCGGCGTCGTCGAAGCCTTTGACGGGGCGTCGGCGACCGAGTTGCCGCTCGTGGTGCGGCGGGCACATGGGTTCGGCACCATCACCTGGATTGGCCTCGATCTCGACTCGCCCTGGTGTGCGAGCTGGCCCGGATGCGATCGCCTCCTGGCTGCTCTCCTCGGTGGCCGAAGCGAGTCGGATCAAACCGTGACCTCGGTCGGCGATGCCGACCGCCGCGTGCCGGATTTCGCGGGCCAGCTCCGCGTTGCCCTCGACACGTTTGACGCGGATGACAACCACGCGGCCACACGTCCCGTGCCCTTTGAAGTCATCGTGGGGGTTGGCCTCCTCTATTGCCTGGCGCTCTATCCATGTGACTGGTGGCTCGTCCGCCGCAGCGGCCGGCCCTGGCTTTCGTGGATCACACTGCCTGTGATCGCAGGTGGATTTGCTGCCGCCGCCTGGGGGCTTGGGGCCGCCTGGGGCCGCGACGGCCCGCCACGGGCGAGGGCCGCCGATATCACCGACTTCGACGCGGTCTCCGGACTCGTCCGGGGCTCGGCCTGGTCGGCGGTGCGCAGCCCGAGCAACGCGGTTCTCGATATCGGTATAGCGGCCGGACCGCGGGCCGATGTTGCTGCGTGCGACGCCGCGGTGAGCTGGTGTGCCGACCGCGGTACCGGCTTCGCCGGCGTCGACGCGGCGATGGCCAACGCATCGCTCGCATCGGCCGACTATGCGTATGGCGACAGTCTCGCTGACCTCGTCGCCGTACCGATCGCGGCGGCATCGAGCCGGCTCTTTGAGGCTGGCTGGACAGGACAGGCTCGCGGCCCGATCGCCGAGTCCACGCTGGCTCGGGACGCACGGGGCCTCCTCACAGGCCGCGTGACCTCCCGTCTACCGTTTCCCGTCGAAGCGTGCTGGCTGGTGCATGGCGGCTGGCTTTACGATGTGGGCCGCATGGAACCGGGCGACACCTACGACACCGAAGCTGGCCGCGGACCACGATCGCTTGCCGCGGGGCTCACACGACGCACCGCCGTGGGGGACCGCGATCGGACCGAACGGTGGGACGCTGCGAGCACTGACGTCGGCCGCATTCTTGAAGTCGCTGGTCTTCATGCCGCGGCCGGCGCGGAGTTGTACACGGGGCTGACGGCGGGCCGCCTCGGCCGGCTTGATCTCTCGCCGCTCATCACGGCCGACCGCGCCATGCTCGTTGGCACCGTACCCGACGGGCAGCTCTCCACGTGGCGGGTGCGGCTTCGCGATGCCGACACCGACGCCACGCTCGCCGTGGCCCCTGCGGCCATGAGCATCGTGCGTCTGATGGTTCCCGTCGGCACCACCGCACCCGCCAGAGAGACGTCGCCATGATCGAGACGGTTGACCTCACGAAGAAATACGGCGACTTCGTCGCGCTCGATAGCCTCGACCTGAAACTCGAGCGCGGCGACCTCTTCGGGTTTATCGGGCCCAATGGCGCGGGCAAGACGACCACGATCCGCATCCTCGCCACGCTCCTAGCACCGACCTGGGGCGAGGCGTATGTGTGTGGCTACTCGGTTCACACGCACCCTCGCGAGATCCGCCGGGCGATCGGATACATGCCCGACATCTTCGGTGTGTATGACGACATGCGGGTGAGTGAATACCTTGAGTTCTTCGCTGCGGCCTACCGGATTGACGGGCCAGCCCGCCGGCAGGTGGCTGAGCGGTCGCTCGAGCTCGTTGATCTTGGCAGCAAGCGGGACGAGCTGGTCACGAGCCTCTCCCGCGGGATGACGCAGCGGCTTGGCCTCGCCCGCGTCCTCCTCCACGATCCCGAGGTGCTCCTCCTCGACGAGCCGGCCAGCGGCCTCGACCCGCGGGCCCGCATCGACATGCGAAACCTGCTCAAGCGACTGCAATCGATGGGCAAAACCATCCTCGTTTCCAGCCACATCCTGCCGGAGTTGGCCGACATCTGTAACCGCGTCGGCATCATCGAATACGGTAAGCTCCTCGCGTGTGGTGGCGTGCAGGAGCTGCTCACGCGGGTTCGCGGTCGGCCAGCCGTGAGGGTCCGCGTGACGGGTTCTCCAGAGGCGGCCGCCGAGATCCTGGCGAAGTGCCCGGAGGCTGCTGACGTGACAGTCCGCGACCGTGAGATCGTGGTGACGCTCGCCGAGGGGGTCGCCGATCATGCGGCCCTCGCAGCCGCGCTTGTCGCCGCTGGGCACGGGCTTGTGGGCCTTCAGGAGGTGGAGGTCAATCTCGAGACCGCGTTCCTCGAACTCACTCGCGGATCGCTTGCCAAGCCCAAGGACGATTCGCCAGCGGCGCCGGCCCGGCAGTAAACTCATTGGCACCCAGGAGGCGTTTTGTCATGGATGCACGGTCTCACTCGCTCGCGTTCACAGCGGCGCTCGCCCTCAGCGCCGTCATCGCCGTCATCGCCGCCGCGCCGCTCGGCCAGGCGGCCGAGCCCATTGCTCCGCCAGCGGCCGCGACGCCAGCGGTCACTGCCAAGCCGCATGGCCTGGCGAAGCCGGCCGAAGAACTTGGGTACGCGCTTGGCTATCGGATCGGCCAGCGAATCATCGCCGACCACAAGGCGCTCGGCACGCCCCTCGATGCCGCGTCGCTTGGACGCGGCCTTGCCGATGCCGTGCGTGAGGCGCCGCCCCAGCTCGATGAGGAGGGGTTTCGACGCGTGCTAGCCGAGTTTGAGAAGCGCATGGAGGAGCGCGACCGGGACCTGATCACGCGGATGGATGTGGCAGCCCGCGACAACCTCGCCAAGGGACAGCAGTTCCTCGAAGCCAATGGCAAGCGGCCTGGTGTGACGATCCTGCCGAGTGGGCTTCAGTATGAGGTCATCAAGCAGGGCGCTGGCGCCAAGCCCACGCTCGACTCCGTGGTGAAGGCCCACTACCGCGGCACCCACATCGACGGGTCTGAATTCGACGGAACTGATCCGAAGGGGGAGCCAACCGCGTTCCCGCTGCGGGGTGTCATACCCGGCTGGCAGGAGGCCCTTCAAAAGATGGCCGTTGGGTCAAAGTGGAGGGTCTGGCTGCCTGCCGAGCTCGGCTACGGAGAGGCCGGATCGCCTCCCACCATCGAGCCCAACGAGTTTCTCATCTTCGAAATTGAGCTCGTGGGCATCGACGCAGCCGGTCGCTAGCCCTAGTTTTTC
>CAYZHH010000260.1:0-5421 GCA_964478275.1 uncultured Candidatus Kuenenia sp.
CCGTCGCTACCGGTGGCACACCCGGCAGCGCCGCGCGATGCCATGCACCATCCCGCCACGTCAGGACGAAGAGGCGGCTGCGGACGTTGTCGAGCGTCGTGACGAGCAGGTGGTTCCGCGTCGGCGAGAAGCTCGCGAGCGAGGTCCGAGGCCCAGGCTCGAAGAGCTCATGGAAGTCGCGCGCACCCGCTAGAAATTGCTCGAAATCGACCGCGAGTAGGCTTCCCGCGGCATAGGTTTTGTCGCCAACGGTCCAATCGCTCCGCAGTTCGATGAAAAGCCATTCGCGATGGACACTGGCATTAGAATCCTCAGGTTTCTCGATCTTCAGGAGACGACCGTCGCGTCTCACAAACAGCTCGCTCGTCCAGAACGTCGCCTGCCGCGCAACAAAGTCTCGCTCGAAGCCGGGCGTCAGGTCGCTCCAGGCGGTGACGACCATGTCGTCGGGCTTGCCCTCGTAGACAACCGGGGCGTCAGCAAGGGGCGTTCCGCGGGCCCACTCGCGAACGGTCCGTGGATACCCGGAAGATGTGAGCGACCCTTCGCCGAAATCGGTCGCGACAAACAGGCTGTCGCGGTTTCGCCAGGCCACGCGGCTTTTTGCCTCGGGGAGCTCAAAGCCGCCGTCCACGAACGCCTTTGTGTCGAGGTCGAACTCGCGAACGATGTCGGCATCGGCCCCGCCACGCGACAGCGACACAAGGCACAACCTGTCCTCGGGCTCGAGGACAGCCGCCCCGTGCCAGACCCAGTTTTCTCCCTCACTGGCGGCGAGGGCGTCGAGATCGATGACGGTCTCCCAGTCGGGCTCGGCCGTGCGGTACGACTCGAGCGTCGTCCGCCGCCAGAGGCCACGAGGATGGTCGGCATCTCGCCAGAAGTTGTAGTAGCGGTCGCCGATCCGCGAGACATATGGAATCTTTTCCCGTGAGTCGAGGATGCCGAGCAGCCGGGCTTCGAGCTGCTTGAAGCCGTCGCCCGTGGCGAGCGCGGCCACGGCATCGGCATTGCGGGCCCGCACCCAGTCGAGCTGTTTTTCACCGAGGACGTCCTCGAGCCAGAGATACGTATCGGTAGGCTCCGGTACAGGGTCGGCAGCGGGGGCAATTCCAGTCATGAGTAAGCAAACACTCCCGATGATGAGGCTCCAATACGTACGTCGTAGCAAGGGGTTGCCCGTGCCATGGAGCCGGGCTTCGCCCGGCGACCGCAAGCCGGAGCCGACGTCGGGACGGCGGCGACGGCGACGGCGCGAAAGCAGATGCCCTTCGCGAGCGTCCGGCGAAATGGTATGGGCAACCCCTTGCGGGTGCCTCCATTGGCGAAAAAGCCCGAATAACGTCACCAGAAAACTCACTGCCGCACCTGGCCTGTGCCCGTGACAACGTATTTATAGGTCGTCAGCTCGCGGGTGCCGCAGGGGCCGCGGGCGTGGAGCTTGTCGGTGGAAATACCGATCTCGGCGCCGAGCCCCAATTCGCCACCGTCATTGAACCTTGTGCTCGCGTTGACCATCGCGACAGCCGTGTCCACGCGGGTCGTGAACCTTCGAGCGGCGGCATCGTCAGTCGTCACGATCGCGTCGGTGTGCCGAGAGCCGTAGCGGTTGATGTGGTCGATGGCGTCATCGAGGGAGTCCACAACCGCAACCGAAATCTTGGGGCCAAGGTACTCGGTGGACCAGTCGGCCTCCGTGGCTTCGCCGGCCGTCGGCACCAGCTTGTGAGTGGCTGCGTCGCCGACGATCTCGACGCCGTGGGCTGCAAGGCCAGCTGCAACAACTGGCAGAAAACGCTCAGCCACATCCCGGTGCACAAGCAGCGACTCCGCGGCATTGCACACGCCCATCCGCTGGCATTTCGCGTTGACGGTGATCGCCTCGGCCATCGCGAGGTCGGCCGCGCGGTCAACGTAGACATGGCAGTTGCCCCTGAAGTGTTTGAGCACGGGCATCCTGGCCTCGGCGCACACGCGGCGAATGAGCCCCTCGCCCCCACGCGGAATCGCGATGTCAATGCAGTCGTCGAGCTTCAGAAACTCGCCGACGGCCTCCCTGTCAGCAATGTCTACAAGTTGAACACAGTCTTCAGAGAGGCCCGCTTCGGCAAGCCCTGCCCGCACGCTCTCCACAATCCGGCCGCTCGACCAAGCCGCTTCCTTGCCTCCGCGCAGGATGATGGCATTGCCGCTGGCGACCGCGACGGCCGCTGCATCGGCGGTGACATTCGGCCGCGACTCGTAGACAAAAAACACAACGCCCAGCGGCACGCGAACTTTCTGGATGACGAGGCCATTGGGCCGGATGGTTTCCTCGATCACCTCCCCGACGGGGTCGGCCTGCGCGGCGACCGCGTCGAGGCTGGCGGCTATGGCCTCCACGCGGGCGGGGTCGAGCGTGAGCCGATCAATGGCCGCCGGGGTGAGGCCGAACAATGGCGCAGCGGCGACATCCTTGGCATTGGCCTCGAGGATGCCCGCCGCGTCGGTCCGGATGCGTGCGGCCGCAGCTTGCAGGGCGGCGGACCGCGTCGTACCGGGGATGCCGGCCAGGTCGATCGAGGCTTCCCGGGCCCGCTCCGCGATGGCTCGGCAGTGGGCGGCGAGTGTGGGGGCGGCAGGCGAGGCAACGGCCATGAAGGGCTCCCGGGAAGGAGAAACGCAGCGTGGGACATAGTATCCTAGCGGCTCCCCCTTTCCGCACCGGAGACTAGCCCGCATGCCCGCCGTCACGAGCCGCCGCACGTTCCTTGCCGCTTCCGCCGCTGCCTGCGGCTCGGCTGCACTTACCTGCGGCTCGGCTGCCCTCACTGGTGGTGCTTCCGCGGTTTCCCGCGCGGCCGCTGCCAAGGAACCATTGCCGCTCACGCTCGGCATCCAGCTCTACTCGCTCCGCGCTTTCCCGGTGGACAAGGCACTCGACATGGCCAAGGAGCTCGGCCTCACGCAGGTCGAGTTCTACCCCGGCATGTTCCCAGTCACCGACGATGCCGAAGCCATCGCGGCGGTGAAGCAGAAGGTGGCCGATCGTGGCCTCTCGATCTCGGCCCACGGCGTGAACGGTTTTGGGAAAGACGCCGCAGCCAACCGCAGGATTTTTGAGTTTGCCAAGGCGGCTGGCATCACGATCCTCACAGCCGATCCGGCTCCCGACTCGTTTGAGAGCCTCGACGAGCTCGTCAAGGAGTTCGATATCCGTATCGCGATTCACAACCACGGTCCTCGGCACCGCTACAACAAGGCGCTCGACGTGCTCGCGGCGGTGGAGAAGTATGACAAGCGGATTGGTGCGTGTGCCGATCTTGGCCACTACATTCGCTCGGGTGAGCGGCCGGTCGACGTGATCCGCGTCCTCGAGGGCCGGCTCTACGGCATCCATCTCAAGGATTTTGCCGAGATGCAAGACAAGACGAAGGGCGTCATCCTCGGCAAGGGACACCTCGACGTCCCCGCCGTGATGGAGGCGCTTGTGACGGTCGGCTTCCCGGCCGACGGTGCCCTCTCGATCGAGTACGAAGAAAACGCCAAGAACCCGATGGCCGACCTCAAGGAATGCGTCGCCATCGCCCGCGAAGCCCTCGGCCAGGCGTGAGGCCCGGCCGCGGCGTCAGCCGTCGGGATCGTCGAGAAGCTGCTGGAGGCGGGCGGCATGCTCGGGGATGAGCCGCTCGAGCCATGAGGCGTCGATGAGTCCGAGCGAGATCAGGTCCTGGAGATGCACCTGGTCTTTGCGGCGAAATGAATTGAGCTTCATCCGCACGAGAGCTTCGAGCGAGACGACGGCGTAGTCGTCGGCCTGTTCCCGCTCCGTGACATCGGCCGTGGGCATTGGGTACGACTCACGAACCTTCTCCCCGGCAAAGAGCAGGTGAACCGCATCCCGCGGGCTGCCATTCGGGCCGTCGATGAAGCAGGCGACGTCCATCACGTTGGCATGCACGAACCCCGCCGACTCGAGCGCCACCTTCACGGCATCGAAATCGGCACGACGCACGAGGATATCGACATCCTGCGTGTTTCGCACGGCGGCCCGATCGACCCGCGACACCCACGCCGCGACAGCATTCCCACCCGCCATGGCGTACAGGATGCCAGCCCGTTCGAGGGCGGCAGTCGCTCGGAGGGCACGTTCGCGCACAGCTTGCACGGCTTCGATCATCCTTTCCCAAGAGAACTCGCGAAGCTGAATGGACACATGCCACCTCGGGCCCGGGATGCTCAGGAGTCGAAGACCGTGAGCTCGATTCTACTCCACCGGAAACCAGAGAACGAAGGCGGGTTCTTGAGCTTTGAATAGTCGACCCATGGCCGTCCCCTTCGCTACGCTTCGGGTTATTCTGGCATTCAGCCGTGAATCAATTTTCCAACGTCCATACGTCAGCCGTGCAACGTCGCCGCGAAAAGCTCCAGCGACGCGCGGACCATTGCGACAGCGTGGACGCGGATGATGTGGATGCCAGACGCGGCCAGGGCACATGCGGCACCGGCCGTGCCCGCGTCGCGGTCGGCCTCGCTCGCTGGCCGCCCAAGAGCTCCCTCAATTACCTTCGCGACGAAACCCTTACGAGAGTGGCCGACGAGCACGGGGCAGCCGAGATCGCGGAATCGGCCCGCCGCTGCCATGAGGGCGAGATTGTGAGCGTGGGTTTTTCCGAAACCGATGCCCGGATCGAGGCAGATGTTCTGGAGCGGGATGCCGGCGGCAACGAGCGCATCACGCCGCGCGCGAAGGTAGTCGTGGATCTCGGCCACGACATCGTCGTAGCGAGGGTCGCCCTGCATCGTCGCCGGAGTGCCCTGCATGTGCATGGCACAGATGCCAGCTCCGGACTCGTAGGCCACGGCGAGCATCGCCGGATCACCGGTGAGTCCGGTGACGTCGTTGATGATCTCGGCCCCCATCTCGATGGCCTGCGCGGCCACCGCAGCTTTTGACGTGTCGATCGAGACGGGAACGCCAGTCTCGATCGCGAGCCGCCGCACCACCTCCGACACCCGGGCCAGCTCCTCGGCCTCACTCACTGGCTCCGAAAACGGCCGTGTGCTCTCGCCGCCCACGTCGAGGATGTCGGCCCCGTCGGCGACAAGCTGCCGGCCATGCGCGACCGCGGCGTCGATATCAGCATGCCGTCCGCCGTCAGAAAAACTGTCGGGCGTGACGTTCACGATCCCCATCACGAGCGGCCGCCGCAACGCCCCACCCGGATACGGCAACGCGAGCCGCCGCGAACGAAGCTGCCAGTGCGTGGAGAGAGAATCGGCGTGCATGGAGAGGAGTGTACCTACGCACGCTCCGAGTTCCGTGGAGTGGCAACGGCTTGTGACCTCCATTGAAGCCCCCCGCGACAGCGAGGGGCCGGCTGGGCGTTGGGCGAGCCCGCTCGTGATTCGCCTACGGGATGGCCTTCAACCCGCAGCCCC
>CAYZHH010000261.1:0-5412 GCA_964478275.1 uncultured Candidatus Kuenenia sp.
GCTTCCGCAAAAGCCTTGCCGGCGGGGCCGAAGAACTTGGCGGCGCCGTAGTAATGAAAACCCTGGTTGGAGGCGCCCTTGGCGATTTCCTCCTCTTCGGGAGTGCGTTCCTTCTTGTCGCGGGCGGCGGCGAGCTCATGATCCCAGAAGTGCTCGGTGAGCACGGCAGCCACGGTGCCTTTGAACTCTGGTCTCGATGCCGGGGCGGCCATCGCATCGCGGAAGTTCTGGTAGATGGGCTTGTACCGTGGCGTCGTAAACGTCTCCACCGGACCGTTCACGCCAAGAACGCCGATGACGAACGGGAGCTTTGGGGCATCAAGATCCTTGCGGACGTCGCGGATGAAGTGGGTCAAGTATTCGGTGTAGCGGTCATAGCCACCGGGCTGGTCGCGCTTCGGGTAGGCCTTCTGATCGACAAGGTCGTTCCAGCCCTGGAACCACACGAAGCCCGCCAGCTCGTAGCCCTCCTTCGCGTCGTACGTCGGAACGACCTTTTTCGGATCGGCAAGAACCTTCTGCACGTGATTGATCATGAGCGTGTAGTACGGCCCCGCGGATTCCGGTGATGCCGACGGTGGACGGAAATCGGTGTGCAGGCTCTTCCCACCCCACGCCGTCTTGATGAGCAGAATCGGCCCCTCATCGAGCTTCTCTACCGTGATCCCAAATGTGAATTCCGGGCCAATCGTGTCGTTGCGGGCACCAAAGCCGGCCGTCAGCTTCCCAACCCTGAGCGTCGCGTTTCCGTTGCGGTCCTGCGAGAGAGAGCTGATCCAGACACGATCGCAGACGGTCGGCTTGCCCTCCTTGTCACGCATCTCGTCGAGAAGCGGCGCCGTCTTCGGATCACGGGCCAGGTAATCAAACGTGGTGACGCTGGCATGCCCCTGCATGTTGGATTGACCAGCCAGGATGTACACCCGCAGCGGCGCGGCGTGGGCTAATGGAGCGACGAGCATGGCAGACAGCAGGACCAACACGCGGTTCATGCAATGCTCGTTTCTCTGGACGGAACGGGTGGGCATCAGGAAGCTCGGTCGCACTGAAAATGATAGACGACGTGGCCGTCGACATCGCGGTGCTCGATGTGAAGGCAGGGCATGCCCGCGCGGCGCACCACGTCAACTACGATGAATCCACCCTTCTGGCGATGAAACCGGTGGACCTTGGGGTTCTGGCCGGGTGAGCCTCCGGCATGCTCGTCGCTCGCCGCACCGGGGCAGAACTCGTTCAGCCCTGTGTCTGGGTGGACCGAATGGTACTGCCAGTGACGGTCGCCGCAGATGACGACAAAACCCTTTGGCAGATGTTTGGCAAACCACTCTCGGAGCTCGTCGCCTTCCCGCTCGAAGGCCTCGTTGGCGTGGTTGTCGTGCTTGTTTTTCCGGTCGGGACCGACAATCGGCGTCGGCGACACGAGAATCTTCCAGGTGGCATCGCTCGCCTGAAGTGTGGATTTCAGCCACGCCTTCTGCTCATCGCCCAGGATTGTCTTGCGATCGTCGTCGGGCGCAGTGTTGGGCGAGCGATACGTCCTTCCCTCGGTCAGCCAGATCTGGAGATCACGGCCCCAGCGAAACGTCCGGTAACTGGGCCCCGTGTCTGGCATGGGCGCCTGGGCGCGGAAAATCGCCTCCCCTTCTGCGAAGGTGAGCGGGCCCATAGTGCGGCCGGGCCACGAGTCGTTGTTGAGGATGTCGTGGTCGTCGCACAGCCAATAGGTCGGGATATTCGCCGTGAATGCGAGGAGTCGCGGAAGGCTGAACATCCGCTCCCAGTGATAGCGGGCAAGCCGCGGCGTGACTGCCCGCGGCTCGTCGTTATCGAGATAGATGAGATCGCCTGTCAGGCATGCGAACCGCGGCTCGACTGCCTGCATCGACGGGTAGATGGCATGGCCATCGGGATGCCCACGGTCGGGATATCCCTGGCACGTCATGACGCAGAAGCGGATGTCGGAAATGGCGTCCTGACGCGGCGCGGTCCTGAAGTTGCCGCCCACGCCCGCATGGGGCGGATCGCCATCCGGACCGGTTGTCTGGCTTATGAGATGGTAGGTCGCATCAGGGGCAAGATTCCGGAGGATAAATTTGTGGATGGCGTCATCCTGGGCCGTGACGTCGACCCAATCAGTTGAGACTGCGTCGCTCAGGTCGGGCTTCAGTCCATACCGCAGACGAATCCGTCCATCGGCTGGTGGGCACGCGCCTTCCAGGTCGTCGGCAGGAACTGTGACCTTCGCCAACTGGTCCGCGCCCTTCCCATTGGCTCGTCCCGGGATCAGGAGGCCGTCGCTATTGCGATCGCCGCGCGCCGTCAGACGGGTCCAGATGACGGCAGAGTCGGCTGTCACTTCCCCAATGCGGAGGCCGGTGTCCTGTCGCGGACCGTGTGCCGGCGGGTCGCTGGCGGCGATGGCGTATCGCGATGCTGCCGCCAGCATGAGCGCCGCCGACTGACGAACCACGAACGCCCGTCTGCCCAGTTCCTGTTCGCTCATCAAGGGTGCTCCGGTCGAAAGGCGTCTCGCGTGTGACGCAACGCCGTGAAATCACAATGGGTCCTGTGGGGCCCCGGCGATACCCTGCAGCTCGGAGAGCGCGTTCGATGCGGCCCGCTGCTCGGCTTCTTTTTTGTTGCGACCCCAGGCGGGAGAGTAGAGGCGGCTGCCGATTTGGGCCGACACCCGAAAGCTCTTGCTGTGGTCAGGGCCCTCTTCGGCCAGCACCTCGTAGGTGGGTGTAAGGCCGAAATCACGCTGGGACCACTGCTGAAGGAGCGACTTGTGATTCGACCCGAGCTCCCCTGAAACCACCTTGTCGATCTCGGGCCCGAGGAGCCGCTCGACAAAAGGCGTGACCTTGGTGATGCCACCATCCAAATAGATCGCCGCCACGATCGACTCGAAGAGATCCGAGAGCAGCGAGTCGGGAATCGGCTTGGACACTGCCAGTCCCTTGCCAACGATGAGGAACTCGGCCAGGCCGAGCTGGCCGCTGAGGCGGCTACACGTTTCCCGACTGACGACGACCGACTTGATCCGGGTGAGATCGCCCTCGAGTGACTCAGGGAACGCGCGGTAAAGCCGCTCGCAGACGATGAATCCGAGGATCGCATCGCCCAGGAACTCGAGTCGCTCATTCGAGGCCAGCCGGTGCTTGGCCCCGGAGGCATGCGTGACCGCAGCAACCAAGATCGCTGGGTCGCGGAAGGTGTAGTCGAGTCGCCGCTCGCATTCGGCCACGTCGATGCCCGACCCCAGCAGTGCCGGTGGCTGTTCGCTGACCATAGGGGAAATCCCAACCTCCTGTCTCCAAAACCTACGCCCCGTCACGGTGGCCTGTCAACGCGACGGCATGCCATGTCCGGCGGAATGAACCGGCCAGGGATGGGCTCCGTAGGAGAGGACGCGATCTGGCAGCGGGGCAATTCCCCTAGGATCCCTGCCACCGCTGATGCGTAGGATTTCGACAGCCTCCAGGCGGCACCGGCCGGTTCCGGTTGCCGCCGCGAGGCGCCCAACACTCTGAGGAGCAACGATGTTGTCACGCATTTCCACCCGGCATATCGGCCCCCGTCGGCTACACCGCTTTGCATGCCTGGCCTGTGTCGCGGCCTCCCTGGCAGTCGCCGCAGCCCTCGCCGCCACCGGCCTTCCCGTCGCTCATAGTGCCGAGCCTCAGGCACCTGCCGAACCGCTCTCCCACGCGAATGCGCTCTCCACGGCGTTCCGTCGGGCCGCCGAAATCGCCACCCCGAGCGTGGTCGTCGTCCAAAGCCGGGTGAAGCCCAAGCCCGCCGCAGCGCGCGACCAACGCGGCCCGCGTGGCGGCAATCCATTGCAGGGCACGCCGTTCGAGGGCATGTTTCCCGACGGGCTCCCCGAGGGCTTCGATTTCCAAGTGCCGAATGGGCAGACGCCTGGACGATCCGGGATGGGCTCGGGCGTGATCGTGTCGCCCGACGGAATCGTGATCACGAACAATCATGTTGTCGAAGGAGCTGACGAAGTTGTCGTTCGACTTGCCGATGGCCGCGAGTTCAAGGCGGTGGACATCAAGACCGATCCCGAAAGTGATCTCGCCGTGGTGCGTCTGGCCGATGCCAAGGACCTGCCCGTGGCCAAGCTTGGCGACTCCAACAGCCTCGAGATTGGCGACTGGGTGATTGCCATCGGCCATCCCTTCGAACTCGACACGACGGTGAGCGCGGGCATCATCAGCGGGAAGGGCCGCGAGCTCGGCTCGATTCGCCGGGCCCAGTTCCTCCAAACGGACGCCGCCATCAATCCCGGTAACTCTGGCGGCCCCCTGGTGAACCTTGCCGGCGAGGTTGTGGGCATCAATACGGCCATCGCCTCGAACAGTGGCGGCTACCAGGGAATCGGGTTTGCCATTCCCATCAACCTCGCGAAGTGGGTGACCGGCCAACTCATCGACAAGGGCTCCGTCGAACGGGCGTTCATCGGCGTGCAAATGGGGCCACTCGACCGTCGCATGGCAGACAAGCTCGGAGTGGCCGCGCGCGGCGGCGTGCTCGTCAGCGATGTTGTCGCCGAGTCGCCTGCGGCAACGGCGGGCGTGCAGCCGCTTGATGTGATCACAGGCTTCGATGGTCAGCCGGTCCTCGGCACCCGGGCGCTCCAGGAGCTCGTCGAGCGAGCGGAGATTGATCGCGCTCACAGCCTCACGGTGTTTCGTGACGGCAAGGCCTTGACGCTCACGATCAACGTCAAGCCATTGCCCAAGGACTTGACGGCGGCCACGCCTTCCGGCCGAGGGCCTGCACCCGAGGCTGCGGAGGAGACGTTCTACTGCAAAGACTTTGGGATCGAGGTGCGTGGGAAGGATTCGCTTGCCGAAGATGCCTATGCCGACTTCGAGGGCGTGCTGGTTGACCGCGTCGATCCCGACGGCCTCGCTGGCTCGGCGGGCATTGGCCCGGGCATGCTCGTTCGGAAGGTGGGCCGCACGCCGGTCACGACGATTGCCCAGTTCGCGGAAGCGATCGAGAAGGAGTCGGTGGCCGAGGGCGTGCTCCTCCAGGTACGCTCGCCACGCGGGAACGCCGTGGTCCTCTTGAAAAAGGATTAGCCGCCGGGTCAGGCTTGCACGTGCATGGCAACCCTCGGCGTCAACATCGATCACGTCGCCACCATCCGGCAGGCCCGTCGGACGGTGGAGCCAGACCCGGTCTGGGCTGCGGCGCTGGCCGAGCTTGGCGGCGCCGACGCGATCACCGTGCACCTTCGAGAAGACCGTCGGCACATTCAGGACCGCGACCTCGAGGTGCTCCGCCGCACCGTGCAGGTGAAGCTCAACCTCGAGTGCGCCGTCGCGACCGAGATGGTGGCCATTGCCTGCCGCGTGAAGCCCGACCAGGTAACACTCGTGCCGGAACGGCGGGAAG
>CAYZHH010000262.1:0-5399 GCA_964478275.1 uncultured Candidatus Kuenenia sp.
GCCGACGACCACGAAGCGATCGTCGCGGTAGCCCGCCGTTGGTTTGGTACGCCGGCCGGTCAGCAGGCAGCCGTGATCACGGCGATTGCCGCGCTCGAGGAGGGCCAGCCGCTCGTAGCAGGGACGTGGCTCGATCGCGTCGCAGCGTCTGGAAGCGCCGCGGATTTCGAGCCATCGCTCTCGGTCATGCGATCCCTCGTGCAAAAGCGGGCGGGCGATGTAGTTGTGGCCGACGAAAATGCATCCGGCCGAGACTGGCTCCAGGCGCGTGGTGGGCCTGCCCGCAACACGATCGTCCATGCATCCAAACCACTCCTCGTGCCCCGCTATCGCGTGCCGCTCGTGCGCCATCCCGATGAGGCAAAGCGGCTCGAGCGACAGCGGCTGGCGGCCGCCGACGCAGGTGGGCCTCTCATTCCGGCAGGCACAGTGCTGGCTGCCGGTGAATTCCTTGTGGTGCACACGCCGCTTGGCATCCTGGCGGTGAACTTTGAGACAGGGAAACGGGTCTGGCTCGAGTCAGCCGTGGCAGCTCCAGAGCCCGACGAGGGCGGAGGTGATGCGGGCGGTCCATCAGGCCGTGCCTTTGACGACGCCACCTCGGGCACATTGGCCAGCGACGGGCGACTCGTCTTCGCGGTCGAGCCGCCTCCCGAGGCGCTCGATGCTACCGAGCCCATCGTGAATGGCTTTGGCTTTGGCTTCGGCGGCGGTGGCGAGAGGGCTCCATCGTGGAATGGTGGCAATACGCTCTCGGCCTACGACATCGGCACCGGCGCCGTTCGCTGGCGATTCCCCGAGCGTGCCCCGGGCGGCGCGACGGAGCCTCCCGAGTCCACGATCTGGTTCCTCGGGCCGCCGCTCGTCGCGGAGAGCGATATCTATATTCTTACGGAGGAAGGGGGCGAGGCGCGGCTGGAATGCCGAGCCTCTGAAGACGGCCGTGTGCGCTGGCAGCAGCCGCTGGTGAGCTACGACGAGCACGAGACGATCATGAACCCGCAGGCCCGGGGCCGCAGGCTCGCCGGCCTCACGCCCGCGCTTGCCGACGGCGTGCTCGTGTGCCCGCTCGGGGCGGGCTGCGTGGTGGCCCTCGATACGGCCACCCGGTCGCTCCTGTGGGCGCATCACTACACCCGAGCACCGGCTGGCGATGAGGGACAGGCCAGGGGAGTGATTCGTCCTCTTGGAGAGCCGTGCCCCGTGATCGCAGGCGGCCTCGTGCTTCTCGCGCCGTACGACGCGCCGGGGCTCATCTGCCTCCGCGTACGAGACGGGAAACCCGCCTGGCCATCGCCGAAGCGCGGGCGGCTGCGGGTCGCAGGCGTGGTGGGCAACCGTGCGATCGTGGTGGGTGATGCGGTGGTCGAGGCGCTCGACATGGCCACGGGCAATCGCGTGTGGAAGTTGCCGCTGGCCGATCTTGGCAGGCCGAGCGGCCGTGGCGTGCTCACGCCCCAGAGCCTTCTCCTTCCGCTCGACACACCCGAGGTCATCGAGATTGGATTGGCCGACGGCCGCATCAAGGGCCGCGCTCCCGCCCGGGATGGCGGCGTCCCCGGCAACCTGGTGGCCCACCGCGGTGAGCTCATCTCTCGCGGGGTCGATTCGCTTGATGTCTTCCATCAGGAAGCGGCCCTCGAGTCCCGCATCGAGACAGCGCGGGCCAAGAACCCGGCGAATCCATGGGCGGCCTATTGGGGTGGTCAGGTGGCGATCGAACACGGCGAGGTCGCGCAGGGTTTGAAACTGGTCGATAAGGCGCTCGCATCGCCCTCGTTGAGGCTGCCGCCGGGTGATCTTTCCGACACGGTCGTGCGGGCGCTGCACCGCGATTTCGCTGTGGCAGCCGCCTGGCAGGAGGGCCGCGGAGAGGATGGCGTCACGCCTGCCGTCTCGCGCACGCTCATGGATGGCTTCCTGACAGCGGGTGACGCGGCCCGCGCCTGGGCCACGGGCCGACGCCTCCTCGATGCCCCGACGCCGGCAGATGACGGCGGCGTCCGCGACCCGTCCGACCCGTGGCTGACGATCGCGCCCGATCGTTGGGTCCGCGGTCGGCTCGGGCGCTTGGTCGCTGCAGCCGATGAGCCGTTGCGACGCCAGGTCTACGAGGCCTGCCGCGGCCTGGTGACATCGGCGCTCGCCGCACCCGAGGCTTCAGGCAAGCAGCGTGATCTTGATTCCCTGGCAGAACGCCTCGGCACTCTCCCGGCGGCCGAACCGCTCCGCCTCCAGCGTGGTACAGCGACCAGTGGGAGTGGCTCTCGGCAGATGGCTGTCCGCGCGTCGCTCGAGGCGCTGGCAATCGCGCCGCCGGTTGCCTCGCCTGCCACCGATGTGAACGCCGTTGATTCGGCGTGGCCACTCGGCCGCGTCACTCTCCGTCGCGGCGCCCGTTCGACACGGCCCGCAGATCACGGCCGCACCCATCCCTTGCCGCTCGCGCTCGCGGGCGCGGGCATGCCTGGCACGCGTGCCGTTCAAGCGATGCTCGACGGAGGAGAGCGGCAGCTCGTCGTGACCGATCGCTTCGGCAGACCGATCGGCGGCCCGGTGCCCGTGGAGGGCGTCGGCCAGGAACTTCTCATGCCGTGGGCCAATCGCACATCGGCGGTCGAGGCGGCGGTTGTCGGAAGGGCCCTTTTTGTGCGAACCCGCAAAGAGCTTTTGGCCTACGACATCGAAGCCGCGCCGGGCCGGGGCCGTGGGCTGTGGCGTCGGTCCGAGTATGCCGCGACGGCAGACGCCACCGGCGATGCCCGCTGGCCCGGGGGCGTCGGGGGCCGCGTGGCGAGGGATGGCGGAGTGCCGCTCGGCATGCGAATCACCGAGCCCGAGGAGTCGCCTCGCGGTGACGGACGCGGCTTTGTCGCGCTCCCTGAGTATGTCGTCGTGCCTGGTCCGCGATCGCTCGCGCTGCTGGACCCTGCAAGCGGCCGGCTCCTCTGGGAACGGCAGCGGCTGCCCCCTGGGCTCGAGTGGACCGTGGGCCGCGACATGCTCTGCGGCCTGACGGTCGATGGTCATGATTCGATCGTGCTCGCAGCGGACGACGGGCGACTGCTTCACACCTACGACGTGCCACACCGACGCCAGCGGCTCGTCACGCACGGCAGGAGCATCGTGACGATCCGCTCGATCGACGACCTTCCCGGTCGATTCTCAGCCCGCCGAGTGCGGCTCGATCTCGTAGACCCAGCGGCCCGAACGATTCGATCGCTCGGTGAGTTTTCCGGAGAGGCGCGAGCCACGGAGGCGGGCCCGGGTCGGCTCGCCGTGATGGAGCCGGGCGGCGAGCTGTGGGTCATCGATCTCGATACCGAGACCATCGTGTTTCAGGTCAAGCTTCCCGACGCGCCGCGACGATTTGCTCGACTCACGGTGCAGGCGTGCCGCGATCGCTATTTCGTCTTCGCCGGTTCGCCCGATGAGGGAGATGACACGATCGACATCTCCCCGCTCCAGCAGTTGATGCTTTCGAGCCCGGCTGCCGCGGCCATGTCGGGCCGCCTCTGGGCTCTCGACCGAGTCGATGGCCAGACGCTCTGGCCGGTTCCCGCGATCATCGATCGACACTGCCTTCACACCGCTCAGCCACCCGACCTGCCCGTGCTGACGTTCTGCCGTCTCATCCGTGGTCGCGGCGAGCGAGATCAGACCTGGCTGAGTCTTCTTGTGCTCGACAAGCGAACCGGCCACGCGGTCCTCGAAGACGATCGAATCGCCATCCAGGCCCACTCGTTCCTTGGCTGCGACATCAGCGGCTCGCCCGACGATCACACCATCACCATCGCGGAGCATGGCGGCGGGCCGACACAACTGGTCCTTCGCTTCACCGGCGATCCGACTCCTCCCCAGCCTCCGTATCGCGGCGGCGGTCGTCACTCCGCCGTCCGGCGAATTGGCAGCCTCGAGGGGATGGGCGCGGCCCTCGAGCAAGTCGACGCCGAATCAGACGCCGGCCAGGGCATCCTCGAGTTCTTCAACCCCGAGGCCGCCGAGTGAGTCTTCAAAGGCCCACAAGGAAGCCGTGCCGTGTCGTTGCGTTCGCGCTCGTGGCGGCGCTCGCGACCGTCTGCATGCGGCCCGTTTCAGCGGCCTCGCCGAACGTCGATGAGGTTGTCATCGGCGGCCTCGAATGGCTGGCGGCAAAACAATCTCGCCGTGGGAGCTGGTCGGCGAACGAAGGCCGCTACCCCACCGCCATCACGGCGCTTGCGGGCACGGCGCTGCTCATGGAGGGGTCGACCGCGTCCCAGGGACGCTATGCCGATTCGATTCGCCGTGCCGTGGACTACCTCATCGGCCGGGCCCGGCCCAATGGCCTGATCGGCGAACCGATCCGTGACGATCAGACCGGTGACGACCGCTATACCTACGGCCACGGCTTCTCGATGCTCTTTCTCTCGCAGGTGCTCGGCGAGGAAGAGGACGAGCGGCGGCGGGAAGAGCTCGTGGGCGTGCTCACGCGGGCGGTCGAGTTCTCGGGCCGGGCCCAGACAAAAGACGGCGGCTGGGGTTATGTGAGCGCCAAGGATGGCAACGATTTTGACGAGGGCTCCACCACGATCACCCAGGTGCAAGGTCTCCGCAGTTGCCGCAATGCCGGCATCCCTGTGCCACGGGAAATTATCGACAAGGCGATCGCCTACATCCACGCCTGCACGCTGCCCGACGGCGGCGTGCAATACAGCTCGAAGGGAGGCGGCGGCCGGCCGGCGATCTCCGCAGCGGCCATCGCCTGCCTCTTCAATGCCGGTGAGGAAGACGACACCCATGTGCCGCGGATGCTCGGCTATGCCGAGAAGCATCTCGGCAACATCGCCAACACGAGTTTTGGCCATTGGCATTACGCGCATTTCTATTACGCGCAGGTGATGTATCGGGAGGGTGGCCGGAAATGGGAGAGCTACCGGGGCGAGGTGGAGCGTCGGCTGGTCTCGGAGGCGCACCGCGACCGCACCGGCTATTCCTGGTCTCAGGGCTACATCGGCGACGTCTATACCACCGCCACCAACCTCATCATCCTCCAGCTCGACAAGGGCACGCTGCCCATCTATCAGCGCTAAGCCGGGAGCGGCACCAGCCCCGCCATGGAGTCATCTCTTCCAAGGCTTGAAGCTCGACGAGATGACGAGCCTCTTCGACGTTCGCGAACGCAGGACGAATTCGTCTATGGAATTGCTGGCCGAAAACATGGGCCTGACCGATTGAATTCAACAAAGCGAGCGACACAAAACGCCCCCGCGGCTGCCATTTCTTGACAGTCCGCTGCGTGAGGTGTACTTTCGCGCCGAAGTGTGCGTGAATCCGGGGGCCTCAAGGCCTTGCTCCGGGCTTAGGCACCATTCGTGTTCACGCAGGATTGCCACCATCAGGATTGCCACCATGACGCC
>CAYZHH010000263.1:0-5383 GCA_964478275.1 uncultured Candidatus Kuenenia sp.
TGGGTGCGGAGGGGGTCTGGCGGTGTGGGGACGGGGAGCGTCATGGTGGGCATCCAGGCGGGGGGGTGGGCGTGAGGGTGGGGGTCGACGCTACAAGGAGCCCAGAAGGAGCCGGATGGTACCATCCTCGCAGGTGATTTCGGGAGGAGCACGGGACGAGCGGCCGTGAACGCCGACGATCCCGCGAAGGAGCGCGTGCGAACCATGTGGAGCGGCAGGCGAGTGATCGTGGCGGGGGGCACCGCGGGATTTGGCCTGGTGCTCGGCCGACTCCTGGCGCGTGAGGGTGCCCGCGTGCTGCTGGTGGGCCGCTCGGGCGAGGGCGTCCGACGGGCGCTCGAAGCCTGCGAGCGGGACGGCCCTGTCGCGCACGTCGTCCGTGCAGTCACGGCCGATCTCGAGCGGCCGGGCGAGGGCAACCGCGTGGCCGGGGAAGCGCTTCGGATGCTCGGCGGAATCGACGACCTTTTCTTTTGTGTTGGCAGGTCGGGGCGGGCGGCGATCCTGCGAACCGATCGCGCCGAGCTCCAGGCGTACCTCGACGCCAACCTCATGGCGGCCGTCGAGATCACGCGGGCCGTCGCGGAGGATGTCGGAGCCTCCCGCGGCCATGTCGTCTATATAGGTAGCCTCGCTGGCAAGCTGGTCACACCCTTCATGGGCCCCTATGCCGTGGCGAAGTCGGCGCTCGCTGCGTATGCGGATGCGGTGCGGCTCGAACTGGCGCCGCTCGGCGCCCACGTCTTGCTGGTCGCCTCCGGGCCGATCGCGCGGGCGACCGACGACCCTGCGACCGATCGCGCCCAAGACCGATACGCTGCCGACGTGGCCGCAAGCGACCTCCCAGCCGAGGCCGCGTTGCCTGGGGGCACCCGGGCGCTGAAGCCCCTCGATCCCAACTCGCTCGCCGTCCGCGTCCTCGAGGCATGCCGCCGCCGCACCGCCGAGCTCACAGTGCCCGGTCGCGCTGGCTTCCTCGCAGGCTTCATCGAGTGGTGTCCCGATCTCGGCCGCCGGCTGCTCGCCCGCCTCACTCGCCGCTGATGCTCTGACGCTGAACGGCGAACGGCGGAAGGTGCTGGACTCGCCCGTCACGGGCGCGTGCGCTGGTATTCCTGCTTGAGCTGCTCGATCACGGCGGGCACGAGCTCCGGGCGGCTTCGATCAGCAAAGGCCTCGGCAAAGGGGTCGCCGGTCCGCTCCATCATCGCGAGGAGCTCGCTCCGCATCGCCTCGATCTCGGCCCGATGCAGTGAGCTATCGATGAGGTTCTTGCGTTCACATGGATCGGACGCGAGATCATAAAACTCCTCGGGCACACGGTACGAATAGAAGTCGGCCCGCGCCTTGATGGCGGGGTTGTCCGCACCGGCCGCCACCATCGCCTTCCAGGTCAGGCCGGCCATATTCTCCGTGTGGTACTTCTTCGTGCCGTCGCTCCACGCGTTCCAGATGTAGGCACGGTCTCTCGTGCGGACACACCGCATAGGCAGCCAGTTGTTCCCGAAGGCCGCGTTGTAGACGGTGAAGACGGTGTCCCAGCCCTGCATGGTGTGGCCACGCAGGGCGGGCATGAACGAGCGACCGTCGATGTCGGGGAAGGGGGGCAGCCCGAGCGCCTCGAGGAGCGTTGGCGTGAAGTCGAGCGTCGTCACCATGTGAGCCCGGTCGATGCTGCCGGGCTCGGTCACGCCTGGCCAGCGAACGATGAGCGCCCCACGGGAACTGTTCTCGTAGCTGTTCGACTTGCCGAACGGAAACGACATCCCGTGGTCGCCGCCGTAGTAGACGACGATGGTGTCGTCAGCGACTCCCTCTTCCTCGAGCACTGCGAGGACCGCCCCGAGCGCGTCATCAAGTCGGCGGACATTCGTGTAGTAGCCCGCCAGCTCCCGCCGCACGTCGGGGAGATCCTCCAAGAAGCCTGGCACTTCCGTGACCTCCTCCACCGTGACCCGACGGCTGGGCTCTTCGCCCCCGGCGAGATCGTCGGGGCCCTTCATGCCGATGAACGGGCGATGCGGGTCGTAGCAGTTCACATTGTGGAAGAACGGTTTGTGTTGTTCCTTGGCCATGTGAATGAATTGGCGAGTGGCCTCGGCGAGTTTGGTCGGGTGCCGGCTGATCGTGTCGTCGGCGACGTCCGCGCAAAACTGATCACTCGGCTGGAGATGTTTTCCTTTGCCGTACTTTGAAATGAGATATCCGGCCTTGCGGAGCTCCTGGTTCAGCGTCCGGACGTCAGGCGTCACGGGAAAGAAACCCATCGAGCCGCTGCGGTGCGGATAGAGCCCGCAGAGCATCGTCTGCCGAACCGGCTGGCACACGGCCACCGTCGAGTACGCATGGGCGAACCGCATGCCCTGCGAGGCCAGCTGATCCACGTGGGGTGTGAGGTCGGGAATCGGCCCGCCAAAAACCCCAGACGAATCAAAATTCATGTCGTCCGCGGTGAAGAACAGAACGTTCGGCGGCGCTGCCCCGGCTACGCTGGCCACACCGGCGAGCAGGGTCAGGAGTGAAAGGAAGAGTCGGAGCGTTTTCATGCAGACCTCACGGGCGTATCGGCCAAGTCTACCGCCGCATCCACTGGCACCAGCCCCATGCCCGAGCCTGCTACGCTGTCAGCCGAATACCGTTGGCAAACGCCCTCTCTGTGACCTCGGCACCCTCATTCATGACGTCAACACCGGTCCTCGACCGCTTTCTCCGCTACGTGCAGATTGATACGACGGCGGTGCCCGATGCAGGCCGCTATCCGAGCTCAGCGGGGCAACTCGAACTCGGCCGTATGGTGGCCGAGGAACTGCGGTCGCTTGGCCTTGCTGACGTCGAGCAGGACGCGCACGGCATCGTGTGGGCAACGCTGCCCGGCAACACGCCGGGCGTCGAAGCCATCGCCTTGTGTGCGCATATGGACACCTCACCCGAGACGTCGGGCACGAACGTCCGTCCACAGATATGGCGAAACTACGACGGCAGCGACCTCGTTCTTCCCGGCGACCCCACCAAAAAGCTTTCGCTGCGGGAGAACCCTGAGCTTTCCAGGTATGTCGGCCGCACACTCATCACGACGGACGGCACAACGCTCTTGGGGGCCGACGACAAGGCTGGTATCGCGGTGATCATGGAGGCGGTGGCGTGGCTCGCCGCGCATCCCGAGCTTCCTCGCGGGCCGATCCGCGTCTGCTTCACGTGCGACGAAGAGATCGGCCACGGTGTCGATCACGTCGCCCCAGAAAAACTTGCAGCCGTCTGCTGCTACACGCTCGATGGCCACGGCCAGGATGAGATTGACGTCGAAACGTTTGCGGCCGACCTCGCCGTGGTCACGTTCACCGGCGTCAACATCCATCCGTCGATTGCCAAGGGCCGCATGGTGAACGCCGTCCGCGCCGCTGGGCGGTTCATCGAGCGGCTACCCATGAAATCGCTTGCGCCGGAGACGACCGATGGCCGCCAGGGTTTTCTGCATCCGTATTCGATCGAGGGGGGAGTGGCCGAAGCGAAGCTCCACGTGCTTCTCCGCGACTTCGATGCCGAAGCCCTGAGACGCTATGCGAGTCTCCTGCGGACCACGGCAGCCGACGTCGAACGGACTCTGGCTGGCATTACGATCGATGTCGCGATCATGCCGCAGTACCGCAATCTTGCCGATGGGCTAGCCCACGAGCCCCGCGCGGTCGCCTACGCGGAGCGAGCCTTCGAGAACCTCGGCCGCACGCCCACTAAAACGATCGTGCGTGGCGGCACCGATGGCTCACGGCTGACCGAGCTGGGCGTGCCGACGCCGAATCTCTCGGCGGCCGAGCACAACCCTCACTCACCGCTCGAATGGTGCTGCCTTGAAGAATTGACCGCTGCGGTGGAGATGCTCGTCGAGCTCGCCGGCGTCTGGGCCCGCGGCGGCAAGTGACCGCGGGCGATCTTCGCCCTTGACGCACGCCCGAACGGCCAGGCCAGAATGGAGGCTGTTTTTCTTGAATTTCAGCAGCACGACCAGTTTTATTGACTTTTATCCATAAGTAGATAAATTATCTTCTGAAGAATAACAGGAGATAAATTGATTCACTTCCCACGCGATTCCTTGGCCAAAGAGCTCGCCGAGGCCCTACGCGGCCACACGGCTTTCGGCGACGCACACAATGGACTGTTTCTGGCTGCACCCCGTCGAACGGGTAAGTCCACGTTCCTTCAAGGTGACCTGGCCCCGGCGCTCAGAGCCGCCGGCGTTGTGGTTGCCTATGTGGACCTGTGGGCCGACCGTCGGCGGGATCCAGGCCTGCTCATAGCCGACGCGATTGCACGAGCGCTCGCGCCTCATGCGGGCCTTGTGAGCCGAGTCGCGAAGAGAGCTGGAGTGGACAGCGTGACAGTCCCCGGCTTGCTGAAGTTCGACATCAGCAAGATTGGAAAGGACGACGGCGTACCCCTCCCCGATGCGTTGCGGGCGCTGCACGAGACCGCAAAGGCACCTGTGGCGCTGATCGTGGACGAGGCACAGCATGCGCTCACCAGCGACGCTGGGGAAGCCACGATGGCAGCATTGAAGTCGGCCCGTGACCAGCTCAACCGGCCTGGCGAAGTCAACCTCATGCTGGTGATGTCGGGTTCGGATCGCGACAAGCTGCTGCGGCTGGTCAACACCAACGCTGCGCCGTTCTACGGCTCGCAGATCACCCGTATGCCGCCGCTCGGTGCGGATTTCATCGCGCACGTGTCTCGGCTCATCACTGCGCAGCGGCCAGACCTCTCGCCGGTGGATTCGACACTCTTGCTGCAAGCTTTCGAAGAGTTTGGGCATCGGCCTCAGTTCTTCATGGAAGCTCTCGGACAATCACTCAGTCCGTTGTCGGGCCTCTCGGGAGTGCGCTTTGAGCAAGCGGTGATTGACGCATCTCAGGAGCGGAAGCTGGCCGACGAAGCGCAGATGGAATCCGACTTCCTCTCGCTGCGCCCGTTGGAGCAGGCCGTGCTCTGGCGACTCCTTGAGCAGGGGCCGCGTTTTCGCCCGTACGACGGCGAGGCGCTCCAGTTCTACCGGAAGCGGGTGTCGCGGCCGGTGACTGCGCAGCAGGCGCAGGCTGCGCTCGAGTCGCTCCGCAATCGCACCCCGGCCGTTGTGTGGAAATCCGCTCGCGGCGAGTATGCCGTCGATGATGCGGCCATGCACCGCTGTTTCGAGCAGCGCGTGCAGGAAGGCCGTTGGCCACCCGTCGATCCGCAGGGCCACCTCGCGTTCGATGATACCCCCGACTGCGAGCAGACCCAATGAATCCACGGGACCATGAGCCGACGACGGCTCGGCGTTGCGGCTTCGGTACCAAGGTAACCGTTCACGCCCCGGGGAGCAGTGATGGCGGTGGCTTGCCGTGGAATCGTG
>CAYZHH010000264.1:0-5360 GCA_964478275.1 uncultured Candidatus Kuenenia sp.
GAACTCGATCGATCGGCCCGACGAAGGAGCCTCGACGAAGCGATGGCTCGGAGCCGCGAGCCGATCCACAACCTGCGGGAACCAAGGGGATCGCTGCCCCCCACGGGCTTCCTCGTCCCTCACGTCGCAACCGGCTGTGAAGAGAGGTGCCACAAGCACGGCTCCGGCGAGCAGCAGAGCGGGGAATCGATGGGATGAGGATGGGAAGATCACAGCGGCAGAACGAGGGGCTACGCGGGTGGTGTGGTCGGCTTGTAGGGGCCGGCCATGGGAAGAAACAAGGCCGTGGCCATCTCAGTGGAGCCAAGCGAGGGACGCCTCTTGCCCAGCTTGCCTTGGCCCTCACTGAGCAGCGGCGGTCTTGTGCTCCTGTCGGCTCGCCCTGTTCTTGGCTGGCGTTGATTGCTAAGTTTCGCACCCCGCGGAGCCGCTTGACCGCGATGCTCGTCTCGCATGTCCCATCACTGCTCGTTCTGGTCGTCGCGATCCTCATCGCGTCGTGCGGCTCAGGGTGTAGCCTCGTGCCACGGAGTGGCACGGTGACGCCGGAGCTTGCTGCCGCTCGACGACTATCGAACGAGGCTTTAGCGGCGGCCGATCGCAGCGATCTCATTCGCGCGGAGGGGCTGCTTGAGCAAGCTGTGAAGAGCTGTCCGCAGGATGTCGATGCACGTCAGCATTACGCCGATGTGCTGTGGCGGCGCGGCCTGCGGACCGAAGCGGTCACACAAATGGACAAGGCCCTGGCACTCGCGCCGGACAACGCGGCCCTGTGCGTCGAGGCTGGTGGGATGTATCTCGATCTCGGGCTTTTTGGTGAGGCCGACCGGCTTGCCAGCCAGGCCGTGCGGCTCGATCCAGGGTCTGCCGCGGCGTGGCATCTCCGAGGCCGCGTGGCGCTGGCCCGCGGCCAGCCTGAGCCAGCACTGGCCGACTTCCACAGGGCGCTCGCGATCGTGCCAGGGAGTCGGTCCATCCTCCTCGATACGGCCGAGGCCTATCGGCAGCTTGATCGTCCCCAGCGGGCCCTGGCGACCCTTGCCATCCTCGGAGAGACCTACGGCCCCGGCGACCTGCCGGCGAGCGTGCTCGTTTTGGAAGGGCTCGCGCAGGAGGCGCTCGGCCGGTCTGCCGATGCGGCCGAGAGTTATCGGCAGGCTTTGGCAGCAGGCGATGCTCCCGCCGAGGCAGCCGCCCGACTCGCAGCGCTCGAGCAGCAGGGCGGCAAGGTGCTGCGGTAAACGTCTTGCGACGTTTCGTCCACGCGTCTCAGTGTCCGCTTCGACCGGTGAGCAGATCGAAGGCGGCGATCGACGGGATGAGCAGCGCGAGCGTCGCGAATCCATACGCCGCCACCACCACGAGAAAGACCTGAAGCGTGCTCCCCTGGAGAAACCCAGTGATGGCAACGAAGGTCAACGTCGGAAGAAGCGCCGATGCCCAAGCCACGGCCGGCGATGGGTTACGGGCCGAGAGTGCGGCATAGAGGCCGACGCCCCCACCGACGATGACCGCCAGGAACGGAGCAAGCTGAAGCTCAAAGCTTCCGCCGAAGGCCACCATGATCCTCATGGCCGTGGCCACGCCGAGTGAGAGGAATGTCACGATGCCGAGCGTCACGCCGATCGCCCGCCGTGACAGCGAATGCGAGAGCCCGGCGTAGACGCCAAGGACCGCTGCGAAAAACTCGAGGACCGCCAGGCCGGCCACGAGATAGGCCGCCTCTTCGGCCGTGGCGAGCCCGAGCGGCACGAGCGCCATGCCCACGGCGAGCGGGAGAATCACAATCTCTCGTGCTGCCACCATGACGCCAAGGAGCTTGCCCCAGACAAACTCCCGCGGTTCCAGATCGCTCACCAGCAGCAGGTCGAGAGTGCCACGGTCCCGCTCCGAAGTGACGGCCGTGACCGCGAGCGCGGCAACGGCCAGGATGCTCGCGAGCATCATCGGCACGATCGCCGCCGCCACGGCAAACCGATCGGGGACGGGCGCACGTGCCTCCGCTGCGAGACCAGCGACGGCCACGGCGAAGAGAGCAATCCACGCAAGCCGCACCACGATCATCGCTCGCCCATGGGCTCGCGTGCAGACCTCACGCCAAAACACGGGATTCGCCCACACCTCGCGGCGCTTCAAGGTGACGTGAGCTGCGCGGGGCCGGCGCACCTCGGTGGCGGTGTTCCAACGCCGCACGAGGGCGACCGCCAGCCCACTGGAGACCGTCACGAGCCCGCCGCAAAGAGCCAGGAACATGGCGAGGCCGCGGCCGCCCTCCGGCGTGAGTGCGTCGAACGCTGCCCGCGCGGGCGAGACGATCCCAGCGGCTGCCGGACCAGCGAATGCGGCGGTGGCTTCTCCAGCCGCGACCCATGCCACGAGCGCGGCTCCCGTGATCGCGATGGCCTGGAATGTGGTGTCGCGCCAGAACGCTGCGGCCGTCGCGATGCTTGCGGCAGCGGCAGCAGCAGCAGCGGTCACGACGAAGAGCCGCGTCAATTGACTGCCCGTGACGCCGCCGAAGAGAGAGGCGAGGACGAACAGAGGGGCTGCCGTCACGAGGAGAAGCCCCACTCGCAGGAGGCTGCCACCAAGTTTCCCAAGGACGAGCTGCGGCTCGCCGAGGCTGCTGACGAGGAGCAGCTCCAGGGTACGGCGGTCCTTCTCCATGCCCACCGCCAGAACCGCCACGAGCGTGGACGCGAGCATGGCCAGCGTTAGTTGGAGTGGGGCCAAGAGCCGCATGAGCGCCGCCCCGAAGCGGGCCGCATCACCCACGGTGGTCACCGTCTGGGAGCCGGTCAGGACCAGCCATGAGGTGGCGATGATTCCGAGGAGGGTGGCCGCGGCCACTCCGCGGGCTATCGCGAGCCCGCGAGTTCGAGGGATGACCAGGGTCTCCCGTTCAAATACCGCTCCAAGGATCATCCCAAGGCACTCCGATGCCCGGCAGTGGCAGCCGCCTTCATGGAGCGGTAGAGTACCAGGCTGAAACGGTTTCGGGATCACGATCCAACGTCAAGGAGCTCTGTCCCTCATGCGCATGTGTCTCACCAGCCGCAGCGTCCGCTGCTTGTTCATTCTGCTTGTGGCGACTGCTGGGCTCATGCATGGCCCTGCTGCCTCGGCTCAGGTAACCGCCAAAAATCTGGTCGGCAAGGCGGTTTCGGACGACAGCGAGTATGAGGAGATCAACGGAGCCATCGAGCGATTCACAAACCGAGATATTGATGGCTGCCGTGCGATCCTCGAGCGGGTACGGAACAACAATCCGAAACTTCCCCCGCCCGGCGTGATGATGGCGATGCTCTGGCTGAGTGCCAACCAGCTCCCCCAGGCCCGCGCGGAGCTCGAGGACACGGCGGTCAAATTTTCTGGCGATCCGGAGCCCTACCTCATGCTCGGCGATGTGGCCTTTCGGGAGCTTCGGATCACCGACTCAGGCGTCCTCTTCGATCGGGCGACCGAGCTCACGGCCGCCTTCGATGAGAACCCAAAACGGAAGCGGGACTTCGAGATCCGCTCCCACGCAGGCACGGCAGCAGTCGCGGAGGCTCGTCGTCAGTGGGAGCCCGCGCAGAAGCAACTGCTCGCCTGGCTCGCGCTCGATCCTGACAACGCCGGGGCCCACTTCCGCCTGGGCAATGTGCTGTTTCATCTCGACAAAGAGACCGAGGCGCTCGAGCAGTTCAAAGAGGCCAGGAAGCTCGACACGACCGCCCTTCAGCCCGACCTCGCCCTGGCGCGACTCTATGACGAGGACCGGAAGAAGGACGTGGCCAAGAAGTGGATTCAGTCGGCGCTCAAGGCGTCCCCGGATGATCCTGGCGTCCTGCTCGCAGCAGCCCAGTGGTACCTCGGGCAGAATGACATCAAGATGGCCCAGTCGATCGCCGAACGGGCGCTCAAAATCGACCCCAAGAGCCTCGATGGCAAGATCGCGAGAGGCGTGATCGCCCGCGTGGCTCGAGACTATGCCACGGCCGAGAAGTACTTCAACGACGCCCACGTCCAGTCCCCTGGCAACTTCGCCGCCAGCAACTCCCTGGCCCTGGTCCTCATCGAGTCAGATGACAAAGAGTCTCAGCAGCGGGCACTCGAAATGGCGGAGGCAACTGCCGGTCTCTACCGCGAGAATTCGCCGCAGCAGGTCAACGCGCTCACCACGCTGGCATGGGTCTATTACAAGCTCGGGCGCCGCGAGGATGCCGGGAAGATTCTGGATCAGATTGCCCGTAACAACGCGCTGACCAGCGACGGAGCGTATTACGTGTCGAAGGTGCTCGCTGACCGCGGCGAGAAGGACCGCGCCCGTTCGATCCTCGAGCAGGTGCTCACCAACGAAGCCGTCTTTGCCACGCGCTCTGACGCCGTGGACCTCCTGGCGAAGCTCAAGGCCAAGGAGTGACGCACCGAGCCCTTACGGCGATGGAGGCAGCAGTAGGTCTTCCGGTTCCGGTGCGACCGGCGACTCGTCGGATGCGGAGGGCACCTGCGGTGTTTTCCGATACTTCGACGCAGACGACGCTTCTTGAGCAGGGTCTTCGATGACCGGGGGCGTCATTGCGCGGATCGTGATCGATCCCGCAGCACCCGGCGCGGCGGTGGTCGGCGGCATCCGCACGCCCCTGCGGCGGGCGCGGAGTCGGTCGCGTCGTAGCGGGATTCCTGGATAGGCCTCAATTGGGACTTCGAGGCTCGGCAGCCCGATTCGGCTCCCATCACCGAAGTACGTGAACATCTCGATGGCATGCGACTCAGCGCACGCCACGACCGTCAGCACGACAAGGACGACCGTCTTCCGGAAACAGACCGGAGCGAAGCAGGGCATGGGTGAGGTCCGAAAGGGAACGGAAGGCAGGTCTGGAAACATGTTCTTTTCGGCGGCGGATCGAGTGAGCGGCCACCCAGTCGGCCCGATCCTGCCCAGGGTGTGTAACCGGCAGGGTCATCGCGTGCGTTCCCCGATTGTGGAGCCTACGCTGGCACCATGAATCCTATCTGGGTTACCTGTGGAGCAGCGGCCGTCACTGCGGCGGCGGCTGCGTGTGGCGGCTACCTTGTGCGCGGTTCCACGGCGGTTCCGGCCGCAGCGTGGGCTGTGCTTGCTGCCCTAGCTCTTGGGGGAGAGGCGGCCGCTGTGGCCTTGGGATGGCTCACAGACCCACCCGCGCGGTCTGCGGCTCGGCTGGTTGTGGTGGCCCTCGGGGTCTGCCCGGCGATGTCCATTTTGGGAGCCAAAAGGCCGCAGCATGGGGTGTGGCAGCTGATCGTCGCGACGCTGGCTTGTGTGCTATCGATGCCAGCTGCAACTGCGGTTCTCATTCGGCCGGGAAGCATGCCCGAGGTCCATCTCATCGAGC
>CAYZHH010000265.1:0-5302 GCA_964478275.1 uncultured Candidatus Kuenenia sp.
GAGAGAGGACTTGAACCTCCACCCAGTTACCTGGACAAGAACCTGAATCTTGCGCGTCTGCCAATTCCGCCACTCGGGCGAGTGGAGGCCCAGGGCGCCTCGCGACTCCCGAACCGCTTTTGATGCTACCAGCGAGGGGCGGATATACAACTGGCCGCCGCCGACACGCGGCCGCCGCAAGGCTCTTTTTTTCTTCCACACGCAGGCTCACCTTCATGGCATCCGTCCCCCTCGTCGTCATTCCCGCACGCCTGTCGAGCATGCGACTTCCACGCAAGATGCTCCTTGCCGAAACCGGTCGCACCCTCGTGGAACACACCTGGCGAAACGCCGCCGCTGCCCGCGGCGTGGCAAGCGTTGTTGTGGCAACCGACTCCGAAGAGATCGCCGCCGCGGTACGAGCGTTTGGCGGCGACGTGGTGATGACCTCGCCCGAAGCCACGAGCGGCACGGCAAGGATCGTCGAGGCGCTCTCGCGGCTGCCGAAGGCCGACGTGATCGTGAACGTGCAGGGAGACGAGCCCGAGCTTCCCGCGACCGCGATCGAAGCCGCCATCGAGCTCTTGAATCGCTGCCCGGAGGCCGGTGTGTCGACCGTGGTGGCAGCGCTGCGACGGCGCGAGGATCTCGATGACCCAGCGGCTGTGAAGGCCGTGCTCACACCGTGGCGCCGGCCGTCGGCTGGCCCCGGACCAGTACCAGGGACAGTCGAGCCTGGCTGCTGGCGGGCGATTTATTTCAGCCGCGCGCCGGTGCCGTGTGCGCGTGACTTTGCCAACGACATGTTGCACTTAGACCCACCATGCTATTGGCAACATGTAGGGCTTTATGCGTATCGCCGCGAGGTGCTCGAGGCCTGGGACGCGCTGCCGGAATCACGGCTCGCGCCACACGAGAGCCTCGAACAACTCCGGCTCATCGAGGCGGGCATCCCGATCGCGGTGGGGGTGATCGACCACGCCACGCGCGGCATCGACACGCCAAGCGATTACGCCGCGTTTGTGACTCGCCAACGCGAGGCGTGATGGGAACAACCTGCGAGGCCGCGTTTGTGTTTGCTCATGGAAGCCCCTCGCGATAGCGAGGGGGCGGCGGGCCGTTGGGCAAGACCGGTCGTGATGGGAAGCGGAACGGCCTTCGACCCGCAGCCCTCCGTTTATCAACGGGGGCTTGCATGGGAGAGGCCCACGAGCGCAGTCCGCGCACCACTTGACTGCGACGCTGGAGGCGTCGCCACGTCCGGGCCGTCCGTCCGGCAAGCGAAGCGAAGCGAAGCGAAGCGAAGCCATGGATGGCGAGCGCCGCGTGTAATCAGTCCCAATACCAGGCGTCGGCCGGGAGGTTCGCGGCGGTTGTTCGCGCCTTGGCGACTTCTTCCTTCTCGTCCATGAGCAGATTCGGCGGGTCGAGAGCCCTGCGGGGATACACCGTCACGCCCCCGCCGATTGGCGTGAGCAGCCGGTTCCCACGCCAGACGGCATTGATCGCCGTTTCCACTTCCTTCGGGACTGGCCGCGTCTCGATCGGATAGGCCTTTTCATCGAGGAACGTCGAAGCCTTCCAGCCAGCTTTCCCGTAGGCGTCATGCTCCTGCATGTAGGCGGCGATGACGGTGAGATCGATGAGGTGGCGGAGTTGGGCATACACCGGATTGCGAGCGGCGATCTTTGGATAGAGCTTGGTGAATGCTTGGGTGAAGGTGGTGCTCGCGCGATCGGCTCGGGTGGACGACAGCCTCGAACCATTAGGCATCACGACCTCGTCGGCGCCGCAGAGCTTGACGCCCTCGCCCACCAGCTCGATCGCAAGATCATCCTCGGCGATCCGCACGCACTGATAGTCCGGCACGAAATACCATCGCTGGAGGGCGTTGGCCGAGACAGCTCCGCCGCCTGCGAGATCGATCCATGTCTTCATGGCGACCGGTGGCGGCTCGAGGCCGATACCGATGAGCTTCATCCGGTAGTCGGCTTCCAGGAGCACATGCGCGAAGTGGCTCGCCGGGGAAACGCCCTGCACGCTCACCACCTGGGTGCCGAGCGCGTCCTTCATGCCACGCACGAGCGAATCGACATCGGCCCGCGGATTCGTGGTGCCGGTGCGACGGAGATAGGCCTGGAGTGCCTCGAGCCCCTCCTTCTTGGGATCAATCGAGCAGCCCACGAGCCGATCCCGTGGCTCGCCTGGGCCGAAGCAGCGAATGGCTGTGGCAAGATCCTGGAGGAGCATCGTGGGGGCGCCAGTATCCATGCCACGCACACGACCGGTCGCATCGGCGCACCATGGCTCCGCGGGGCCGGCGATGACGATCTCGCCGGGCCCATCGCCTTCGGCCGGGTACACGAAGACATACTGCACGCGGGTGAGGCCCGCGAGCTTCTCGATTTCATCGGGCATGCCGCGGCCATCGGCGGCAGCCTTGGCAACAGCCGCCTCGAGCCGCGAGAGCGCCACCTTGCGCAGCGGCGACGTGGATCGCAGGTTGGCCGGCACGCCCTCGAGGGCTGCATCGCGCCGCTCCCTCGTGAGCCCAGGCTCAATAATGGACTGCGACCGCAGCACGCCCTGAGGATCCACGACGACACCGGCGGCACTGCCACCGGCGCCACCACCACCAAACTGGCCCTGACACACCGCGGCAGGAAGGATCGCGACGGCAGCGACAAGGCAGACGATGGTGGCCCAGCGGTGCATGGGGCGGGAGCCTGAGATCGTGGGCATCGGGTTCACCAGGGGATTTTGGGCGGATGGTGAGACGGCTCGGGAGAGCTGTCCATGTTTTTGAGGGTAATTCCGCCCATGGCCCGAAGGCAATGGCAGACTTTGCCCGGTTTTGGCGGCCTCCTTCAGCCCACCCGGGCTGGGGCCCGTCCCGCCCGGCCCGATCCGGAGGCCTGCTCCCGGCGTCGGCCACCGAGCGATACGGCGGCCCGCACCGAGCCTGGGCCCAGGGCGTCCACGAGAGCCGCCAGCAGGGCGGGGGACCAGGCCACACCCTGGCGGTCGGCATCCATGATGACCCGCATCGCATCAGGGCCCTCGGCGCCTTCGACCTTATCGACATCGAGCACGAGCCGCAGCGGTACGGCACCGGGGTGAGCCGCCACAACCGCTGCGAGACGATCGAGCGTGTCGCGGTCATGCCGCCCCGCCACCAGCTTCACGGTGACGCCCCGGGCTGGCAGCCGCCAGGCGTCGGCTACTGGAACCACATCGTTGACGATGAGGTTCGTCTCTTCACTGCCGGCGCGACGATCGATCGAGCCTGCGACGAGGAGCACCGCATCGGCCTGGATATGTTCGCCCACGCGGGCGAAGTCTTCGGGCCAGCAGATGCTGCGAACGAGCCCTTCCATGTCCTCGAGATCGAACATGCCGTAGCGGGTGTGGTTGGAGCCGGGCCGCGGCTGCTTCGTGTTGGAGAGCTTGAGCGCCGAGACGAGGCCCCCGATGAGCACGTCTCCCTTCGCAGGCACGTTGCCAAGCGACGCTGTGCCGTGCGTGCAGATCGCTTCGAGGAGACCCTGATATTCGGCGAGCGGATGGCTGTGAACGTAGTAGCCGAGCACCTCCTTCTCGCCCGACCGCATCTCGAGATCCGAGAGCGCCGGCACGTCCGGCAGTCCGACAGGGACAGGCTCCGCAGCCACCGGCTCATCAAAGGCCTCGAAGAGATTCTTCTGACCGCTTTTGCGATCGGCGAGCTGCGACGCACCCGATGCCATCGCCTTCTCGACGCCGGCAAGAAGCTGCCCACGGTGCCCGCCAAGCGAGTCGAGGGCCCCGGCCTTGGTGAGGTTTTCGATCGCGGTCTTGTTGACGACCGATGGATCGAGGCGACCGCAGAAATCGTGAAGATCTTTGAACGGCCCGCGACGCGCCCGCTCGGCAGCGATGGCCTCCGAGGCCTGCACTCCGCAGCCCTTGACGGCGGAGAGGCCAAACAGAATCCGGCCGCTAGCGACGAAGAAATCGGCCATCGATGCATTCACATCGGGCGGGGCAACCTCGATTGCCATTCGGCGGCAATCTTCGATGTGCTCGACGAGCGCGTCCTTCTTCTTGAAGTTGCGGCTCGTGATGTCGCCCGAGAGCAGCGCCGCCATAAACTCGACGGGATAGTGGGTCTTGAGATGGGCCGTCTGCCAGGCAAGAAGAGCGTACGCCGTGGAGTGGCTCTTATTGAAGCCGTAGCCCGCGAACTTCTCGATGAGCGCAAAAACCTCGGCCGCCTGCTGCTTCGTGAGCCCCTTCGACTGGGCCCCCGCCACAAACTCTTCGCGGAAGGCCGCGATCGTCTCGAGCTTTTTCTTGCTAATGGCCTTGATGCAGGTGTACGCCTTGGAGAGGTCGATGTCGCCGAGCCGCTCCAAGATTCGCATCACCTGCTCTTGATAGACCATCACGCCGTGGGTCTCGGCGAGCACGTCCTCCATGACCGGATGGAGAAACTCCGCCCGCTTGCGGCCATGCTTCACAGCGACGTATTCATCCACCATGCCGCCTTCGAGCGGCCCCGGGCGGTAGAGGGCGTTCACCGCGACGATGTCGAGAAACTGGTCGGGCTTCATCCGCTGGAGCAGGTCGCGGATGCCACCGCTCTCGAGCTGGAAGATGCCCTTCGTCTCGCCGCGGCAGAGCGTGGCGAATGTGGCGGCATCGTCGAGCGGAAAGGCGAAGGGATCGGGCCGCGTGCCGGTGGTGGCCGCGACGATGTCGAGCGTCTTGGCAACGACCGTGAGATAGCGAAGGCCCAGGAAATCCATCTTCATAAGCCCGGCCCGCTCGACGTCGCCCATGGCCCACTGGGTGATCACTTCTTCCTTGCCCGTTACCCGGCATAGCGGCACATACTCCACGAGCGGACGATCCGCGATCACAACCGCGGCCGCATGGGTGCCCAGGTTGCGGGCAAGCCCCTCGATCCGACGGGCCAGGCTCACCAGCTCGGCCACCTCGGGATCGGCCTCACAGGCATCGGCAAGCTGGGTGCCCGCCGCGGCTGCGTCGTCGAGCGAGATGCCAAGCTGATCGGGCACGAGCGCCACGATCTGGTCCACGCGGGGAATCGTCATGCCCAAGGCCCGACCCACGTCGCGGATTGCAGCCCGCGCGGCGAGCGTGCCGAAGGTGCCGATCTGGGCGACGTTCGCCTCGCCATACTTTCGCTTGACGTAGTCAATGACCTCGCCGCGACGCTCCTTGCAGAAGTCGATATCGATATCGGGGGCTTCGAGACGGTTGACGTCGAGGAACCGCTCAAAGAGGAGGTCGTATTCCAAAGGGCAGACGTGCGAGAGCC
>CAYZHH010000266.1:0-5281 GCA_964478275.1 uncultured Candidatus Kuenenia sp.
ACGAGCACACGGCTGACGGACCAGACACCCCACCCCGCCGCCCCTTCAACGACGAGTAGGGGACTGGCTGGTATTGCTGAGCAACAATGCCTGGCGCCGTGCGGGCTCACCCCCAACCCTATCCGGCTTACTGGAAGTCAGTTTCGAGGAGGACTGGATACGTGCTGGCGGCCCAACTCGTGCTGGATATGCTGGATGCCTGCGTTGAGTCCCAGGAAAGCACCTGGGCGAAATGCTGACGCTGGACCGAGTCCTTCATGAAGCTTGTTCGTCCATCACAGTAGGCGGCGATAGCACCTCCAGGATGGTTAGACGACGGCTGACTGAGGAAACCGGGGGCCGCGGGGTTGAGAATGTTATTGATGACCTTATAACCAACTGCTGCTGGGGCCCCCACAATCCCTACTCCCGGCACCGGTGTCGGCCAGAATGACACCCAGGGCAAGACTGCGTTTGTAAATGTCAGAGCAGGAGACACATTTCGGCGATCCCACCATCCTTGTTCCAAGGGTACGGCTACCGAGCCCCGGCCGCACTTCTCCGTGAGTAAAAGCGTGGTGCCTGTACCGTCTGCTCCTGAGATTTCGTCGAAACTCACCAATCCCGAACTGGCGATCGTGGTATCGAGCATGACTCCGTCAAACCGACGACCGGTTGGTACGTCATTGCTTCCGCTCCCGCAGTTGCCCGCATAGGAAAGCCATGGGTTGGTTTGGTTGGGCGGCGGGCTCGACGGGCATATAAAAAAAGAGATGTTTGGCGCACTCGGCGACACGACAGTCCGCCAGTTGTTGTATACGTCACTCCGCTCCATGAATGGCAGCAGTGGGAGCGGCCACGACACCGGGTTTACCCCCGCCGCGTCGCCCGTCCGCGGACTCCGATTCCGCCACCCGGGCACGTAGCCCATGGAATCGCCCGCCCGAATCAACGCCAGTGCCAACTGGTAGAGATTGTTCGAGCAACCCGTCCGGCGAGCCGACTCGCGGGCGTTCTGCACCGCTGGTAGTAGCAGTGCCATGAGCATCGCGATGATCGTGATGACGACCAGGAGCTCGACGAGCGTGAAGCCCTGACGGGCAGAATGGCGGCGGTTCATAGCGATTCTCTCCTTTTTGAGATTCCCACGTACTAAAGTCTACCGCGCTTTGCTCATTCCCGCAGCGGGTCACAGCGAGCTGAATGAATGGACAATCTTGAATTCTCGGATAGTCCCCGAGGTCGGATCGATGCTTCGAACCCGGATGTCGATTCCACGAATGGGAGCCGCAGCAGGATCACCAGTATCGCTCATTTGAAACACCTGATGGACCGGCACCGTCGCGCCGGCCAGAACAATCTGGACATCGAAGGCGATGACGTTCCTGAGAAGCAGGTCTTCCTCACGGGTGCCCGCCAATTTTCCGGCGGTGCGCGTCAACGACACACGGGTTGCTGTCTTGGAAAGATCGCCGAGGCTGTTGCAATACGTGCCGTAGGAAAGGTCACTATTCCCCTTGGCGGCGAATACGTTGCCCAAGAAGGCACCAGCCTCCGGCGTGGCCGACACGAGCAATTGCCGGCGGTAGAGGTTGTGGAGCGGCGCAGTCTTGTATAACTCGCCCGACGGCTCGCAGTACCAAATCACTTCCGCGGTTGGCGACTCGAAACCCATCGCCCCTTGGAGCCTTCCGGTAAAAGGAGTGGAGGGGCTCGAGGTGGTGAGCGCGAGCACGTCATCGACATCCTGGACGAGCGCAGCTCCCCCCGGCGGGGGACTGCCTTCGACCACCTCGAAATAGCCCACATTCGCCTCTGGGCGAACGAGAGGCTCAGGCACACAGGTCAGGCCGGCGAGATCCTGGCGCAGCCGCCAGCCGGTGTTCCGAAGGCGACTACTGAGCTCCATCACGGCCCGCCCGTCCGAAACGGTGCGTCCGAAATCGCCTAAGAGCGACGCCACGGCGCCCATGATGAGCAGGCTGAGCATCGATGCTACAAGCAACTCCACGAGGCTGAAACCATCGTGACCAGTGGCATTGGCATCGCGTCGAGGCTCGGATGAAACAAGGATGGGCCGCATGGAATACGCCTGCTAGTTCAGGAAACGCTTGAGCCGGATGGTTTTCGTAACGTCTCTGTTCTCACCCGCGACGAAAATGACGGGGATCGAACGATCGACGATTGCAAAGAGTCGATGGTAGGTGGTGGAATTGCTCGTGATGGCTCCGTCTTTCACTTCGAGAGTGATCCAGATGGCGAACACATTCGACCGGACTGTGGCAGCCGACGCCATGCGATTGGCCGTCGCGCGGTCGTTGTTTCTGAGTAATCGGATATCAGCCTCCGTGGGGGGCTGGGCGAAGGCGGTGTCCCGAATGAGACCCCATTCGGAAGTGATCGGACCGGCAGGCTTCGTTGGGGTTGGGCCTCCGGAGCCAGTGAGCGCATTCCAGACAGTCGGGCTGCATGTGTTGACGTTCACCCGACCCGGCTCGCGGGCCGCGCTCTGCGCGATGGTCGCCGCGAATCGCGATGGCACGGAGACCGCATCGAGGATCGCCCCGTAATCGGCAACGAGCGACTTGAGGATGCCAACACCACCGAGGATGTTCGTGATTTCGATCGCAGTTCCGACAGGAACGCCAACCAGGTCGCCGTTGCTCTCGAAGCCCCCGGACCAAGCCCCCCCCGCACCGCTGAGGTCCGAAGGCTTCGCTCCCGTGTAGGAGGTGCCACCGGCGGCGGGAATCTCGATCGCCGTCGCTCCCGATGCTGGGTCGCGAAACTCCGCGACGTTCGCGCACCACTGGGCCGTCACGCCGTTGGCGGGCGGCATCTTCGCGGGGTCCCCGACGGTGGTGAGGGCTGTGTACAAGGCTTGCGCGAAGCCCGCCTTGTCACCCGCGAAGCTCGTCAGATCGAACTGCGGCGTGGGGCTAGCGACGGCCGGGGGCTCTGTACCGCCGATTCTGCTGGTCACATCCCAACTGTCGGTGGTGACCGTCTGGCGGGCAGAATTGTCGAGATCATCGAGAATCGCGGCCAGCCGCGGCGGCAGGGCTGACCAATCACGGTCGAATGGCCTCAGCACCCGCTCGAGCTCACCGAGCGTGAAGGGATTTTGGGCCACGGTACCGGTCAGCGCAGCGGGCCGTGGAGCCTCTCGGTCGAGCCGCAAGGCATACGCACTGCTGCCCCGGCCGAGGATGGCCTGCCCGAGCACAGGGGGCTGCCGAAGATTCATCGTCATGGTTGACGCAGCGGGCGTTCCCCCATTCTGCATGACGGTCCAACGATTACCGGCGAACGCGGTCAGCGAGGATCCGTCGATCGAGGCGGGGCCGACCGGGCTGCCGCCACCACCATGGGCGTTGACATTGATCCGGCCGTCGAGATCGAGCACGAGGTACGACACGCGGAAGGTGAGTTCGCCGCCATTGGGCCCCACGACCGTAGGAAGGATGTCCGCTAGCCATACCCCGTCGTTCTTCCCGTCGCCATCGTTATCGACTTCGATAGGAAGCATCGGCCCCGAGGCGGGCCTCCGGAATGATGCTGTCGAGACTGTTCCTGTTCCATCGTCATTCAGTTTCGCCAAGTATTTGTTCACACCGACGTCGTCGGCAAAGTCGAATGCGTCGTACTGCAGTCCGAGAGGATTCGGCGGGATGCGAAACGGCACACGGCTCAGGTCGGCGACATACATGTCCTGGAGAAGGCTCTCGGTCAAGAAGTCCCTGATGAAAGGCTTGCCGACGGCAACTCGGGCATCAATCTTCGGACCGCGGAGCACCAAGAGGAGAGCCTCGTTGAGCATTCCCCTGGGGATGGTGGGAGAGGCGTCTACCTGACCGGCCGCCTTCATGAAGCCGCGTGCTGCAGCCCGCGTGCGCGTCGCCATGACGATGAGCGTGGTGCCCGTCACGAGAAAAAGCGTCAGCATGCTCAGCACCAAGAGCAGGATCATGCCGCAGCGGGGATGACGGTCGCGGCTCATGGCCAACACTCCAAATGCTTTAGTTGAGGATAAGGATTCGTTCTTCCACCCGAATCACACCACTGATCGGGTAGGCGGTGATCGTGACGCCCGACTTCACATCATCCGCAGCGTTACTATCGACAAATGACACATAGCACTGCGTGATGGCGCCGAGGCTTCCCCCAGTACCCGCTGCATAGGTTGACCACGAGCTTTGAATTTGGAGCCACCGCACACGGCTGTTCTTCAAGACGGGCACCCAGGCGCAGGGCGTCAGAAACCGCTTGCGGTCGAGCTCCCGCGCAATGGCCGTGCCGCCAGTCATCCTATAGACGCCGGATGAGACTTCTGTAAGGACCAAGGAGGGGGTCTTCACTTCTGGCGTTCGGCTCCTGATCACCGCCACCGAGACGCGGACGGGCATCCCGACAGTCATTGCAACCGCCGACTCTGCAAGCGGTGACGCTGTGGCCACGAACCATGTCCTTCCGTACGCCCGGTCATCGACTGTGGCCGTCGGGATCGACGCAATCCTACTGTACGGAGCGGCGTTGAACGGCGCGGCGTTGAACGGCGCGGCGAGGAAAACATCGCCGATCATGACCGTCTTGATGGCGGCCGTAAACTGGGCTGCTGTGAGCGTCCTCCGAAAGTCGAGATCGGCCGCGGCGTTGGCCACTATCGCCGCGGCCCGATCAGCCGCGACCGCGTCGCTAAGGATCACTCCCGCTGCGGGGAGGAGTGCCGCAACGCTCGCGAGCCCCACGACGAGAATGCCTGAGGCGATGAGCACTTCGAGAAGCGTGGTGCCCTTGCGGGTCGCGCCACGATGCAAAACAATATGACGACGAAGGATCATGGTTCACTTTCCGAATGCAATGGCTTTCCGGGCCCGATCGCGGGCTGTGACAATATCTGTACCTGCCGCAGGGGTGTTGCCAGAGACATTGATACGGCCTGTTTGAGGATTGACCGCTACCCAAACTGATAACTCACTCGATAGTGATGTGTCGTCATCGATGGCGGAGCGTTCGGCAAACAGGAAGTAGATGACTTCGCTCGGGACAATCGGATCGACCGCAGTGGGGCCTGTCACACCGACCTTTTGGATCACTTCCGCAACACGGCCAGCCTGGTCGAACACGAGCGCGATCGGACTCAGGCCTTCGAATCGACCGTATCCATGGGATGCCGCGGCGAGGTCGCCGACACCGCTGTGCCGAAGGTCGATCCTCAGCGGCGTCGATGAGAGCGGCAACGACTTATCGCCTTTCGTCGGGTACCGCACAATGAGCGCCTTGCCATTGTCATATAAAGGCT
>CAYZHH010000267.1:0-5257 GCA_964478275.1 uncultured Candidatus Kuenenia sp.
TCCGACAACTGCTCGCCCGCGGCGCCCGCAACAAGACCAAACAGCCGACTGCCCTTCATTCGCCGAGCCATCTGCGCACCGAGGTTCGGCGGACCGAGCATCACCATCCGCTCTCGCTTCGGCTCGCCAGGGAGCAGCGCGGAATGCTCGTCGAGAGAGCGGCGCACCACGAGGTTCCCGAGGCTGTGCCCGACGAACGACACCCTCTCGCACCGCTCGAGATGCCGCAGCACATGGTCGAGCGCGAACGCGTGATCGCTCAGCGTGCCTCGTGTGCTCGCGTAGCCGAAGGGCACCACACGATAGCCGTCGCGCTCCAGGCGCGGTGCGAGGGCATCCCAACAGGTGCGAGACCGCCCGAGTCCATGGAGGAGCACTACCACATGACGACGGTCGGCTGCCTGCGGATCAGTCGGCATCAGGCGATCGAGCTCCCGCAAGCAGAACGCGTAGTTGCCCCATCCCTGGCGAATATTCTTTTCGTCGAGGAGCCGGTAGTGCCCGGTCATTTCGTTGCGCTGGATTCGCCATCCGCCGCGAATCACGAAGTCGGTCCAGAACTGCGTGCCGCCGGTCGTGTCGCGGGGGATGTTGAACGATCCCTCCGGCTTCTCCGTTGGATCAGGGTCTGGGTAGTTCGAGGCACGCGCCGTGCCGGGCGAGTCGGCTGCCTCGCCCGCGGATGCCGTGCCAGCGCAGGCGATGAGCACCGTGGCGAAGATGGCCACGGCGCCATGCACGAAAGCAATCCACAATCCGGTCATGTGATTGGCCATCTCATACACTTCTACGGCGATCGTGCCCTTGCGGCCAAGGAATTGTGGCCGATGCGATTCATCTGTTCTACCTTCGGGAGCGCCGGAGACGTGTTTCCGATGCTCGGGCTCGCCCTCGAGCTGAACGATCGCGGTCACGAGGTGACGCTTGCGACCAACGAGCACTTTGCAGACGTCGTGACGGAAAGTGGTGTGCCATTCGAGCCGCTGGGCAGTGCGGAGGCGTTTCACGCAACCATCCGCAGTCCGGATCGGTGGCATCCCCAGCGAGGGTTTCGCCATGTCTTCGGCTCCCTGAGTCCTGCCCTTCGCGACCAGTACGCCCTCCATGCGAGATGGGCTGGCAACTCCGGCGTCGTTGGCATCACGAACTGCTTCGGATTCGGTGCGCTCATGGCCCAGGAGAAGCTGGGGATGCCGGTCATCGCGCTTTACCTGCAGCCAGCGGTGCTGTGGAGCCGCTTCTCGCCGCCCAGGGTGCCGGGCGGCTCCAGACGACGTGCTCGAGCGGTTCCTCGGGGCAGGCGATGCTGGCAGGAGTTCCCCAGGTGCTCATGCCACTGGCTCACGATCAGTTTGACAACGCCGCCCGCGTGCGGCGGCTGGGCATCGGCGGATCAGTGGCATCTCGCGGACTTACCGCGGCCACGCTTGCAGCCACGCTTGAGGCCGCTTCTTGCATCACACGCCGTAACCAAGGCCTGCCACGACGTCGCGGAACGTTTGGCTCCGCGCGACGGGCTCCGACGCTCGGCGATCGCGATTGAAGATCATGTGACCCGCTTCACGAAGTGATTGCACGGTGTGGGTACCTCGCCGCATAATTCACGCTCACGGTCATGCCTTGCTGTCGAGCCCTGGAGACCCCTTCGATGCCGCCCACTGACGGACAGGGGCCGATCTTTCTGAGCGGCACCGACTACGCGCTGCCGGAGACGCTCCCGCACGGCCTAGCCAAATACACGAACTTCCACGAAATGGCCCGCGGCGGTTCGGCCGTCCTTCGCACGTGCTTCGATCAGATCACCGGCCGAACGGTCGTGATGAAAACGCTTCTGCCGGAGTCCAGGCACGACGAGAAAGAGAATCGGCGGCTCCTGCGCGAGGCCCGCGTGACGGCCCAGCTCCAGCACCCCAACACGGTGCCCGTCTACGAGATCGGCCAGGATGAGGCCGAGGGGCTGTACTTCACGATGAAGCGGGTCTCGGGGGAAAACCTCTTTGAGATCCTCAAGCGGATTGCCCGAGGCGACTCTGCCGCGATCACCGCCTTTCCGCTTCGCCGCCGGCTCGAGATCGTCGAGGGGGCAGCCTTGGCGCTCATGTATGCCCATGCCCGAGGTGTGATTCATCGCGACGTGAAGCCCGAGAACATCTGGGTGGGCAACTTCGGCGAGGTCATTCTCCTCGACTGGGGCGTGGCCAAAGTCTGGGGGCAGTCAGACGACCAGCCGCAGCATCCCTCGATTGCGCGAAAGCCATCGGATTCCCTTCAGTCGATCACGATGGCCGGGGAACGTCCGGGCACGCCTCTCTATATGTCGCCCGAGCAAGTGAACGTGAACCGAGCCGTGGTCGATGAGCGATCCGACATCTTCAGCACGGGCATCGTGCTCTACGAGATGGCGGCGCTCCGGGAGCCCTTTCGAGGCCGGGTGATCCAGGAAACCTTCGAGAACATCATCCATGACAACCCACCTCCCCCGTCGAAGGCCAGTCCTGGTCGGGGGATTCCCCCACGGCTCGACGAGGTCGTCATGAAGGCCATCGCCAAGAGCCCATCGGACCGCTACCAGACAATGCGGCACATGATCGAAGCGATTCGCGAGGTCGAGTTTGGCGAGTAGCCTCACGCTCGCCGGGCCATCCATAGCCCCGCCGTGCTTGCCCGGCCTCCGCCGGGAAGTCGGCAACGCATCCGGCGTCGCAGCGGATGCGTTGGCGACCTTGCGTGACGGGGGGCGCTAGAGAACCACACCGCCCAAATAAAAACCTCCCTCGGCGGTAAAGCCGAGGGAGGTCTGTGAACAACGCAGGTGGACGAAACGATGGGACTCAGGCAACGCCGGCGGCAGCCGTCGCTTCCTTGACCGTCTTGATGATTGCAGCGGCGACCTTGTAGGGGTCGGCATTGGAGGCCGGCCGCCGGTCCTCGAGCCGTCCCTTCCAGCCGGCTTCGATCGTGCCGACGGGAATCCGGATCGAGGCACCGCGGTCAGACACGCCGTAGGTGAACTGATCGATCCGGGCCGTCTCATGCTTTCCGGTGAGCCGCTGATCGTTGTCAGCACCATACACGCTGATGTGACGATCGATCACGCCACCGAAACCCTCGCAAATGCTCGTGAAGACCTGCTTGTCACCGGAGGTCCGCATGAGGCCGTTGGAAAAATTGGCGTGCATGCCAGAGCCATTCCAGTCGAGCTTGCCGAGCGGCTTCGGATGCCACTCGATGGCGTAGCCATACTCCTCGCCGATCCGCTCGAGCAGGTAGCGAGCCATCCAAATCTCGTCACCGGCACGCTTGGCACCCTTGGCGAAGATCTGAAACTCCCACTGGCCCGCCGCCACTTCGGCATTGATGCCCTCGATGTTGAGGCCTGCCTCGATGCAGGCGTCGAGGTGCTCTTCTACGCAGTCGCGGCCGTGGGCATTCGCAGCCCCCACCGAGCAGTAGTAGGGGCCCTGTGGGGCGGGATATCCGCCCGCAGGAAAACCAGGAGGATTGTTGTTGAGCGTGTTCCACAGGAAGTATTCCTGCTCGAAGCCGAACCAGAAGTCGTCGTCGTCATCGTCAATCTTGGCCCGGCCATTGGAATCGTGCGGCGTGCCATCGGCGTTGAGCACTTCGGTCATCACGAGGTAGGCATTCTTCCGGCACGGGTCGGGGAAGATCGCGACCGGCTTGAGGAGGCAGTCGGAGTCGCCGCCCGAGGCCTGCTCGGTGCTCGAGCCGTCGAAGCACCACATCGGGCACTCCTCGAGGGAACCTCCGAAGTTCCGCTCAACGCGGGTCTTTGACCGAAGGCTCTGGGTGGGCTTGTAACCGTCGAGCCAGATGTATTCCAGCTTCGTCTTCGTGCTCATCGCTGAAGTCGTCCTTGCTGAGGATGGGATGGAAAAGGAAAGCACCTTGTCGATCAGAGGACGACGCGACATCGATCTGCCCAGCGACGACCTTCAAGGCCGACGGGGGACAGCCGCCGTATCGGTGTCTGGCTGGCGACAAGGAGCCCACGCGGAAGTTAGCAAAACCCGTGCCAGGATGGCCATGACCCAGCGCAAAGCCGAGAAATTGGAACTCTCGGGCGTTTCTGCCCTCGGTGGGCCGCCCGCCAGCGCGGCACTTCGGGCGACATCGTGCTGCAAAAGGCGGCAGATGCGGGGACTGGGGCGACCTGGGCAGCGACCGAGGCCAGGCTCGCGAAGGGGGCTGTTTGCGGTCTCGCGGCGGTGGGCTCAGCGGCTTCGCCATGCGGCGTAGTCGCCGTGGTCAATCCTCGTCGCGTCCGCGACTTCGCGCGCATAGACGTAGACCCATGCCATGCACTCGCTCCCGTCCCTCGAGCGGGCTGTTGTCACGATCCGGTGGAAGAGCGGGGCTGGTCTGTCGCACTCCTCGTAGGTGTCGAGGGCCGCAAGTTGCTCCATGCTCTTCACGCGAAGCACGTCCCCGTGGACGAGCCCATCGCCGACGACCATGCCGGGATAGTCACCTAGGTCATAGAGCACGCCACGGACCGTGGCTTCCCCGAGCGATTCGAGGTCACGCACGAGGCGGCTTCCTTCGCTCGAGAGTCCCGGCCGAAGCGTGCCGTACACAAAAAGCAGGTCAGGCTCGGCTGCCATTCGAACACGCTCGACGGTACCGGGCCGAGCCCTGCACGAGAGGGCTCGATTCATCGCCCGGATGGGCACATGACAGCATTGTATCGGTTGCCAAACACATCTCGGTGGTGCCGCTGTCGTGTTTGGCCAATAATCCCGACCATGACATCGAACACCACTCCGGATCAGCGTGCCGCGCGGGAGGGCCGGCCCCCGTGGCACCAAGGAAGAGATCTTTCTGGCCGGCTGCTTTTCCTCGGCACCGGGACGAGCGTGGGAGTGCCAATGGTCGGCTGCGGATGCAATACGTGTCTGATGGGTGGCCCTCGCGATCGTCGCACGCGAACGAGCGTTCTCATTGGCCTGCCTGACGGGCATCTTCTCATCGACACAACTCCGGATCTACGGACGCAGCTTCTTCGCGAGGGCATCGGGCGAGTGGATGCCGTGCTCTACACGCACGACCACGTCGATCATGTCTACGGCCTCGATGATGTGCGACCGCTTTGTTTCCACGCAGGCCGCTCGATGCCCGTGCTCTGTGAAGAGGCGGTCGAAGCTCGTATCCGAAAGGCCTTTGATTACGCGTTTGCCTCGGCCCCGCCCGCGGGCGGGGGCGTCCCCAAGCTCACGTTCGAGCGAGTTGGCACGAC